>CAZKRK010000067.1:0-26569 GCA_964555035.1 uncultured Victivallales bacterium | reverse complement strand
CTTGACGCAGGTCCGCTCCTCGAGAAACCGCGCCCTGTTCGAGCGCATGATGCGCATGTACAGGTCGTAGTCCTGGGCATACCTGTAACGCGGCTCGAATTCGCCGACGGCTTCAAACACGGCGCGATGCACGCAGATCGTGATGCCGTTGATATAGTTGTGCGACAACAAGCGGAGAAGACGCCACCGGGACTCGGGCGGAGCGTTGAACTCGGCCGGGCCGTCTTCTACCGTACCCGTATCCTCCTGCAGCACGTCGAACGCGGTGAAGAAGAAACGGCAATCGGGGTCCTCTTCGAAGTAGCGCCGGTGCGTGGCCAGCTTGTCGGGCTTGAAAAGGTCGTCCGAGCTCAACCAGCAGATCCACTCCCCGGTGGCGCGGCGCAGGGCGGCGTTCAACGCCCGTCCCTGGCCGCCGTTTTCCTGGTGAAAAACGCGAATGCGCGCGTCGCGCGTCGCGTAGTCGTCAACAACCGCGCCCGTCCCGTCGGTCGATCCGTCGTCGATCACGATCGCCTCCCAGTCCGGATCGGTCTGGGCCAGAACGCTGTCCAGCGCTTCGCGGACGTAGTCCTCGTGGTTGTAGACCGGCATCAAAATGGAAAAGGTCGGCGGCATAGTCATCTATCCCCACGCCTGACCCGCCGCGCGGCGAGTCAGGATCCATGCATGCAGTCTGGGCGTCAGCGCACGACCGGGACGAAAAGAGCGCGCCGCGGCCAGCGCCTTCTGAGTCTCCGCCGTCCCGCGATGGATCCGCGCACGCACCTCGGAAGTGAGCATTCTGCTTCGCCGCGTGTTCATGCGGAAGATATAGACACCCTTGACGCCCACGGCGCGGCAGAGGCCGTCGAAGACGGACACGTCGCGCAGGATGTCCTCGTAGCTGACGATGAAAACGCGATCGGAGTAAACGGCCTGCGCATCGAGGGCGCTGCGGTGACGCCGGTTCCACTGCTCGACAAAACCGTCAACGGCCGCTTCGGGACTCGAAAGCCCCACCAGTCCCTCGTAGAAAGGATCGTTGGCTCGGCGGTCATGCTGAAAAAAGTCGACCGTCGAGTAGAATACGTCGCACGGGTCGCGGTAGGGCCAGACGATCCGCACGTCGTAGTCGCCATACTCGCGCAGAACGTCCTCGACGGAACGGAACGTCGTTTCGTTGATGGGTTTCAGGATTGCCGGGCGCTCCGTGGCACGAAGTACGTCGCGAATCTCCTTTTCGGGACGCAGGTTCCAGTTCAGAAAGACTTCGCTGTCGAGATGCTCATGGTAGCCGGCGCAGTCGTAGTCGGCCGCAAGGGACTTGAACAGCACCGTCGTGCCGCCGCGCTGAATACCCATGACCAGGATCAGTCTCTTTTTGTTGCTCAACTCTTGCTCGTAACGGCGGAGGACCGCCGTCTCCAGGTTGAATTCGCGGGCACTCTGGAAGCTACCCCTCTTCGGATGGGGGCGGAGTTCCGGCCGTGCGCGTATCGCGATAGACCGTCGCGTACATGTCCAGCACCTGTTCGCGGATCTTCGCGGCATCCAGACGCTCTGCCACGGTCCGCCAGTTAGCACGGGCGGCTTCGTCGACCAAACGGTTGTCAGTCAGCGCCTGTTGAAGCTTCTCCGCTATCGCGTCCGAATCCTCGGCCGGCACTATGTGTCCGCCGACACCATCCTTCAGCCACTCGTCGGCAACGCTTGTGTCGGACTGAATCGGGAACGACCCCATTACCATGGCCTCCAGCAGAGAGATGCTGATCGAGTCGCTGAGACTCAGTCCTACCGATACGCGGGCCCGCCCGTGCCAGCGCAGCATCTCGTCATGACCGATACGCGGCAGGATCTCGACCGGCACGCCCGTACGCCCCGTGAACAGGTGAACGGCGGCGTGACCGGCGTTCGACGTAGCAGAGTAGACCACCACGCGGAAACGATCCAGGATGCCACGGTCCATACGCTCGAGAGCGCGCAGAGCTATCGACATCCGCCCGCGGTCGTCCTGGTATCCCTTGATCAGAATGACGTCCCGTTCGGAAGTGCCGGTCCGAGAACGTTCCCTCTCCGCCCACTCCAAGTCGAACCCGCCGCAGTTCGGAATGATCGGCAGGTCCGGCCCGCCAAACCCGAGCTCATGCCCGATGGCCACATCCCGCACGCACTCGCAGTCGTGATAGTCGATCGCACTCAACACCTCCCTGACGCGCTCGGCGTGACCGGGCAGGTGGCGGTACATATAGAGATCGTTGCCCCAGTTCTGGGCAATCCATACCGGGAAGTCCCCACGTACGAGCTTGCGGGCAGCCAGCGTGAGGTAGCCCGCATGCTGAAACTCCAACGAGTGCACGATGTCCGGACGTATGCGCTCAATCACGCGTGCCAGCCGCAAAGCTCTGTTCGCGCGACGCGGACGGCAAGCCTCGAGGAGTCTCATCGCTCGCGTGACACCGCGCTTGTGGTCCGGCCAGTCGACTCGCAGCAGAACCGCCCGCTCCCATGCGTCGAACCGGGATACATGCGCCTTGCCGACGGCCCGGTAAAGGGGATGCCATTCGTCCGCGGTGGCCGGAAAGAGATGCACATCCCAGCCCGAATCTCGCAGCTGCGATATCCACCGTGCGCCATGCACGGCTTTCGGTCTTGTAACAAACAGGATCTTCATTTCGATCAGAACATCACGTACATCTCGGACCTCAGCCTGCGGCTCTCGCGAACAGTCCCGAGCGGCCGCAGGGCAAGCAGCAGGCGCCACAAAAGACGCACCATGCATCCCCCCGGGAGAGGAGACGACTGCGATCTCCACGGACTGCCACCGCGGATCGAAACTTCATTCATGCCTATGCGTCCCCCAGGTAGATGGACTTGTCATGCGAGTCGATGTTGACCTCTCGCCACCCCCCGCGGCCGCGGCATCCGCGCACCCACGCGCGCGACCCCACCCCGCCGCGCAACTGCCGCAGCAGACCGGCGGGCGTTACGACCAGGTAGTACATCGCAATCAGTGCCCAGCGTAGAAACGTCTCTTTCATGCTCAGTCCAGCTCGAACTCCTCGCGCCAGTCGCCGTCTTCGTCCCACGCCGGCTGGTCCGTCTTCTCCAGCCACATCCCGCCGAGAAAGAGGTAGTCCATGTTCGTGCGCATGAAACAGCGGTAGGCGTCCTCCGGCGTACACACGATCGGCTCGCCGCGCACGTTGAACGAGGTATTGACGATCACACCGCAGCCGGTTCGTTTCTCGAAGGCCAGGATCGCGTCGTAGTAGGCCGGGTTCGTGTCGCGGTGCACCGACTGCACGCGCGCCGAGTAGTCGACGTGCGTAACGGAGGGAATGTCACTGCGCTTGATGTTTACTTTCTCGATCAGGTCGTCGCTGTCCGATTCGTCGGGCGGCATCGGCAGGCGACAGTCTTCGCGAACCGGCGCCACGAGCAACATGTAGGGACTCTCCGTATCCAGTTCGAAGTAGTCCGCCGACCGCTCGGCCAACACCGACGGCGCAAACGGCCGGAACGACTCGCGGAACTTGATCTTGAGGTTCATCGTACGCTGGGTGTCGCTACGCCGCGAATCGCCCAGGATCGATCGCGCACCCAACGCCCTGGGACCGAACTCCATGCGGCCGTTGAAGAAACCGACGACGGCGCCGTCCACCAGCGCATCCGCTATCGTGTCGGACCATTCGGCGTCCTTCAGTGCGCGGTACGGGATACCGTTGGCGTCCAGGTAGGCCCCGATTTCGTCGGACGAAAAACCCGGTCCCAACAAGCTCCCCTTCTGTCGGTCGCGCCCTTTCAACGGCAGTCGCGGGACGTCAAAATAGCCGTGCTGCGCGACGCAGGCCGCCCCGAGGGCGCCCCCCGCATCACCGGCCGCGGGCTGTATCCAGAGGCTGTCGAAAACGCCGCTCCTGAGCAGTTTGCCGTTCGCGACACAGTTCAGGGCAACCCCCCCGGCCAGGCACAGGTTGTCGCAGCCGGTTTCACGGCGCGTCCACTTCGCCATCGCCAGAATCGACTCCTCGGTCACGGCCTGCAAGGAGGCGGCCAGGTCCATTTCGCGTCGCGTGATGCGCGACTCCGGCTTGCGCCGCGGCCCGCCGAACAACTCCGCAAAGCGGTCGGAAACCATCTCCAGCCCGGACAGGAAACCGAAGTACTCCATGTCGAGCTTGACCGTGCCGTCATCCAATACCTCGACGACCCTCTCTTTGAGCGTGTCGACATACGTGGGCCGCCCATACGGCGCCAGCCCCATCAGCTTGTACTCGCCCGAGTTGACCTTGAAACCGCAGAAATACGTCATCGCGGAGTAGAGCAGGCCCAGCGAGTCGGGGAAGCGCATCTCGCGCAATAGCGTCACACGGTCCCCTTCTCCCACGCCGACCGACGCCGTCGCCCACTCGCCGACACCGTCAAGGGTCAGGATCGCAGCCTTGTCGAACGGCGAGGGGTAAAAAGCGCTGGCCGCGTGCGACAGGTGGTGCGGCACGGTAAGTACCTGCCCCTTGTAGCCCAGGACAGAACGCACGATTTCGCCAACATGCGCCTTCTTTGAAATCCACTCCGGCATGGCCGCCAGCCAGGATTCGAGTCCACGCGGCGCGGTGGCAAGGTAGGTTGTCAGCAGCCGATCCCCCGTCAGGCGCGGTTTGTCATAGAAAACCACGGCATCGAGATCGGCTACGTCGCACCGCGCTTGTTCAAGGCAGAAATTGATCGCACTGACCGGAAAGGACGAGTCGCCCTTGATCCGACTGAAGCGCTCTTCCTGGGCCGCGGCGACAATGTCCCCGTCACAGACCAGGGCGGCGGCAGCGTCATGATAAAAACAGGAAATGCCCAGAGTGCGTGTCATGGTTCAAGATGGGCGCAGGCCACAATCCAAGAGGGCGAAAACGGGCCATGCAACGTGGGCCGGATTTGCAATCCGGCCGAGAGAGTAGAGAGCATGGCAAGAGAATGCCCTGACCTTGGCCTGCTAATTCTCGACAACATGTTCTCCTGTCTCTCGGCCGGACTGCAAATCCGGCCCATTCGCCAAATCCGGCATGTAGCGCTGCAGGGCCGCGGCCAGCTCGTCAGCGACGAGCTCGTGCCCCAGTTGCGTGTAGTGCGTGTCACGGGGAAACGTGCATGGCAACCGCTCCCGCGGATCCAGCGCATGGAACGCACCGATAGGATCGTGAACGAATACGTTTTCGGAACCGCGGGGCAGCTCGCGGAAGAGCTGCGTGTAGCAAGGCTCCGAGTCCCGCGCAATGAACCCCCTCACCGGCAACGGAACTACCAGCACGGGTGTACCCTCCGCCTCGCGGCAGAGCTCCCGCAGAATCGCGGCCATCAGTTTCCATCCGTCGGACGTGGAGACGTAAGCGTCTGCGAACGCTTCCACCGTCAGGGGAACGCTGCTTTCGGCGATCCAACTCCCAAGCTCCTCGTCGGCCCGTACGGCGCGAGGAACGGGAGAGTGGTGGAGCGCCAGTGTCCCCTCCTCCAACCTGAAGTAGGGCTTGGCCCGGTGCCTGACCTTCCCGGTCGACCACTCCAGCGAAGGGCGACAGGTCTGCAGGTTGCGGAAAACGTTCTCTACACAGACGGCGCAGACGATGGCGTCGCACGCGTAGTCCTTCACGACGTGACGATACATGAGTAGTTGCTGGTCGGTCCCGGTGTTCGGCAGACCGAAATTGATGACATCCAGGTCAGAAAAACGGGCTTCCAGCAAGTCACCGAACCGGTCACCGTTGCTGACGCCGTCACCGGCTGTGAAGGAGTCCCCGAGCAGGGCGATTCGCCTGCGTCCGGCCGCAGCCCTCTTCGGGTAGTCGTGGTCGCAGCGCAAGCCATCCGAATTCGTCTTCAGAACGTAGTAGTCGCCATCGTGTTCCACGCGGGCATAGTGGTTCGACAGGTAGCGCCAGCCCACGTGTTCGTCATAACGGAAGCAGTTGCGCCGCCAGCGGCAGTCCCGGTTCCATTGCGCATAGGCCTCGGCCGGACCGCGCGGCCGTTCAGCCCACGCTTTGCGACGCCCCTGCAGCGTCTGGCGGGCCGACTCGAGCCGCCAGCGTATCGCCGTCTGCAAGCGCCCACTCACGCCACTTCACCGAGAACGTTGAAGAACACCTCCCTTACCCTGCGACAGTCGAAACGCTCACGCGCCACGCGAAACGCGCCACGAACAAGGTGCGCCCCGCGTCCCTCGGGACCGCACAGCAAACGCAGATTTGCCGCCATGACCTGCGGGTCAGCGCAGTCCGTAACGACGCCACACTCGTGCTTACGCAGCAACCAGGTCACGAACGCCCCCGGCGGAGCATAGGCCAGGATAGGGCGCCCGCTGATCAGGTAGTCAGTCAATTTGAACGGGCACGACGTCCGCGCTATACGATCGTCACTCTCCGCGAGGCTCATCGGCAGGAACAACACGTCCGCGTTGCGCTGTACCTCGCGCGCATCCGCGCCGCAGATCGCGGTCTGCACGTTCACGCGCCCGCTCAGTCCGCGGTTGAGGCAGTCCTCGCGAGGTTGCGGCGTATAGACGTCCACACTCACATCCAGCTCCCCCCGCAGCAACTCGCCGGCCTCCGCGAGCACGTTGAAGGCGGGTATGTTGAAGAAGTTGACCGACCCGGTGCAGGCAATCCGCACGCTTCCGTTACGCCCGCATTCCCGCGGCTCCGGCGGGGAATCCGGCACGGGCTGCGCCGTGGGATTGTACAAGACAACGGGATCGATGCCATAGCGTTGCCGGTATGCATCGCCGCAGTAGTCGCCGATCGCCAGGACGCGGGCGGTGTGCCGCATCATCCACGGCTCCACGCGCCGCGCAAAACTCCGTTGAAGTTGACGGGGCCACTGGTAGATGTAATCGTCGTCGACCGCCGCCAGGAACGGCAGACCGGCACGTTTCGCGGCGAGACAGGCGGCAGGCAGGTCGACGTCATCGCCGCTGAACGCGAGTACCGCGCCATGCGCGTTGCGCTTGAAGAGCTGCCGCAGGTGACGCTCCCGCTGAAGGAAGCGCAACGGGAGGTTGCACCACTCCACGGCCCGGCCGAGGCGCCCGCCGCGCGGCGGCAATTGCCGCCAGCCCCGGTTGATGCGCACGTACTCGCAGGGAAGCCGTTGCAGCTCATGCTTCGGATGGGCCACGGCCACGTCCCGGCAGGTGAACAACGTGTAGTCACGAGGATCGATCCCCTGGAAAAGCCGGTGTATCCGCAACGCCGTGCCGACCACGGTCGGCGGAACGGCATGGCTGACTACGGCAAGCCTGCATGGCAGCCGCTCGCTCACGAGTACGCCTCCGTCCGCCCCGACAGCGGCTCGTCGTCGCAAGGACCATCGAACTCGTACCGAAACAGCTCGATGTCTTCGCCGAAGGCATCGGCCACCAGGCTCCTGGTGCGATCGCTGTAGTAGCCGCGGTAATCCGCATGCCGGGAACGATTGACGTGCGGAAGGTCCGCCCGGATGCCGATTCGCCGGCATATGGCGCCGAAATCGTCACGAAGGTTCTCGATTCGACCCACGCAATCGACAATGGTCCGTCCCTGCTCGTCCGTGACGAACGTCTTCTGGAGTTTGACGTCGTTCGCCACTTTCCACTCCACGTATTCGTCGAACGACGCGAACGTCTTCCTGGCGAACTCATGCTGCGGATGTGTCTCGCTGTCCAGCATGTAGTGGTAGAGCGAAACGAGCCAGTCCCAGGGGTTGCGCACGAATGCGAAGGAGTAAAAGCGGCGGTACACCGCCGGCGTCAGGCGCTCCCGCACGTCGCGCGCTCGAACGTGGTCGGCGAAGTCCTTTTCACGATAAGCCCAATCCAACGGCCGCCTGAGCTTGATGCCGAACGGCCTCAACACGCGCGCAGCCAGAGGCTGCCCCGGTTCCTCGGCATAGGTCCTCAAGGCATTGAACACGCTGCTCCCGGCCACCTTGTACACGTGGATGAAGATGAACCGGTGTCGATAGGAGATCAGCATGACACAAGAACCACGGTCAACCGCAAACCGTTCTCCAGCACGGCTCTGACCCGCACACGGTCTCACCACCCCGCTCGACCTCCGCTGAACCGTCCTGGAGAACGGTCCTACGCAAGACGCTCATGCGGCAAAGGCCTCGGACAACACTTCCCACATCCGTTCCAGCGTATGCGAGGCCAGCGCCTTGCGCTGCGCTGCTGCGCCGATCGCCTCGCACCGATCCGGATCCCCGAGGGCGCTACGCACGACCGCGACCAGCTCGTCCAGCGAAGCGAAATCGAGGAGCTCCCTGCCCGGAGCGAACAGCGTCTCGATATTCGGCAGCCTCTCCGTCACCTGGCAGGTACCGACGCCGGCCGCTTCGAACATGCGCATGTTCCCGACCTCGTGGGTAACGTCGTCAAGGTGAACGTTGAGAGTGAGACGCGATGCGGCCATCCCGCGGTACATGTCCATGCCGTACAGCGCCGGATGGCAGACAGGCAGCACGGCACGCAAGTCACGCTCGACTTCGGGCGGACGAAACGCGCGCCGGACCGTACGACACGCCGCGCCCGCATTGCGTTCGCGCACGAGCTCCCACGCTGCCTCCTTCAACAGGCCGGCGCGGGACGGCGGCGGGTCAAAGAAACTCGCACAGTAGACGCTGACCTCCATCCCTTCCCGGATAAGCCTCGACAGAGCCGCCAACCGGCGCTTGTGGCGAGGCGTCAGGTGCCCGAAGAACGTCAGCGACGCCGTCTTGCCGACATCTCCCAAATCGTCGAGAATCGTTGCGTCGAAGGCCGGCTTGACCACAACCGTCCTCTCGAACTGCGACTCGATTGCCTTCACCAGGCGCCGGTGAGAAGTGATCAGCATGTCGAACCCCTCGACGCGCGCGCCATCGGGCGGACGAACGCCTACCCACGCGGCCAATCGCCCGCAATGGGGTCTCGCGGCGGCGAAGAATCCCCCTGCGACAGGAAAGAACGGCGAGCTCCACAGCACATCCGGCGCAAAATCGCGAATCTGCGCAAGCGCGATCTCCTCCTGCCAGCGGTTTTCGTCATACGCGAGGTCATGCTCCCGCGCCCATTGTTTCTGCATCGGCTCCGCATTGACGACGACGAAATGCACATCGTCGCCCTTCGCCGCGAAGTGCCGGCTCAAAGCACCCGGCCAGCCAAAACGATGATCGAGCAACCGACGGTTCTGTTCGAGATACTCCAGGCCGGACCATTCGGGGTGCCGTCGCTGGAAATCTTCCAGGTACGGCGGGTAGTAATGCCAGAGCATGAACAGACGCATGGATAATACCCCGCCCGAAACCGGCGCAGACGTCTACCTGTTGGGGAACGGCTCGCGCCAACCGATGTTGCCGACATGGTAGAACGGGAACCCTTCCGGTGTCTTGAGCTTGTCCGACAAGGCGACCGTGTTCCCCTCGGTCGGGATCTCGTACAACGCTACATCCCGGCTCTCATAGAACTTGACTGCTCCGGCCGCGGCCAGGTCCTCTTCAATTGCCCGGTATTCGTCCGCTGTGCCTTCTTCTACGGGCCACACTATGCCGCGGATGCGGGTCCACTTCCTGGCCACCTCGACATACCTGATCCGGTGCTCGTCCAACATGCTTCGATTGACTCGGCCGTTTCCGGTGAGCTTGTAGATGTGTTGGCCGTCCAGGTACAACGACTCCATGTGATAGTCGACGAGGTTACTCGGGCCGATGAGGAGTCGGTTGCGGGAATCCACCTTGCCGCGCAACCTGGTGTGCACCTGCTTGTACAGCGTCGGGGGCTTGGTGATCACCTCCAGTCCCGTGGCCAGCCCGAGCAAGCACACAACCAACAGAGTCGAAATGACGGCGGCTCTTGCCGATCGCCGCGTCTCCATGACGGGCGCCATACCCGCCAGAACAAACCACAGCACAAACGGGACGAGCGGGAAGAGACACCTGGGACTCCATCCGTGGAAGACCGCGCTCCCGATCGCAATGAACCCGCCAACCACGATCCCCAGAGTGCGGCAGCGGCCGGATTCATCGGCCGACAGTGCTTCACCCCCGTCCGAACCGCGGTCTCGACGCGCTCGCACGCGAACGCTGGCGGCATAGCCGGCGAAACAGGCGACAGCGACGGCCCCAAGCGGAGAAAGCAGTCGCCAGAACGATGCCACGGCAACCGCCAGCTTCTCCGGGAGACTGCCGCCAACGCCCTGGCGCGCTGCGTTGCCGTGTGCGAACCACTTACCCAGCATCTGGGACAGGAAGTTGTAGTTATCCACGTCCGCAAAAGCCCACGAAACGAACCGTGCGAAGGCCAGCATGGCCAACACCCAGGAAACCGCCAGCATGCCCCCACGCATCAGCCGGCGCAGCATGCGCTGCCCGGCAGTTCCGGACGTCTCTACCTCGATCATGGCCAGCACGGCGAAGATCGGCAGCAGGACAAGCAGCGTCGGATGCACGGCTCCGGCGGCAAACAGGAACGCCCCGCTGCCGGCAGTCAGGAACCACCCCAACACTCGATGCCGTCGTGCGGCAACAAGGCAGCCGAAGGACAGGAGCATGAACATGAGCGATGCCGTGTGCGGCAGTCCGGACGAGCTCATACGCAATGCGAACGGAAGCAATGCGTACACCGCGGCACTCAGCCACGCTGCGCACCACCGGAACCCCAGCAGCCTTCCCACCAGCAGGATCAGAAGGATGTTCACGCAGTCGCATGCGGCGCTTACATACAGCACGGTGTAATCGTGGATTCCCACAACCCGTGCCATCAACCAGCAGAGGAAATGGTACCCGGGTTTTCCCCAGCCGTTCAGCCAGTCACCGACGCCCTTGACCCACCAGTGCTGCGTCCACGTCACGTAGATCGCGGCGTCGATGCTGAAGAGCCCCATCCCCTTCAGGCGCCAGAAACGAATGAAGCCGCCGACCGCCAACGTGGCGGCAGACAGCAACCACGGCCGTATCCCTGTTCGCAATCCGATCATTGTCACCGTTGGCGGTGGCCGAACCGGCTACTCGTGCCAATCGCGCCGCATCTGAGCGATCATCTCGACAACGAGACCGTTCATGAAGAACATGACGCTCGAAATCAGCAGAATAATGCTGCTGCTCCTGATCGCGCCCCCCGAGAGCAACTGGTAGGTAGTGAGTGCACACCCTCCCACAAACGCAATCGCCGCGGCAGGCAGGAATACGCGCTGCGGGTTGAACATCATCACGGTTCGAATAATGATGTGAATGAAGCGCATGCCGTCGCGAAGAACACTGACGTTGCTTTGACCTGCCTCACGTCTCTTGATGCTCGGCATGGGGACGAACTTGACGAACAGCCCGGAGGAAAGAAACGCCAACGTGCTGGTGGTAGGATACGAGTACCGCTTGGGGTACAGATGTGCGAACCGCAGAAAATGCTCCCGTTTGACGGCCCGGAAGCCGGACGTCAGGTCGCCTATCTCGAAACTGCCGATGCTCTCCGCGATCTTGATCAGGATGGCGTTGCCGATGTTGCGGACGCGCGACGTGTCGCAACCCGCCACGCGCGACCCGACGGCCATGTCGAACTCCGGCAAATGCTCAAGCAGCGTGGGAACATCCTCGGGCCGATGCTGCAGGTCGCCGTCCATCAGAACCAGGTAGGGGCGTGTCGCCGTCATCGCGCCCTTGCGGACGCTTGCCCCGTTCCCGAGATTGTACGGGTGTTCCACAACGCGTGCGCCTGCCGCTCGCGCCTTGGACGCCGTGTGGTCAGTTGACCCGTCGGACACAACTACAATCTCGAGCTCCGGGCAGAGCTGGAGCAGCCTGCGAACAACGTCCGCAATGGTCGCTTCTTCATTGTAGGCCGGAATGACAACAGATACATCTGACAGTTCAATCATGCTTGTTCACCATTTCCTGCCGAATCCTCTCGGTGCCGGTTCAACTCCTCGACCCACAGGCGAAACCCAGGATATTCGTCGCCGCAATCGAAATCCGCTTGACGTCATCAATGCCGCTCAGTTGCCACTTCAGTGACTTGAGCCAGTAGCCGGGTCGCAGGTAGAAGCGGCGATAGGCCTTCTTCACGTAGTCCTGAAGTTCGTCGCCGCTCAACGAGCAGAAGCAATCGTTGAAGAAACCTTCGACGTGAAGCCGCGACAGGTCCGCGGCGCTGCCGTCGCCAATCTCCGGGTGCTCGCCCTTCACCAGGTCGAACAGGGGCGTGCCGGGATAGGGCGTGCAGATGCCGAACGTGGCTGTCGTGGGGCGCAGGGCCAGCACAAACTCGATGGTCTGCTCCACGGTCTCAGGCGTGTCGCCGGGGTTCCCTACCATGACGTGAGCGTGCGTGTGCATGCCGCACTCACGCGCCCAGGCAAAGACCTCGTGGGCGACTTCAACCTTGTAGCCCTTCTCGATTCGATCCAGAACCTCCTGCGAACCGGACTCGATTCCGAACTTGATCGTGTGACAGCCCGCCCGCCGCGCAAGCCGCATGGTCTCGAGGTCGATCATGTTGACGCGCGCATTCGCAATCCAACTGAGATCCAACCCCTCCTCGATAATCCCGTTCATGATTGCGTTGTCGCGCTTCTTGCTGACGAAGAAAGTGTCATCCCGAAAGTAGACCTCTCTGACTCCCTTTGACGCGAAGTACTTCAGCTCATCCAAAACGTACGCCGCGGACTGGAAACGAACTCGCTTCCCGTCGAATGTCGGCGCGGTACAGAAGACGCAGCGGCCCGGACAGCCTTTGCTCGTGGTCGTCGTCATGTACGGCAGCCGCCTGACGATGGGATTGAAGTACTCGATGCCCTTTGGGAGCAGGTCAACGTCCGGGAAGGGCAGGTCGTCGAGGTTCTCGATCAACGGATACGGTTCATTGAGGACGGGACCGCCATCGTCCTTCCAGCCGATGCCCTTGATCGCGCGGTAGTCGCCGCCCGACGCAAGCGACTGAATGAGATCGCGGAGAATGAACTCCGGTTCATGGCGAATAACCAGGTCGACCCCTTCGTGCGCAAGACAGAAGACCGGCATGAACGTCGGATGCGAACCGAAGACGACCGTCACCAGCCCCGGGTTGACCTCCTTCATGCGCGCCAGGTAGGCGGCATCTTCCTGGAAACTCATCGTCGACGTAGAGATGGCCAGAACGCCGTACCGCGGAATCCGCTCGGCCATTACCTCCGCCGGAAGCTGCTCCGCCTGTGCATCCACGAAGTCGGCCTCGATCCCGTTCCGCCTGAGAAGGGTCGCGAGCAATACAAGTGTGAACGGCGGCACGGTTGCACCGCCAATCCGCTTGCCGCTGCACCAACACCCGTAAACGACGTCCCGCACGATGTTCTTCGCCTGGGACGTCATCGGATTCAGTACGAGTACACGCATCTTCTGCTACCTGTGAATCGATCTGCGCGTCCGCGGGACGGACATCGGACGGACTGCCCGCACTCTACGGTCCCATCCGGGTCGCAATCAGGCATATCCCAATGAAAATCATCATGATGCCGAGAGACTCGTACACCCCGATTGTCTCCCCGAAGAGCCGCCACGAGACGGGAACGAGCAGGACGAAAATCGAGCCGTACAGAACCGGAATCGCCACGGCAACGCGGACGGACGCGAGAACAAAGAGCCAGGCGACCATGGAAACGACCTGTACGCACATGCCGCCAAGGACATACGGGTTGGTGAATATGGCGAACACTCCGCGCACGGACAGGTGAACTCCGTCCGTCCCCACTCCGCGCTTGTACAACATCTGTGACGCAACGTTCATGAGCGCCACACCGGCAAAGATAATGAGTAATCGATAGCGCATCTAGTCCAACTCCCCCATACTGAAGAAGCGGGAGGACGCCGTGTAGCGTCTCTCTGTCCGCCGCGTGACAAGAAGCCGCACCAACACGGAGCGCAGAAGACGCGCACCCGCCGCAAACCACCCCACCGTAACCATGTACAGGCGAAGCAACACGAGTTGCCATGTGCTCACGCCGCACCTCCCTCGGTCGCACCTCGGGAACCGTCATCCGGATTCAGGAAGAGATGTGTCTTGAGGTAGTCGATCGCCATGGCAATGCAGTACCTGTCATCGAGCCAATGGGGACCTATGGTGACGTTCTCACCGAGACCGCGCAGGATCTTCTCCAACGCGGGACTGCCGAAAGAGGCGAACCCGAACGGATACAGGAACTGGGTCCGCCGGCTCATGTCGCCGCAATCGTAGTTGCCGTGAGAGTCTATCAGATCGTCCATGCGGCCCATCGTGACGCGGGCGACGCGGTCTACTTCCGTCTTCGCGACGCAACCGCTTTCGGCAAACCAAGCCAGACAACTGTTCGAGATGGACGCATAGCCAAGGTCGAATCCGCCGTACTCGGGCAGATAGCCGTACCGCTGGACCGTGTCCGCAATGCCGGCGAAGACATCCTGCGCCTGTTGGCTACACGTGTCGTCGTCCAGAAGCGCGGACACGCTGCTCAATGCAACCAGTGCGGCGGCTTTCTGATTGCCTACGTCCTTGCTCAGGTTCTTTCGGATCCACCCCGCCGTCCTGCGCAGCTCGCCGTCCAGTTGCGACTCACGCACAAAAACGCGGACGCGTTCCGCCATCTTTCCGCCCGACCGCTCCAGCTCGAGCAACGTTTGCACAACGCTAAAGGTCGAGAAGCTCGTCGCACATACGCTCCTCTCGTTCGGGTAAACCTCAACGCATGAGCCATCCCGGTTGCGCTTGCCGAGCCAATAGCGCACGCAGCCCAGCGCCCACTCGCCGAGCTTCGCCCGGCCATGGAAACGGTTGCCGGGAACCTGACGCGAGTAGAGCATCGCCAGGAGCAGGGCCGCCTCCTGGAAACGGGCGTTTGCCACGTCGTGGAGCCTGTAGTGCCAGTAGTACCGGTCGCAGCAGCCGTAGGTCGAAGAGTCGCGCTCCCGATCGATGAACCCGAGAATTCGCGGGAGTATCTCGAGGGGAATCGTCAGAAAAGGCCGTGTTGACTCGCTCACTTGTGCCGCTTCCTACGCATTCACCGGCAACTGCTTGCCATCGTCAAGTTCCGATATCACGAACCGGAGTTTCCCGGCAGGCGTCAGGCCAATGGCGTCGGCCTCGACATAGCGATATGCGACCTTCGTCCCCGACCCGAGACGCGCTTTCAGCTCGTCGGTCAGCCGGTCCTCGTCGGCGCTCGTGAACTCCTCCGCCGTGTGCAGAAGCACGTCCACCTCACCCCGGCGCCGTTGTAGAACCTGGGCCCGTATGAGTCCCTTCGCATACTTGAATGCCGCGTCGAGCCGGCCTACACGCCGGCCGTCGGCGCCAATGACCACATCCTCAATTCTACCGTCGATGCGTTCAACCAGGGGCAATCCGCGCCCGCATGAACACTTGCGATCCGTCGCGACCGCCAGGTCGCGAGTCGCGTAGTTGATCAGCGGCATGGCGTAGTTGTGCAATCCCGTCGCAACCACCTCGCCTTCTTCTCCATCGCCGGCATCCTCTCCCGAAGGCGCCACGACCCTGAAGACGCCATACTCCATGTTGATGTGCCTGCCGCCCTCGGGACACTCGTTGACCGTAACGGTCCTTTCGTTCATGCCGTAGAAATCCAGCACGGGGCATCGGAACGCCCGCCCGATCATGTCGCGCTGCCCTTCCAACAGCGTCTCGCTCGACGTCACGACCGACTTCGGCGAGACGACAGACAGTCCGTTCCTGACAGTAAACTCGGATAGTGTGTGCAACGCGGAAGGGTATCCTCTCAAGATGACGGGACGGTAGCGATTCAGTTTGTCCACGTAACGGGCCATCATCGTATCCGTCATGTGAAACGACGATAGTTGCAGGATCCGGAACGACCGCTTCCTGCGCCACGGGCGCTTCGAGTCCGGCGAAAAAGTGCGGCCGCGTATGTCTGCCACCTTTTGCCCAATGCGGTAGCCGGCCCAGTTCCAGTGGCGCCAGACGGTTGCGAACTCCATGACAGAGGATCGCCTGTCGACGAAGAACTCGAGCGCCGTGCCCGTGGATCCGCTTGTGTGGTCTCTGTGAACGCCCAGCTTGCCGGCCTCCTCGCTCACGAAACTGTCTCTCTTCTGCCGGACCTCCTCCTTGGTCAGTACGGGCAGACGGCGAAGTGCCGCGGCGGACGTTACCTTGTCGGGGTCGAACCCAAGCGTTCTGAAGAGATCGCGATAGTACGGGACGCGATTCCCCGCATAGACCAGCAAGTCGCGCAGGAGAGACGCCTGGTATTGGTCGAGCTCGCCCCTGCTCGTCCACTGCGTTCGCTCCAGACACCGCCGCATCGCGAAGTTCCGTGCAGGCGAAAAGAAATCCCGGAAACGTATGAGCATCAGGCATCCGCCTCCCGCGGGGACGGCTCACGCCCCACGATGTTCTCCCAACCGGGACAGGGTCTGAACTTCAGGGAATCGGCATAGGCAATCCCGTCGCCGGACCACTCCGGCACGTTTGAGCGGACCTCGATGGGGTTCTCTACTTCGTTGAACAAGCTCGGAAAACCGGTTGCGGCCGCTCGCATGAGCGCAATCTTAGCGGGATCGAATCCCATGAGTTGCGTGGCAACGAGATCGACGGCTACCGGATTGAAACCAGCCAGCAGCACGTTGTCATGCCTGGGAGTCGGCGCCATCGGCCCCAACCCCTCGCCGGCAACCAGGCCGTCAATGAGGCTTATGTACGCCCGCTGTTGCCCCTCGCCCAGGCGCCCGTTCCTGTCGGCAAAAAAGAGAATGTTGTTGAGGTCCAGGATACTGCGCCAGACGGTGTCGTTGCCCGCCCAGTTGCCTCCTCGAAACGCCACGCCCACAATCCGTTCGTAGAAGCGGCTGATGGACTTTGCGTTCGCGCCCGGCGACGTGTCTTCTTCACCACCGCAATCGGCCGGGGAGCGACCTCTTGTCAGCGATCCCGCCAGGCGCGAAACCGGCCGACTCAGAGAGGGGCTTCGCGCCAGCAGATCGATACAGGCGCGCGTCAAACGCGCCGCCGCCTTCGTACGCAGGGAACGGCATGGCGGAAACTCGTCTCCCCGCGGACTGAAGCCTACGCAATAGTGTGGAATGTAGTTCTTGTTGCAGTTGATTCCGATTGTGTTCTTGAGACTCAGGGTCACTCCGGATTTCTTGTGCGTCTTGAGCTTGGGTAGACTGAGTACGAGATCTGCGTCCAGAACGCGCTGCGAAACCGCGTATTCGTGAAAGCCCTCGCGATGGTGTTGCCGCGTCTGGCGCCGATCGTAGTCGGCTCCGTATATCGCGGAAAGTCCTCTGCCCAATCCGTCCAGGAAACTGGCCGCCACTCTCACGATGCGAACCGGGTTTCTGTCCGGAGGAACCAGCGTCCGCTCGACAACCAGCCCATCCGCCTGAGAGACAATCAGTTGCCGGAGGTCATAGTACTCGAGCTGCGCGCCCTTCTTCCGAATGTGTTCTCCGAGCGCGTCGAGTCGATAGAAATCGCGCAGGACACCGAAATCGGCATCCGCCTGAGGGGCATCGGCCACGAGCAGTGTCCCCAGGCCGGGACAGGCCTCAACGACGGCATCGGCGACCGCCCACAGCAAGGCGGGGTGCGTGACTACGGAACACAGGTCCTTTCCGTCGTGATGCTGATGGAGCACCCAGTTCGGCTTGACCAGCACCACGCCGCCCGCGGGAACAAGCTTCCGGAAGAGATCCGCTGGGGGCGTGTCGGGGCACAGCGCCTCGAAGAGTCCGTTCACGGCGCCGGTCAGCAGGGACCACCGCTCCACGGGCAGTGTCTCCGGAAGTCCCGCGACGCTGGCAAGCGCTACGCTGTGGTCGCTGATGTCCACTGCGTCACCGCGCACGATGAATGCGAAGGGCGTGATCGACAAACACCCGGTCCGTTCCCTGGGGAGTCGCCATGCCGACGTTGTAATAGTCCCCTGCCACAACATCGAACGTGAACGCGTCGGTCACGCGGTCGAAGAGCTCCATCTGCGGCGTGCCGGGAGTATTGCGGCAGACGAACAGGTTGCAGCGGTATTCGCCCGGCGGCAACGGCATCCTGGGGATGTGCCACTCCAGTTCGGTTCGTCCCTCCAGGGACACCTCGCAGCCTATGCGATGCGAAGACAGGGTCGTGAGGCACTCGCCGGTGATCGAATTGAGCGAACAGATACAGGTGAGATCCGGTGCAGGGGCACTTGGGCCTTCCACGCCAAGGTGAATGCTGAAAGACTCACCCACCGTGGCCTGAACCTTGTCGCCACCATCGCCGTCGCTGAAGCGAACGTCAACATAGCGGAAAAGCCCGGAGCCGCGCCGGTCGAGCCGTTCCCGCAAGTTCGAAGTCGATGCCGCAATCTGTACACCGGCCGTGTACTCGTCGACCACATCGCGCACGGAACCCTCCTTTACCTTGCGCCCGGCCTCAAGCAGGATGGCGCGGTTGCAGAGGGTCAGGATAGACTCCATCCTGTGACTGACGACAAGCACGGTAGTCCCGGAATTCGACGCTTTCTCCATCCTATCCGCGCAGCGCTTCTTGAACGACAGATCGCCCACGGCCAGGACTTCGTCGACAATAAGCACATCCGGGCTCAGGTGGGCGGCAACAGCAAAGCCGAGTCGGACACGCATCCCGCTGGAATAGCGCTTCAGGGGCGTGTCCAGAAACCTGCTTACTCCGGAAAAATCCACGATCTGGTCGAACACCTCGTTCACCTCGGCCCGCTTCATGCCGTGGATGGCCGCCGCCATGAATACGTTCTCGCGTCCCGTCAGTTCGGGATGGAAGCCGGTGCCGACCTCAAGCAGAGAGTTCACCCGTCCGCGAATGACGGCGTGGCCCTCAGTCGGTTCCGTTATGTGCGAAAGGATCTTCAGCAGGGTGCTCTTGCCCGCGCCGTTGGCCCCTATGATCCCAACCACCTCGCCTCGCGCGACTTCGAAAGACACGTGACGCAGCGCCCACAGGATCTCGCTCTCGGAAGGCGGTCTCAGCTTCATCCTCAGGTAGCCGAAGGGGGCAAGCGCGGCCTTGCGAACGGCCTGCTTGAACGTCTTCGCTTTACGTACCGACTCCCCAATTCGGTAGCGTTTCCCCAAATCGTAGCACTGGATGGCGAATTCTCTGCTCATGTCTGACCTCAGGCAATGTCTACAATGCTGCGTTCCGTCATGCGGAAGTAGTACGCCCCGCAAACGAGCAGGACTCCGGCCACGCAAAACGCCCATACCAGGGAATAAGTCTCGCTCATACCCACGCCGAAGATAGCTTTGCGAAAGCCCAGGACCATCGGAACGGTGGGATTCCAGAAATAGAACGGGAGCCATTTGGCGGGTATGATGTCGAACGGGTACACGATAGGCGATGCATACATCCACCCCTTCATTATGTATCCCAACACGGCCCCCAAGTCGCGAAAGTGAACGACCCACCCCGCCCACCAGAAACCGAAACCCATGCCCAACATGATCGCCAGCAGGAGGTACACCGGCACCCACACACAAGTCCAGCTGGGCACGACTTGAAACCGTAACAGCAGGATGGACAGCACCACCAGGCTGATAGCGAAATTGACCAGCGCAGCGCACACCTCGACGGCCGGCATGATGAAGCGCGGGAAGTAGATCTTGTTGATCGTGTTCTTGCTGTGCAAAAGGCTGGCAGCCGTCCCCGTCAACACGGAAGAGAAGACACCCCATATCAGCAGTCCCGTGTAGTTGAACAGAGGATACGGGATGAAGTGGCTGTCCAGCTTGGCAATCTTGTTGAAAATGATCGTGTACAGGGCGACGTTGATCAAGGGTGCGATCATGATCCAAAGCGGCCCCAGGGCCATCTGCCGGTAGCGGCCCTTGATGTCCCGCCAGACGAAGAACACCGCCAGCTCACGGTACTCCCAAAGCTCCTTGAGATTCAGCGGCACGAGTCCCCTGTGCGACTGAATCGTCGTAACAGGGAGCGCGGTCCCTTTGTCGCTTGCGTCGGCAACTGCATTCATGGCATCTAACTCCTCACTCCCGGCAGACGGAACGAAACCAATATGTTGAGGACCGTCTGGGTAACATTCTTGACGAGATACTCGGGGGGCGGTTCCCAATCCGGCGAACGCCCCATGACCAATTCGGCGGCGCGCAACAGGATATCCGCGTCGGCGCCGCTCAGGACATTGCTCCCGCATTCCACGGTCTCCGGCCGCTCCGTCACGTCGCGAATGGTGACGTTCGGCACGCCGAAAATGCAGCACTCCTCCTGTACCGTACCACTGTCGCTGATAACACATGCCGCGCGCTGCTCGAGGCAAATGAAGTCAAAGAAACCGAACGGTTCCATGAAACGCACGCCGGAGCCGCTCGCATCGATGCCGAACGTCGCCATGCGACTGCGCGTACGCGGATGCGTGCTGACGACGACCGGGTATCCGAACCGCTCGTGCAGTTGCAGAAACCCGGACGTGAGAGCGCGGAGACGCGGCTCGATGTCGACGTTCTCGGCCCGGTGCATCGTCACGAGGAAATACTTGCCGTCAGTCACACCCAGCTCGTCCAGGGCCCGCGATTGCGCTATCCGGTCCTCGTAGTGGGCAATGACTTCGCGGATCGGATTGCCCGTGACCAGAATGCGGTCCAGGGCAATGCCCTCCCGCATCAGGTTCTCCTTACTGTTGTGCGTGTATGGCATCAGCACGTCGCTGGAGTGATCGATAATGCGCCGGTTGACCTCCTCGGGCACCCGATCGTCGTAGCAGCGGTTGCCCGCCTCCATATGGTAGACGGGGATACCCAAGCGCTTGGCGACGATCGCGGACAGGCCGCTGTTCGTGTCACCCAGGATCAGAACGCGGTCGGGGGCCTCCCCCACCATCAGGCGCTCGCACCCGGCGAGGATCTGCCCCGCCTGTTCGCCGAACGAGCCCTTCGCGCCCAACCAGTGGTCGGGTGCGCGCACGCCGAGATCCTCAAAAAAGATGTCGTTCAGGCGTGAATCGTAGTTCTGCCCCGTGTGCACCAGCAAATGGTCGACTGCTCCGTCCAGTGCCGGGACGATGCGACTGAGTCGTATGATCTCGGGGCGCGTGCCCAGGATGGTCATGATCTTCACGTGATCTCCTCGTTAGTCGACGGACCTCAGTCGATCGTACGGCGTTGGGTCCTGCCGCATGACATCGATCATTTCCCGCCAGGAATAGGGTTCGATACCGGTGGCGCGAGTGAACCGCGATCCGTCCAGGCTCCGGTCGCAGAAGAAAGTCTCGTCCGGCTCGATGACGATACCGGTCCCGAACTGTTCGTTGACGTACGAGAGCAGGTCGTACTTGCTGACGGGCTCGGCCGCCACGTGCCACATGCCGGACAGCTCGGGGAACTCGCCGATGAGCCTGCCCGTCACGTCAGCCAGGCCGGCCGTGGTGAAGCCGCTGTAGATGGCCTTCTTGAATCCGGTGACGGTACCGCCGCGGTTGGAAAGGAACCACTCGATCAGACCGTGCACCCCCGACAACTCGCGGCCGATGATGGACGTGCGGATCGAAAGACAGCCTTCTCCCGTCACCTCTCCCAAATACTTGCTCCAGCCGTAAAGGTCCTCGGCATCCGGCCGGGCATCCTCGTTGTACCCGCCGATGGTCCCCCAAAAAACACAGTCCGTACTGTAGTGGATCAGGCGGACGCGCCGTTCGCGACAGAGACGAGCCAGGACGTGCGGCAAGAGGGAGTTGATCGAAATGCATGTCTCCGGGTCCTCGCCGGTGGGTAGTTGCTTGATGACGCCGACACAGTTCAGCACGACGTCGGGGCCGACCTCGTCAAGCGCTGCCGCAAGGCTCGCCTCTTCCGCAGTGACCGGAGTCACGATGCGCCCGCCGACAAACACGTCCCGCAGCACCTCGGAGATTGGCCGCCGTGCCGAACCTACGACCTCAAACCGTTCCCGCAAGACCTGAAACAGCTTGTGGCCAAGCATCCCTGTAACACCCAGTATGAGAACTCGCATCGCCCTATCCTCCTCGTCCGCGGGATTGCCCACCCCTTGCACCGGCCGGCATTCACGCTGCCGACGACGGCAGGAACCAGTCGAAATACTCCTGCAACCCGGCCTCCATGTCGGAATCGGGGGCATAGCCCAACACTCGCTGTGCCTTGGAAATGTCAGCCCGGCAATGACGCACCTCGCCCGGACGGGGATCGACGTGAACGACATCGGCCGCCGCGATCCCGCTGGCACTCTGGACGAGGTCTGCCAAGTGGTTGACCGTAATGCTCCGGCCGCTGCCGATGTTGAAAACCGTACTCTCCTCCACACGGGTCGCGGCGAGATAGTTGGCCATGGCCACGTCGGCGACATTCACGAAATCCCGTGTCTGTTCCCCATCTCCGTAGATCGTCAAGGGCTGGCCGCCAACCAGGCGCTGGGCAAAAATCGGGATCACGTTGCCGTAGGCATCGTACCGCTGGTTGACACCGTAGACGTTGAAATACCGCAGGCAAACGGCGGTAAACCCGTACAGCTTGGCGAAGCAGAGCACGTGCTTCTCCGCCGCAAGCTTGCTGACGCCGTACGGAGAGTCGGGGTCGCGGGGATGCTCCTCGGCAATCGGCATCGTGACCAGCTCGCCGAAGATGGCGGCAGACGACGAGTAGACCACGCACCGGACTCCGGCTTGGCGGGCCGCCTCCAACAACCGAACGGTTCCGATCACGTTCACTTCCGAATCCTCTGCCGGATCGGCGAGCGACTTGACGTTGCCGATGCTCGCCGCCAGGTGGAAAACGTGCGTGCGACCTTCAACGACACCGGACACGAGCGCCGCGTCGCGGACGTCTCCCTCGACAAACTCGACGCCCAAGCCGGCAAGGTTCTCTTCGTAGCCTGTCGAAAGGTCGTCCAGGACTCGGACGTGCCATCCTTCCGCAAGTAGTAGCCTGACCAGGTTTGACCCGATGAAACCCGCACCGCCAGTTACCAGTGCTCTCATGCGTTTTGACTCCTTCCAAATGGTAGTTCTTCCTGGGAATAGCGAACCGACATGACCGTCAAAGGGAGGGCGAGGCCAGAAAGCTCCCCGGGGCTACACATCAGTGACGCGCGGCTCCCATTTGCTCAGCCATTCAGCCGTACGCCGGATGCCTTCGGACAAACTGATAGTCGGACACCAACCCAGTTGCTCGGAAGCCTTCCGGCAGTCCAGATGCAAGTGGGGCACGTCAAAACACCGCGCCGGCTGGTATTCAACGTCAATCGTCACGCCCAGCGTCCGCTCGATCTCGTAGACCAGCTCGTTCAACGAGTACGCGCGTTCACCGCCAATGTTGAAGACCGGGTTGGAGGGCAATTCGACGGAACACGACCCGGCCATCAGGAGTGCCTGACTGAGATCCTCGATGTAGAAGTAATCGCGCACGATTTCACCGTCTCCCCAAATCGTCACGGGACGATTGTGCAGGGCGCGGTACACGAACACCGTCACGGCGCCTTGCCGACGGTGCGGATTCTGTCGGGGGCCGAATGGCACCGAGGGTCTCAAGATGACGTACTCCAGCCCGTACAGATGTGCGTACATGTGCAAATACTTCTCGCCCGCCAACTTCTCAACTCCGTAGGCCGTAATCGGATTCGTGGGGTGTTCTTCGCTAACGGGAATTGACTGGGGGACGCCGTAGACAGTGCCACCCGAGGACAGATACACAATGCGCCTGACTCCGGCATCTCGACAGGCATCCAGAAGTCTCACGGTAGGTTCCAGATTCGCGCGGATGTCGCCGGCCGGGTCTTGCAGGGATGTCTCGTGGATAGTCGTCCAAGCCGCGTGGTAGACCACTTCAACTGCGCGATCCTCCAGAGTCCGCCGCATCAGATTACAGTCGGCCAGATTGGCCTGAACGAGCGCTACACCAGGCGGCAGGGAGCCATAGGGATACGGATACATGTCAACTACGGTCACGTCGTGTTGGCCATCGGCTGCCAGTGCATTCACAAGGTGTGAACCGATGAAACCACTTCCCCCTGTAACGAGTACATTCGCCATAGCACTACGCGCCTTCGGGATGACGCCCGGTTCTTGAGTGCGCCGGGCGTTCCTTTCCGACAGCCTCCGCGGCTAGCATGGTACGGAAGACATCAATCGCGTTTTCGCGAAGGCAACAGCCGTCTTGCGGCCTTTCTCGCGCTCACGGCCACGAAATGCGAAAAGCCCCGCGAGACGTCGGCAAGTTCGGACTCCCGCTCTTCAAGATCGCTCTCTCGTTCGTCCAGCGAACGCTCGCGCTCGTTGAGCGCCACTTCACGCTCATTGAGTTTCGTCGCCCACTCTTCCAGGTCTGAGCTCATCCAGCTGCTTATCATGGCGGGGTCGATTCCTTGCGTGTTACCTGTTCTGTCATGTGGCGGTCCGTGCACCGGCCCCTGCCGGACCACCCGCTGGTACATTGCCTCGGCTTGCGGGCGTACTACCGCATCGGCCAGTCTCTTCCGTACGAGTTCATCGTTGCGTTCAGCGGCTTCCGCGACCAGTTCATCGTCGGTGAGGGCCTGCCTCAGACACTCCGCGACTCCCCCCGGATCGTCCGCGCAAACAAGAAAACCGTTCTCGCCGTGAGAAACCCATTCCCGAGTCGATTCAAGATCTGACTGGACGGGAAAAGCCCCAAGGGCCAGGGCTTCGACCAGGGTGCCGGGCAAACCGTCGGTTACGGTTACCGACATCATGACCCGGCTCCGCCCCATCACCCGCAACCAGTCGACGTAGGCCATGTGAGGGGGAAAGACGATCTTCAGCCCGTTCGACGCCTCGAGTGCTGCCGCCCGCCGGCGTACGGTTGGACCGGCATGAACGATGACGATCTCGTATTCCTGTAGAACATCCGAACAGAGTTCGATGGCTCTCAGGGCGGTCAGGGCACGGCCCTGCGGATCGCCATCGACCTGGTCGCGCCCTTTTAGAACAAGTGTCTTCCGCGCGGAAACCGGCCCCGGCTGACGTCGCGCGCCAAACGTATCGGGGTCGACACCTCCGAACGCCGGCAGGTATCCAAGCAACTCTCCCCGGAAACCCAACTCGCGCGCCAGACCTACATCCCGTTCGCACTCCGAGATGTAGTAGTCCACAGCCGACAACACGTCCTCGACTCCCCGCCTGCGCCCGGGGGAGCCTTTTGGAAAGTGCATAAGGTCGGCCCCCCAGCTCGAATAGACCCAGGGCGCTTTGAACCTCCCACCCAGCAATTGACGGGCTTGGAGCATGGGGGTGCACACGTTGGTCCACATGACGTTCATTCCCAAGGAGTGAATGACATCGGGTTGAAGCTCGGAAATGAGCCTCGCGAGGCACAAGACATGCACCCACTGCAGCCCCTTCGGAGGCAGCAACGAGTCCGACCGCCGGGCGGGCAGAGAATGTGCGGCCAGCGTACTCCTGAGGGCCACATTCGGCGACACCTCAAGTCCTTCGGTGGACGGGACATGGATTGTCCCCACATCGAAGTCCCTGTTGACACCCAGTCGACGAGCAAGCGCCTGAAAGACATGCAGATCCCAACCGGCGCCTTTGAACTGATTGACCCACCGCGCCGCATGGATGCTCGAGACTTCAGAGACAAACAGAACTCTCACTTGGTATCGAAACCGTCTCGCCTATTCAGCCACTTCACTCGGACACGCCTACTCCAGAAAACGCTTCAGGATCGGGCTGCTCCAGAGGCGTTGTGCCTTGGCCTGGAACGCCTCGAGTTGCTCGACACGATCACGAATGAACTCCGCCTGCTCTGAACCGTTCTTCTCGGACAACTCCTCACGCGCATCTTCAATCAGGCGGGCACTCGACGCCAGGCTCGTCCCGATCCGGTCCAGGAGCACGTTGCGGATTATCTGGCCAAACCAATCGTTCGCCTCGTAGTAGTCCTTGCGGTCACCCTGTACCCAAACCCGACGCACGCCGCCCCATTGCTCGAGCTGGCGCACCGCCATGCTCGCGCTGCCTTTGCTGATCCCTAGACCGGCCTGCATGTCGCCCAGGCTTCGAGGTCCCGGACTGAAGTAGAGATAGGCGTACAATTGCCCCAAAACGCGTCCCGCGCCAATCGACTGGGTCATGCGCCCGAAGTCCTCGATGAAACGACGCGATACGGAGTGCATTTCTTCTTTCATGGGATCATGATCGACCGAGAGTCAGCTCACGTTGCTTCCGTCGGGCAATGGAACCCGGGAGCACGAAGGCACAGAATGCCCGGGGGGGGTGTCGGCGCAACATATTGAGGTTGAACGACTTAACCTGAAAGCCATCCCGGGCTCGGGCAGGCTCCGCCCCCGTCAGTTATGCACGGGACATTTCGTTCAAAACATTTTGAATGTACAATACGAGGCAGCGCTTTGCAAGCACAATGTTACGCGAATTTGAACCGCCGATTCCTACGCAAATGTCTGCAAACATTGACGATGGCGACGTCACACGACGCACCCATTTGGTGAAAGACCGGCTGGGGCGGAAGGTGCCCGCGGATGACGCGGATGAACGCGGATTCGGAACTTTATCTGCGTCATCTGCGGGCAACTGCTCTTTGTAGCCTACACAGAGCAGTTGAACCACAGATGCACACAGATGGACACTGATAACAAGGC
>CAZKRK010000066.1:0-26896 GCA_964555035.1 uncultured Victivallales bacterium | reverse complement strand
AGTCCTTGATACCGCCAACTGGAGGGCGAGGCTGTGCCGAGCCGCCCGCGGACGATGCGAAACCGCTTCGAGAGCGACTCGACAACCGACCAGGCCGCGGTTTTGGGCTGATGCGTCTGGTTGGCCTCTGCACACTTGCCATGGCGGCCCTGTCTGCCACGGCCGGCGCGGCAGGCCTGGAGGAGGGGTTTCGGAACCCGCCGGCACAGGCGCGGTCGCAAGCGTGGTGGCACTGGATGAACGGGAATGTCACCCGTGAGGGCATCACGGCGGACCTCGAGGCGATGGCGGAGGCCGGGCTGGGCGGCGCCCTGGTCTTCAACCTGGCGGGCCCCCATCACAAGTGCGACATCCCGGCCGGTCCGGCCGACTATCTCGGCCCGGTCTGGCTCGACCTGGCGAAGCATTCAGCCGAGGAAGCCGAACGCCTTGGGCTCGAGTTCGGCATGCACAACTGTGCCGGATGGGCGACCACCGGCGGGCCGTGGATCAAGCCCGAGCTCGCAATGCAGAAGCTGGTCTCGTCCGAGGCGATCGTCGAGGGCGGCCGGCGCATCGAGATGAGGCTCCCGCGACCCGAGGTGAGCCTGGGGCACTACCGCGACATCGCCGTCTTCGCCATCCCCGCGGCAATGGACACCGGCTTCCGCGTCCACCAATGGCAGCCCAAGGCGGGGCAACGAGGCGGACGTTCCGGACGGCAGCCGGACCTCAGGCCGCTGCCTGAGAACGCCGCCATTCCCCTGGAGGCCATCGTGGATGTAAGCCGTCACATGCGCGAAGACGGCGCCCTGTCCTGGAACGCTCCTCCCGGTCGCTGGAAGATCCTGCGCCTCGGCCATACACCAACCGGCAATACCAACAAGCCGGCGCCTGCGTCTGCGACCGGGCTGGAAATCGACAAGCTGCGGCGCGAAGGCATGGATGTCCACTGGCAGCACGGTATCCAGCCGGTACTCGACCACCTCGGGCCGCTCGCCGGCAAGGTCTTCAAACACCTCACCATCGACAGCTACGAGGCCGGCTTGCATCACTGGACGCCGCGCATGCGCGAGGAGTTCGGCAAACGCCGCGGCTACGACTCCACTCCCTATCTGCTCGCGCTTACCGGTCGCGCAATCGGCGACGGCCCGACCACCGATCGCTTCTTCTGGGATTTTCGTCGCACGATCGGTCAGGAAGTCTGGGGGACGTGCGACGGCACGACCGCTACCTCGAACCGGTTCGGGAAAGGGACGGCATTTGCCGGGATTCCCCCAGTCGAAGCACTCGCCGCCCTCGACGTTCCGCCGGCCGTGCAGCTGCCGCCTTCCCTGGCCTGGATTCATCGGCGATCTGACGATGCGGACATCTTTTTCGTTTCAAATCAGTCCGACACCAACATCCACGCGGTCGCGGGGTTTCGCGTCACCGGAAAGAGACCGGAGTTCTGGGATGCCGAGAAGGAGACGATTCGCGCAGCCTCCGGTTGGACCGTGGCGGGCGCACACACCCGGGTCCCGCTTGAGCTCGCGCCTGGGAAATCCGTCTTCGTTGTCTTCCGCCATCCAGGCAGACCTGGTTCCGGTTCGGCCGCGCGCGCCGAGGTTACGGGGATGCCCGAGCCCCTCGAGCTCGCCGGGCCTTGGACGGTTCGCTTCCAGCGCAATCGCGGAGCCCCCGCCGAAGTTCGCTTTGACAAGCTTCTCTCGTGGGCCGAACACGGGGATGCCGGCATACGCTACTTCTCGGGCACGGCAACGAATTCGATCCGCTTTGACCTGCCGGCGGGATTCCTCCGCAAGGACCGTGAAGTATGGCTCGATCTTGGGGAGGTTGCCGTGATCGCGGAGGCGCGTCTCAACGGGCAGGATCTCGGCGTTCTGTGGCATCCTCCATTCCGCGTCGAAGTCAGCCGGTTCCTGCGTGCGGGCGCCAACGCGCTCGAGGTCGACGTGAGCAACCTGTGGATCAACCGCCTGATCGGCGACGAACGGCACCCCGACGACTGCGAATGGACCGAGAAGGCCCTCGCCCGCTGGCCCGACTGGTTTGTCAAGGGACAGCCGCGCCCTTCCGCCTCGCGTGTCACCTTCACAACCTGGAAGCACTGGACTGCCGCTGATGCGCTGTTGCCCTCGGGGCTGCTCGGGCCGGTGACCTTGCGGTGCGGCGGAACCGGAGAGCGCCGGGGCGTCACCGTGACCGAGCTGAGGTGCGAGTACCTGGCCGACCCGCTGGGCATCGACACGCGTCTCCCGCGGTTCAGTTGGAAGTTGCTCGATTCGCGGAGGACGCGCGGGCAGAAGCAGACTGCCTACCGGATCGTCGTCGAGGGCGATTCACCTGAGGGCGCCGGCAAGAGAACGGTGCTGTGGGATTCCGGGAAAGTCGATTCATCGCAATCCGTGAACAACGTCTACGCCGGCAAGCCGCTGACTTCGGGCCGGAATTGCCACTGGAAGGTGCGGGTGTGGGATAGAGAGGGAAACGCTTCGGACTGGAGTGAGGAGGGCCGGTTTTCGGTCGGCTTGCCGGACCCGTCGGACTGGGAGGGGGAATGGATACGGTTCAAGGAGGCCGACAACATCAAGCATATCTGGTACCGCAGGAACTTCGCGCTTGAAGACGTTCCTTCGCTCGCGTTCGTCTACCTGGCCTCGATCGGATATCACGAGCTGTACGTGAACGGTCGGCGAGTCGGCACGCGCGTGCTCTCCCCGGCGGTTTCGAACCTGGAGAAGCGCGCACTGTACGTAACCTACGACATTGCCGATGCGCTACAGAAGGGCGACAACGTGATTGCAGTCTGGACGGGGCCCGGGTGGGCGCGCTCGGACGGTTCCTATGGCAAGGGCGTCTGGAAGCAGGACTCGATCTTCAAGTGCCAGGTCAACATGTCCAACGGGATAGGCCTCTGCTCGGACACGAGCTGGAAGTGCACGGTCAGTTCGAGCGAGAACCTCGGCTTGTGGAAGGGCGGGGGAAAGGGAGAAACGACATGGCCCGAGTACTGGGAGATTGTCGGGCACGACAGCCGGATCCACACCTGCTACACCGGTATCGCCGGCTACTTCACGATGAGGAATCGGCGGCATTCGGCCGGATCCGTCCGCCTACGGCATGCAACGCTACGTGGTCAAACCGAACCTGGTGGGCGACTTGACCCATGCCAACACCACGAGCAGTTCGATGTACGGAACCATGGTGAGCAATTGGTCGCGATCGGGAACGAGGGGGAGCTTTCACGTGGCAGTTCCCGTGAACACGACGGCGAAGGTGTACATCCCCGCCGGCAAGGTCGGCGACGTCACGGAAGGCGGAACTCCTGCGGCTGAGTCGGACGGGGTGACCTTTGTCGCGCAGGGGAACGGCCGTGTGGTGTTCGCCGTTGAGTCCGGCGCGTACGATTTTGCGAGCAGATCCGTTCCGGCGCCTGGGGAGCGGTGAGCGTTGGACTGGTCGGACTAGCCGGAAGACTCAAGGCCCCGCCCTGTCATCCCGAGCGCAGCGCAGCGGAGTCGAGGGATCTCGAGAACTGCCAAGCACGTCCGGCGTGGTTGCCAATTCCCGAGATCCCTCGACTCCGCTCCGCTGCGCTCGGGATGACAGGGCGGGTTTGCAGTTTCCCTGGCGAATTGGTGAAACAGGGAGAGAACTTCGTTCACTTCTGTTTCTATTTGTGCTCCACTCTTGCTCGCAACGTCGGGGGATCCGCCTTCGCTCCGCTACGGCGGGACAAGCCGTCGTCTCCAGGGCAAATCGGGGGAGCTCGCGAACGAGGGTTCTCTTCGGATGGAGTCTGGATAGCGCACTAGACACGAGGACTACGTGGGTTTGCGCTCGCGAACGAGCCGGATTGAGTTGAGGAAGTGGGGCAGATCGTGCAGAGAAGAAGCACATGGCTGGTGTTCGTCGTTCTGGCCGTCGGACTGTTTGTTTCAGGTGTGGCTGACACGTGGGGGGACAACGTCATTCCCCTGGCCGGGACCTGGCGGTTTCGGCTCGATCCCGATGACGTTGGCGTTACCAACAAGTGGTTCTCGGAGGAGCTGGAAGACTCGGTGACGTTGCCGGGGACGACCGACGAGAACCGCAAGGGGATCAAGAAGGATGAGCAGTGCGACAATCGGCTTTCGCGGGTCTGGTACTGGAAGGGGCCGGCGTGGTACCAGCGCGAGGTGACGATTCCCGATGCCTGGGCCGGCAAGAGAATTACCCTGTTTTTCGAACGCACCAAGAACACCCGCGTGTGGGTCGATGGTGTCTTCTGTGGCTGGGAAGACACGCTCAGTGCGCCACAGGTTTTTGATGTGTCCAAGGTGATGACGCCCGGCAAACACACAATCACCGTGCTCATTGACAACGCCAGGTTGCCGCCGGTGGGGCCGTCTCACGCCGTGGACGAGCGTACGCAGACCAACTGGAACGGGATCGTTGGAAGAATGGAATTGCGCGCCACCGATCCGGTATGGATCGAGAACGTGCAGGTCTATCCGGACGTGGCAAAGACGCAGGCAGTTGTGCGTGTCGCGATCGGCAACGTGACGGGCACGCCGGCCGAGGGACAGATCTCCGTTGGCTGCGAGAGTTACAACGTCGAGGAACCGGCTGCTTTCAAGACGCAGTCGGTCGAGGTCAAGGCCGCCGAGTCCGAGACCGTCGTTGAATTTGCCTACGAACCTGGGGAGAACGTGCCGCTATGGGACGAGTTCCAGCCGGCGCTGCTGCGGCTTGAGCTCAAGCTCGAGGCAACGGCCGGCGGCAGGTCGTTCGCCCACCGGCGGTCGGCCGGTTTCGGCATGCGCGATTTCACCGGAAAGCGGAACCGTTTTGTCGTCAACGGCAAGACGGTCTTCCTGCGTGGTCGGACCGATTCCGCCAACTATCCCCTGACGGGCTATCCTCCGATGGACAAGGCCGGCTGGCGGCGCGTCCTTTCGATTCTCAAGGCGTGGGGCATCAACCACGTTCGGTTCCATTCGTGGTGTCCACCTGAAGCGGCGTTCGCGGCGGCCGACGAGCTGGGGGTCTATTTCCAGGCTGAGTTCCCGAACAAGCGTAGCGGTTTTCGGGCCCCCGAGAACAAGGAGGCGGCGGTTCACAACATCGACCGGCTCGACATCGAGAGCACGGAGACCAAGGTTTCGCTCTACGACTACGGGAAGCGCGAAGGCGAATTGATCTCCCGGCACTTCGGCAACCACCCGTCGTTCGTCATGTTCACCCTGGGCAACGAGCTGGGCCGCAACCAGGGCATGTTCGATTTGATCGCCCATTTCAAGACGATCGATCCGCGGCGTTTGTACGCCCAGGCCAGCAACGCCATGCACTGGCGACCGAGCCTGGCCGAGGGCGATGACTTCTGGGTGACGGGAAAGGTGGAGAAGAAGGCGCGGCCCGTGCGCGGGTCGTTCTGTGTCTTCGATTTTCCGAATCCGCCTGTCGAGAGCAATCCGCCTTCGACCCTTTTCGATTTCAGCCGCTCGATCGAGGGCATTCCCGTGCCCATCGTCGGTCACGAGACCGGGCAGTACCAGGTAGCCCCGGACTACCGGGACATCCCGAAGTTCACCGGCGTGCTGCGGGCGCGCAACTACGAGATATTCCGCGAGCGACTGCGAGAGGCCGGCATGCTTGACCAGGCCCACGACTTTGTGCGGGCCTCGGGTGCGTTGTCGGCGATCTGTTACCGGGAGGATATCGAGATGGCGCTGAGGACTCCCGGCATGGGGGGCATCCAGTTGCTCGATATCCAGGACTTCCCGGGACAGGGCACTGCGCTGGTGGGGATGCTCAACGTCTTCATGGAGTCCAAGGGGGTTATCGAACCCGCGGCGTGGCGCCGGTTCTGCTGTGAAATCGTGCCGCTTCTGCGTATGAAGAAATACACCTGGACGACCGACGAGACCTTTATCGGCCGGGTGCAGGTGGCCCACTACGGACCGACCGACATCGCGGGTGCGCGCATGACGTGGACGGTCACTGACGGCGCCGGTGGCAGAGTTGCCGGTGCGGGCTTTGCGCCTGTCGACATCGCGCAGGGAACGGTCTCCGAGATCGACATGTTTGCGCTGTCGCTTGCGGGCGTGGCTGCCCCGCGGAAGCTGACAATTGCGCTTTCCATCGAGGGAACTGCGTATCGCAACGACTATCCGATCTGGGTCTATCCCCCGAGGGTGGACACCGGCGTGCCCGAGGGTGTGCTGGTCACGGACGATTTTGCGGCCGAGAGAACACAGAAGCACCTTGCGTCCGGCGGCAAGGTGCTGCTGCTTCCCAAGCTCAATGAACTACCGCACAGCATCGCGGGAGGGTTCCAGTGCGAATTCTGGTCGCCCATGTTCGCGATTGCGGCCGCGAAGCGCGGCGTCAAGCCGTCTCCCGGAACCCTTGGTTTCCTCTGTGACCCGGAGACTCCCGCACTGAAGAGATTCCCGACGGAGTTCCACAGCAACTGGCAATGGTGGCACCTGGTGAAGAACTCGCGTCCGGTCGTGCTGGACGAGACGCCGGCGGGCTATCGCCCGACGATCCAGGCGATCGACAACTTCGTGCGCAACCAGAAGTTAGGGTTGCTGTTTGAGACCCGGGTCGGCAAGGGCGGATTGCTGGTCTGTGCTATCGACTTGCTCGACAACCAGGACAAGCCTGAGGCCCGGCAGCTCATGCACAGTCTGCTGCGCTACGTCGATTCGCCGGAGTTCGCGCCGAAAGCGGAACTGGATGCCCGGTTGCTCAAGAAACTGTTCCCGGGGGGAACGCCGTGAAAGCGGGGGGGGGATGATCCGCGGCCGTGCCTTCCGGAGCCATGGCGTCATTTACCGTGCCGCAAATCCGTGTCATTTTGACGCTAATCCGCTGGCAAAGCTGTTTGCGCTTGCAGTGGCGTCGGAGTAGTCTCTGGTGACGATCTGGAGTCCCGCTCGGCGGTCGCGTCCGGCGCATCGCAGTGAGTTGCCGCGGATTCCTGCAGGAGACAACCGATGAGAACGCAAAACAACCGTGTAATTACAGTCGCCCTGGGCGCTACGGCGCTCGTTCTTCAGTGCCTCTACCTCGCCGTCGGGGACATCCCCGCGGAGCTGCCCGATCCGGACGGCAAGCCCGCCGACATGAAGAAGCCGGTCAAGGTGTTCATCCTGCTGGGCCAGTCGAACATGCTGGGCTTTGGCAAGATTACCGGTGACCGGGGCTCGCTCGAAAACGCCGTGAAGAACGACGGGAAGTACCCCTACCTTGTGGATGACGACGGCAACTGGACTGTGCGAAAGGACGTACGGAACGTGTTTGTCATGTGTTCCGGGGCAGGCCCCTGGAAGACCCATAAGAATGAGTGGATGACGATCAGTGGTAACATTGGCCCGGAGATCGGCATCGGGCACTACGTCGGCAATCTGCTGGACGAACCCGTCCTCATCCTCAAGAGCTGCATCGGCAACCGCAGCCTGGGCTACGACCTGCTGCCACCAAGCGCGGAAGGCTACCAAGGGAACAAGGATGACCCGACGAGAACACCCATACCCGGCGACTGGTATGCCGGCGTGCAGTATGACGGCGACACGAAAGCAGCCAAGGATGTACTCAAAGACCTGGACACCTACTACCCCGGCGCCAAGGACTACGAAGTAGCGGGATTCCTGTTCTGGCAGGGCGCGAAGGATCTGGGCCGGGGCGGCAATGCGGATAAGTACGAAGAGAACCTCGTCCATCTCATCAAGGATCTGCGCAAGGACTTCAATGCCCCGAACGCACTCTTCGTCTGCGCCACCATGGGGCAGGCCCAGAAGGGCAGCGGCGGCGCCGGCGGCAAGATTACGGATGCCCAGCTTGCGGTAGACGGCAAGACCGGAAAGTACCCGGAGTTCAAGGGGAACGTTGCGACGTTCTACTCCAATCCGGTCTCGAAGGGTGGCAGTGCCAACGGCCACTACGGCGGGAACGCGGAGACCTACATGAACGTTGGCGAGGGCATGGGACGCGCCATGGCGGAACTGCTGATACAGGGCGGGGGGAGCACTGCGGCCGGGGGGGGCGCCGCCGTTTCCACCCCGCCTGTACGCGAAGCCCGCGAGCTCGCGTCCGGAAAGACCGAGGTCCTGAACGGGATGTTGCTGAAAGCGTTGGTGGGCTTGAGTGATTCCGGAGTTCTGAAACCCACGCGAATTCCGCTGAGCGTGACACGTGCCAAGGTTTCGCTCGTGTCGGTCAACGGCGACGGGAACCTGACGTTGCGCGCGAGTTCCGGCAAGACGGCAACCATTGCTGCCGATGACCTCAAGCCTGTCGACTTCGCCAACCTGGCCGTCCTGGTTGCCAAGTTGAAACCGGAGAGTCGCGATGCGTGTGCCGTGGCAGGTGTATACCTGGAATGCATTGGACGCGTGGAGCTGGCGGACGAATATTTCTCCAGGGCCGGTCCGGAGTCGACCGCGAAACTCGACACGTTCTTCGTGCCGTCAGCGCGTTGACGGGTCAACACCACCATGTACCTCATTCTCGTATTCTTGTCGGGCTTTGCCGGGTTGGTGTATGAGGTGTTGTGGATGAAGCAGCTCGGGCTGCTGTTCGGCAACACGGCCCATGCCGCCGCGGCAACCTTGGCAGCGTTCTTCGGGGGGCTGGCGGCCGGGAGCTGGTTCCTGGGGCGACGCTCGGCCAGGGTCGCCAATCCGTTGCGCGTCTATGCCTGGCTGGAGGTCGGCATCGCCGTCACGGCGTTGCTCTATTTCGGCATTCTTCGGCTCTACTACGCCACCTACCCGGCGGTCTACCAAAGCATCGACGCGCCGGCCCTGGTTCTGCTCGTCAAGTTCGCCCTGGCGCTGCTGCTGGTTTTTCCGCCGGCGTTCTGCATGGGGGGAACGATCCCGGTCATGGGGGAGTTCCTGGTCAGCCGCGTCCCAAGGCGCATGGCGTCTCGGGCAGCTCGAGTCCGGAATTCCAAATCCCGCCCTGTCATCCCGAGCGCAGCGGAGCGGAGTCGAGGGATCTCAGGAACAGGAAACCACTCCGGACATTCTCGCAAGTCTCGAGATCCCTCGACTCCGCTCCGCTGCGCTCGGGATGGCAGGCATGAGCTGGAGCTTCCGGCCGGGGCGTCATCCGGTCTCGGCACGACCGCCGCGCTGCTGTACGGCGTCAATACGCTCGGCGCCGCCCTGGGCGCTTTCCTGGCCGGGTTCTTCTTCCCGTTGTGGTTCGGGTTCAAGGCGACCTGTCTGGGGGCAATGGGCGTCACCTCGGCTATTGCGGCCGCGGCCTTTTTCCTGTCACGCGGGATCGCGGTCGAGAAAGGCGAAGAGGCGCAGCGGCAGACCGGTGCCTTGCCGCCAACAGAAAGCCCCCGTGGGAGATGGGGCCTGTCGCTGGTCTGTTTCCTGTCGGGCTTTGGCATCCTCGCGCTCGAGGTGCTGTGGATGCGTATGTTCGCTCAGGTGCTGGAGAATTCGGTTTACACTTTCGCGGCGATCCTGGTCATTGTCCTGGTCTGTCTGGCCGCGGGCGCTTTCATCAGTTCCCGGCTGGCCCGTGTGGACATCTCTCCCGGCTACGTTCTCTCGTTGTTGGTTCTGGTCAGCGGGATAGCGGTTTCCGTAACCCCGTTTGTCTTCATGCGTGTGACCGACTCGCTGCAGATCCTGGCTTCGAGGGGATCGTGGTTGGAGTACTTGTGGTTGATTTTCAGAAAGGCGTTTCTGACCATCGGCCCGTCCGCCCTGGTGTTGGGAACGGTATTCCCGTACCTGATGAAGACGGAGGAGCGCCACGCGCGTTCCGCCGGGTTGAGCCTGGGACGTCTGGCAGCGGTCAACACTACGGGCGCGATCCTTGGTTCCCTGCTGTGCGGTTTCGTTTTTCTCGGGGTGCTGGGGATGTGGCGTACGATGCAACTTGTCGGTGTAGTCTACCTGGTAGTCGCGTTGATTCTGCCGCTCACCAGGACTGCCGGGAGTATCGCACTCAGGGCCGTCGCCGGGGTTCTCCTCCTGATGCATTTCTCGGCACTCAACCCCGCGGAACTGCCCATCAACAGTGTCGATACGCTACGGCCGCACCAGGAGATTCTCGAGACCTGGGAGGGTAGTGACTGCACCGTGGCGGTAGCGCGTGACAGTCACGGTCTGTCGATCAAGATCAACTCACACTACGGTCTGGGTTCGACCGGTGCGATGATGCAGCAGAAGATGCAGGCCGACATACCGCTGATGACTTGTCCCGGCACCGAGAGCATCTTCTTCCTGGGGACGGGTACCGGCGTCACAGCGGGAAGCGCGCTGGATCCACAGTTCCCGAGTGTGAAGCGCGTCGTGACTTGCGAGCTCGTGCCGGAGGTGATCGCTGCGGCCCGGAAGTACATGACAAACATCGACGGTTTCGACTGCACCGGCGGGCTCTTCTTCGACCCCCGCGCGACGGTGCTTGTCGAGGACGGCCGGCACTACCTGATGGCGTCCGGAGAGACGTTTGACATGGTCAATGCGGACCTGTTCGTTCCCTTCCGCTCCGGGGCCGGCAGTCTCTACAGCAAGGAGCATTTCGAGTGTGTGAAGCGCCGGCTGGAGCCCGGCGGTATTTTCGTCCAGTGGCTGCCGCTGTACCAGGTGACCGAATACGAGTTCTCGATCATCGCCCGGACCATGCTCGGTGTGTTCGAGCAGGTTTCGCTCTGGCGCAGCACGTTCCAACCCGGCGAGGAGGTGGTCGCACTGGTCGGGCACTCGGCCATGTCGCCGCTGCCGGCGTGCGCGTTGGACAGCAGCGAGGACAAGGCGATCGCGGTGGCCGGCAAGAGTCACCGTGACCTGGAACGGCTTTCGCTGCCCTTTAACCCTCAGACCATACTGTTCTTTTACTGCGGCAACCTGGTCGCGTCCGGGGAACTCTTCGCCGACTATCCCGTCAACAGCGATGACAGGCCGTTCATCGAGTACATGGCGCCGCGTACCTATCGGCGGCAGACCGACACGGCAATTCCCTGGTTTGTGGGCCCGCGGCTTGCCCGCCTGGTCGAAGAGATTCAACGTCGTTGTCCCGCCGACCGCGATCCGTTGCTGGCGAAGCGCACGCCCGCGAACCGCAGGCTCCCGGCTGCCGGAGCGGCCTTTCATCGGGCGCGGCTATGGCAAGCAATCGGCGACGAGGAGGCATGCCGGGAAGCGTGGGCGCGGTTTGTGGCGGAGTGGACGGCAGGGAGGGGGGAGTGACCTGGTGACTTGATGACTTGGTGATGCCCGGATACAGTTCATTCCGGCGTCGCCGAGTTGCCGGGCCGCCGGGTCGCGCCAAACGGAACTGTCAAAAGTCTTATGAAAAGCCGTGAAAGCGGGAAATCGGTTAACGAGAGCGGCGACGAGAGCGGATAACGAGTAGAGAAACTCTCAATCGTCCACCATTCTCGTCGCCGCTCTCGTCAACCGGAATGGACCGAAAACGAGGGAGAAGGCAGCGCGTCCGCGAACCCCTTACGGGAAAGAGAATTGAACAAGAGAACGTGCTGTCAGTTCTGACCGGTACGGGAAGAAAGAAACTGTCGAAAGCCTTATGAAGAACGATGAAGGAACTCTTAGTCCTACACTTACTCGCACACTTACTCCCCATCTTACTCGGTTACGCTTAAACCACCTGCTTAAACGATGACCACGGCCGATCGAGTAAGCGAGTCGAGTAAGCGTAACCGGTTAAGAGTGGGGTCTAAGAGTGGGACTAAGTGTCGAGAAAACGGGGGAGAACGGCAGATCCGCCGGAACCAATTGATAGACAGAGGAATTGAAGTGTCGGGAGCCTAGAAACCCCTGACAGAACGAAAAGGAGCAGCAATGAAAACGAACGGGATGAGACAGGCAATCGTGTTGGCCGTTGCGGTCTGCGCGCTTGCCGGCGCTTGCGGCTACGCCGCGGAGTTGAAGGTGCATGGCGTCTTCAGCAGCAACATGGTTCTGCAACGCGGCAAGCCCATCACGGTGTGGGGTTGGGCGTCGAAAGGCGCGGACGTTACGGTCACGTTCGGCACGGAGAGTGCCTCGGCGAAAGCGGGCAGCGAGGATGGTCGCTGGGAGGTGACTTTCCCCGCGCGGGAAGCCGATGCTGTCGGCCGCAAGCTGTCGGTAGCATCGGGCGACGAGACGGTCGAAATGGACAACATCGTCGTCGGCGACGTGTGGGTCATGAACGGCCAGAGTAACATGGCGTGGGGGTTGGGGAAGACTGTTCATGCCGACATGGAGAGTGTCCAGGCTCACCTGCCGCTGTTCCGGTGTCTCGATATCACGCCGAACGAGCAGGAAGAACCGCAGGAGGACATCCCGGTGGAGAAGCTCGGCAACGGCGGCTGGGTGGTTGCCAGTCCGGAGACGGCGGGCGGTTTTTCGGCGATAGGCTACAGTTTCGGGGCGCGCCTGCAGCGCGCGCTGCAGATTCCGATCGGCATCATCGACAACGCGCGGGGCGGCGCCTCGATCGAATCGCTGGTGCCACTGCACAAGTTCGACGACGATCCCGTCGCCGCGGCCTACAAGGCGCATCTCGACAAACGCATTGCCGAGTTCGACTGGGATGCAGCTGTGCAGAAGCTCGTCGACAAGTGGGAGAGAACGGTTGCCGCTCAACGCGAGAAAGGCGTTGCCGACGACAAGCTTCCGGCCAGACCGACGCGGGCGAACCTGCGGTCCTGGAGCATTCCCGGGCGCAGTCCCAGCGATGCCGGCTCCTGCTACAACGGGATGTTCGGCGTGTTCAAGGGGCTGTGTATCAAGGGCGTGTTGTTTCACCAGGGGTACAACAACGCAATGGGGACCAACTGCAGGCCAAAACGCTATCGTGTGCTGGTCAGGCTCATGGTTGAGGGCTGGCGGGAAGACTTCAACGACCCCGAACTCCCGGTCGGTATCATCGGTTTTTGCGCCGGCGGCATCTCCCAGACGCGCGACAACTTTGAGCAGTGGTCCGTTTCGAGGGCCTCTTTCATTCGTGAGACCCAGCGGTTGGGGCTTACGGATCTCGAGGATCCCACCAACACGGCGTTCCTTCCGGCCTACGATGTCCGGATCCCGGGGCTGCATCCCCACAAGAAGCGGGCGCATGGCGTGCGGGCCGCGCGCTGGGCGCTCAATAGGATTTATGGTCTGAAAGTCGACTGGGACTCTGCGTCCCTGGTTTCGGCGGAGCCAGAGGGGGAGCGCATGGTCTTGACCTTTGACAAGGGCGTGATGCCGGATGACATGTCCATGATCCCGGAAGGCTTCTCGATCGCCGACGAATCGAGAGAGTTCTACATGGCCCATGCCGCGCATCCCCTCAAGAAAGACGTCGGCATCTGGAACACCGCCAATAAGTGCTGCGAAACGACCAGGATCCGCGTATGGAGTCCGCTGGTCAAGCAACCCGTGGCCGTGCGGTACGGATGGGCGCGAAGCCCCATGGGCAACCTGAAGGTCAACGGCAAAGAGTACCTGCCGTTGCACAGTTTCCGCACCGACGAATGGGACTGGCCCGAGGCAGGGCCGGAGACGAATGCGCTCGATAGGGCCGCCACGCGGGCGATGAGCGAAGATGCCGCTGAACGCTGTACGTACAGAAAGAGCGAGGAGGCCAAGCGGGCTGTGGAGATTCTGGAAAAGCTCGAGACGCTGAGTAAAAAGGATGAGGAACGGAAATGAGAAGGACATTGTATGTTGCCCTGGCCGCGGCCGTAGCGGGTTGTTCGCTGGGCGAAATCGCGGGTGCCGAGACAGAAGCGGAGAGACCGGACATGGACGGATCAGTCAAGGAATTGCAGGCCGATTTTCGGAAACTCCAATTCGGCATGTTCATCCATTACAACATGGCCACCTACAAGAACACCCAGTGGGTCGCGGGCTATCACAGTCCGGCCGATTTCGACCCGGGCGGCAAGATCGATACGGATGCGTGGGCGGATGCGGCCGTGGCTGCGGGGATGACCTACGGCGTGCTGACGGTGAAACACGTGGCGGGGTTCTGCCTGTGGGACAGCAAGTATACGACCTACGATGTCATGCACCCGGACTGCCCTTACAAGCAGGACCTCGTGGCGCAGTTCGTCAAGTCGTTCAAGAGCCGGGGGCTGAAGGTCGGGTTCTACTACTGCTGGCGCCACCCGGGATTCGACGCCGGCAAGAACAAGGGGAAGTACAAGGTTCTGCCGCCCGAATGCGATCCCGCGAAGCACGGCATGGAGGAGCAGGTCGCGTTTCAGAAGAAGCAGATCGCCGAGCTGATCGAGAAGTACCCGGATGTCTTCTACATCTGGAACGACGCCCTTGACGACAAGATCATGGCTGCGGATGAGGCCAAGGCCTTCATCAGAAGCCTCGGCGCCGGCATCCTTGCCAGCTCCAACTGGTGGGATTGGGGCAAGAAGGGGACGCCCTTCGTGGATATTGCCGTGAAGGAAGTGAGGCATTTTCCGGAGACCAACAAGGCGCCGGGCGAGACCTGCTGGAAACTGGAGCAGAAGTGGTTCTGGCAGGAAGGGTTCCGTGCCGGAACGCCGGAGGGCATCATGGGGCACATGGCCAAGGCGTACGCCAGGAACTCGAATTTTCTGCTCAACGTCGGCCCGGATCGGCGGGGCAACATCATCGAATCGAGCCGCAAGGCATTGAGTGAAATCGGACGGTTGCGGAAGGGAATCGGCAAGGAGTCACCGTAGCTGGAGCGTATCCGAAGAGGGGTCGCGCGAATTTCCCGGCGCGTGGAAGAGCAGATTAAGTATGCCCATCGACTCTTAATTTCTCTCCCCGATCTTCCGCCGTCTCCAGGGGTCTTTCGGACACCGTCCCGCCGATTGACAGACGTGACCGCGGGTAGTGTCAAGAATCGCATGAAAACGGCAAGCAGGATTGCCGAGCTGTGAATACCTGGCGGTGCACACGAAGGGGAAGATTAAGGCGAAAGATTAGGGCAAAAGATTAAGGTTCTTGCTCTTGAGCCCTAATCTTTCGCCTTAATCTTTCGCCCTAATCTCCGGTCGTCGGGCACGTATACGGCGAGGAAAACGGGGGAGAAAGCAGATACGCCGCTAAACCCCTACAGGAAAGAGAATTGGACAAGAAAAGAGTGCTGTCAGCTTTGACAGTACCATCCTGCCGGAAGAGAATGAAAACAAGACGCCCCGCGAATTGATGACACTTGAAGCGGCAAAGAAGGCGGGAAAGTGAGTTCAAGTCTATGACGCAGCCGGAATGCACACACTACGATCCCCTGACGCGCGAAGAGTTGGTCCGTGTGATCGAAGGACGCGGCTGCGCGCGGCGGATTCCCATGCTTTTGCACAAGTGGATTTACCCCGGCGCGTTCACCGATCCGTCCGACCGTGCGGCGGTCGAGGCGTTGCTGGCGGCCTACCCGCAGGATGCACAGTTCATCCGTTGGCGGAACGTTGAGATCTACGATGCCCCCGACGACGAGCCGGAGTACCGGTGGATGGCCTCCGACAAACCCGAGGGCACGGTCGATAAGGCGATCGACGCCCAGGCCCCGCTGGCCGATTGGAACATGCTCGACGACGTATTGGGTGCGTTTCCCCGCGCCGACTACCCGGGACTGTTTCCCGATGTCCCGGCCGAAGACGGCCGCTATCGCATCGCCCACTGGTGGTACACGCTGTTTGAACGGCACTGGTCGCTGCGGGGGATGACCGACGCCCTGATGGACTACTATGTCAACCCGAACGAAGTCCACCGGCTGTTTCGGGCGTTGACGGATTTCTACCTGGGAATCATCGAACGCGCCCGGGACGAATGCGGCGCCGATGCGATCTACGTCACCGACGACCTGGGCACACAGAGCGGACCGTTCTTTCCGCCGGACATCTTCGACACGTTTTTTGCTCCGTATTACGCCGAGTTGATCGACGCGGCCCACGCGCGCGGCATGCATTTCTGGCTGCACTGTTGCGGCGACATCGAGGAGCTGCTGGCGCGGCTGATCGAGTTGGGACTCGACGTGCTGCACCCGATCCAGAAGTTCGCCATGGATGAGGTCCGTATCGCTCGCCGGTTCGGCGGTCGGCTTGCCATTTGGTCCGGGTTCGACGTTCAGCAGACGATCCCGTTCGGTTCGGTCGACGAGGTCCGCGCGGAAGTGCGCCACCTCTTCGACACCTTTCACCGACCCGAAGGCAAGTTCCTGTTCACTATGGGCAATGGGGTCACCGGCGACACGCCGATTGTCAGCCTCGAAGCACTGTTCGAAGAGGCGTTTGCATACGGGACGGAGATAATGCGGGAGACGCTTGCATGAAACAGGCCATGATGGGAGGACCGCACGAAGCCGGTGCGGTCGAAGTCGGCGATCCACGGGTTGACGACAACTACGCAAAGGTGAAAGTGCTCACGGCGCCATTGTGTACTGAGTACAAGGGGTTGGGAAGAAGCGATGAGAGACGCGGTTTTGGGCACGAAGCCGCCGGAGAGGTCGTTGAGATTGGTCCCAGGGTAACATCAGTTTCCGTGGGTGATCGCGTTGTGGTCATGCCCCAGAATCCTTGCGGCACGTGTGACCTGTGTACGTCGGGGGAGCACATCTACTGCCGGTCGCAACGCAACGCCCTTGAGATTTGCGGATCCGAAACCGGCATGTGCCGCGTAGCGCAGTACACCATTCAACAGGACTGGTTGCTCTGGCCCATTGCCGACGATCTCTCCTATGACCATGCCGGCATGGCCTGTTGCGGTTTCGGCCCCGGCTTCAATGCCATGCAGGCCATGAACGTGTCGGCGACCGACACCGTGCTGATATCCGGCCTGGGGCCGGTTGGATTGGGCGCGGCAGCGATTGCGTGTTATCGGGGCGCACGCGTGCTCGGCCTGGAAATGAACCCGTATCGAGTCAACCTGGCCGAGGAAATCGGTGTCGAAGCGGTTGTCGATCCCTCGCATGACGAGGCGCAAACCCAGATAATGGATCTGACCGACGGCAAGGGCGTCGACAAATCCGTCGAGTGCAGCAGTGTCGAGAGTGCGCCGGGCTTCCTGGTGTCTGTGGCGCGTCCGCGAGGTCATGTTGCCACTCCCGGTTGGGGGGGACCGGTCAGTTTTCGCGAGCTTACCGCCAGGGGACTGACGGTTCATGGCTGCTGGCACTGGAATCATCATCGTGACGGCGAGGTCATGGAGCGCACGATTCGGGGGGCAGGAGCGCTGATTGACAGGATCATCACGCACACGTTTCCCATCGACCGGATCCAGGATGCGTTGGAAACCCAGGCTTCAGGGAAGTGCGGTAAAGTGTTTATTCATCCGTGGGAGCATTGGCAATCGTAGACCCGGACATCGTTCTGCCTGATGCAATTCTCGGTGGCACCGGTAGAAAGACGCTCGTCCGATACCGGTTTCAGACCACCTTTCCTTTTTCGACCCCAACCACACTCGGCACAGGCTGCGGAGCATACGTCCTGTCATCATACCGAAGCCACCGCGGGCCTGTCCCTCATCCGCCTCCCCAATCTTGCGGCGTCCCCGTTTCCCTGGCGTTTCAGGCCAAAATCGGCCGCCGACCCTTTTCGGATGGGGTCTAACTACAAACCCAACGCACGCGCCCTGTTCGTAGTGAGCCACGCAGCCCGAGACGCAACGCGGATCGGCGCGGAGTGGCGTGGACCGGTTGGAGCACGCTGCGCGCCGACACTCGCAAGCGGCCCATGACCTTTTGATGCAGCACCGTCGCCGCAGCGCAGCGGAGGCGGGTGAGGGGCAGCCCCGCGGCAGCTCTACCCATGACCTCTGTACTATGAAGACCATCTCGAACGACAACCAAAAGGTGTCAAACGGGAATCGGGACGTGACACCGACAGGCATCCGGGATCGGCATGCCTGAACCTGTATTCGGCAGTTGAACCGCCGATTCCTACGCAAATGTCTGCAAACATTGACGATGGCGACGTCACACGACGCACCCATTTGGTGAAAGACCGGCTGAGGCAGAAGGTGCCCGCGGATGACGCAGATGAACGCGGATTCGGGACTTTATCTGCGTCGATCTGCGTCATCTGCGGGCAACTGCTCTTTTTAGGCTGAATCGTCCCACACATAGTAAGGTGTGGGACAATGGGATGGGGACGCTCGCAGAATTGGCTTTCAAAGAGAAGCGAATCATGCGAAAAGACGCCGCTCAGAGCGTGCCGGAAGGTGAGTTCGATTGACTGAAATCCACGAGTACGCGTCAGGCATCGTCGCTATGTCCCGACAGCCTGGCGGCTGATTCCAGAAGGGCACGCCTTGTCATGAGCTCGGGATAGTCTTCGGCGATTTCCCGGATCTCCGGCAGGACGCTTTTGTCCGCGATCTTGCCGAGCGCGGCGGCGGCCTGTTCCCGGGTACTTGACGCGTTGTCGAGGTCACGTACGGTTTTCAGCAGTGCCGGTATCGCTTTCTTCGCCCTGAGCTCGCCCAGTGACCATGCGGCGGCCGGCCGGTAGAACGGTCGCCAGGCCTTGTAGACGATGTGCGTGGGCGGAGGGTTCAAGCCCAGTGACGCTTCCGTTGGGTCATCTTCCAGCATCTCGACAAAGAGGTCGATCGATCCGGTATCGCCCAGTCGTCCCAGTGCCCGCGTCAGCATGAAACAGGCCCAGGAGCGGGTCTCCGACGGTTGCTGGGCCCTGTATGCCTGCAATACCGCCCGGATTCTCTCCGCGTACTCAATGCTGTTGCACACGATCGACAAGACCTGCGCCGCACGCGACTGGGCGGAGTGCTTCCTGATGTGCCGTTCATTGTGCGGGGCTTTGGATACGGCCTCCCGCAATGCAGGATCAACCTGCGCCACCCCCGCTGCCGGGGGCGTCTCGCCCAGCACGGCAAAACAGGCTTCCACGACGTCACCCATACGGCCGCTGCGCTCGATAGTGCGCGAGACCAGCTTCTCGTAGCTGTCCAGCTCATACAGAAGACCGCGGTCCTTGTCGGACGGGATTGACACCACGAGCGCACCTGCCATCGGCGCAGCCCCCGTGCTTTCCATGCGCTCGAGCGCTTCGAGCATCCGGAAGTAGACCGGCGAAGCCTGTGCGCTGCGCAGCCAGCCGTGTTCCCCCGTGTACATCACGTGACTTTCGAAGTTGCCCAACTTGGCCAGCGCGGCCAGTATGGCTTTCTCCGCCTCCGCTCCGCCGATTCTCCCCAACGCCTCGGCCGCGGTTGCCGACAGGTAGGTCGGCTTCTGTCCGAAGCCGCCCTCGCCCCAACCGCCCTTGCCGCGCTTGTTGAGATTGGCGTCCATGATTGCGACAAGCCGCGGTATGGCTTCGCGGTCTCGCAGGTGGCCCAGCGAACGCATGGCCGCCATCATGATCCTGAGCTCGCCTTTCGGGTTGCTCTTCAGCCAGGTGCGGATCGCCTGCTTTCCCTTGTCGCCGCCCACATGGCCGAGTGCCTCGATGGCCATGTGCACGTCCGGACCGGTCACGCCGCTGCCGGGGACGATGGAATACCCGGCTTCCTCGCCCGCGGCGAGATCGAACTCAGCCCCCTCTCTGAGCGAGAACCGCTTGTGCTTTCCGTCGAGCATGTATTCGAGCTCGGTCGTTTTGTGAATCCCCACGGCCGGGTCCCTGCCAGCGAACCGGAACGTTGCGCTGAACGCGAAGTTGCCGGCGGCAACCTGTGTTTCCAGTTTTGCCTTGAGGTCGATCTGCTTGGCCGGATTGCCCTTTACGCCATAGAGGGCCGACTTGATGACGATCTCCGGGGGCTTCGAGCTTTCGGGCTCCGGCAGTTCTTTGACGGCGGACGCGGGAAGCGCCAGCTCCGCAAGCTGCTCCTCAGTCAGGATCCTCTGGATCAGGGCCGTCTCGACCGCATCCCAGTCCGTGCTGCCCGCGGGGCTTCCCGTCAAGTGTTCCAACGCGCCCGCGGCAGCCCGGGCCACGGTCGAGTTTTTGTCTTTGAGCGCCGCCATGAGCGGCTTCACGGTCGAGCGATCGCCACATGCGGAGAGTGAGAGCGCGGCCGCACAACGCATCTCGGGATTACTGCCGCCGAGAGCCTTGACGAGCACGGGTACGGCCGACCGGTTGCGCAGAATTCCAAGCCGGCGAATAGTGGACAGCGTCGGTTCGGCGTCGACATCGTACAGGTTGATCGCAACTACTTCGCGGAACTTGTCGAGCTGCAGGTTGACGATGCCGCCGTTGGCGCCGTTGTTGGCCCGGAAGCGGTGCGGACGGCCCTGTCCCGTCAGCTTCAGCGGTTTCCGTCGCGCCGCGGCAACGGTCGTCATGGCGGGCGCGACACCCACGGGAGCATGGCAGCCCACACACGCCCTCTGCTCGCCGGGGCGCGTGTAGATCCACGACAGCTCGTTGATTACCGCGCGGCCTTCACCGTCAACCGCCTGCAGAGCCAAGGGTCGGTCGGCGGGGACTTCGACGTAGAACGATCCGTCTTCGGCGATCGGTACGGTTCCAAGCTCTACAGCGATCGTGCCGATGTGGGCGTAGATGGTCTTGGTCGGCTCGAGCGTGAACGGTTGCCCCTGGTAGACGCGCACGGCCTTGATCCGCTTTGTGCCCGCGGCCGTGTGTTGCGTGTCCAGGACATTCTGGCAGTAGAGATATCCGGTCTTGTCAATTCTGCGTTCCATTTGCGGATCCACGGAAGACGGCCTGACCGACGGTTTCTTGCGGGGCCCCAGGTGGACGACGGAGTGAATGCCGCCCATCGAGAATACCGGGATCTGGGTGTTGTCCTGCGGATCGAAGACGATGATCCGATTTTTAGCTTTGGCCGTGCACAGCAGTCTTCCGTCGGGCAAGGGAGAGAGGTCGTAGGGCAGAAAACCACCGCCGATGCGTTGTCCCGTCGGGAGGGCCGACGTGACGAGACCGAGCTGGTTGATTGCCGCCACGCGCCCGTCCGGCATTGGCGCCGGGCTTCCCATACCGTATTTGCGCAGCCAGCTCATTGCCGGTTCGGCCGCGGCATCACGGTCCAGCCGGATGCCCTTGCGACCCGGTCCGATGATGACCTGTCCGGCCGAGCCGTCCAGCCGCGTCTGGTGCAGGTGGGCTTCGACCTTGGCGCGCTCCAGGAAGTTGTCGGAACGGATGAACACCAGCGAGCCGTCTTCCATGACGCGCGGCTCACGATCGGCCACGATGTGGTAGGTCAGCGGTTTGATGTCCTTCCCGGCCGGGTCGCAGGTGAAGAGCGACGAGGCGTACTTCGCGTGGTACTCTTCGCGACTGCCCAGTCGCGTGGAACTGAACGCGATGCGTCCGTTCGGCAACTCCATTGGATCGTAGTCGTGGAATGGACCGTCCGTGAGCTGGACGATGCTGCTCTCTTTGCCGGGCGCCGTGTCCCCCGTGCCGGTCATGTCGATTTTGAAGATGTGGAAGTAGGCCTCACCGGCCTTGTTCATCGTGAAGTAGACCGTCTTGCCGTCGTAGGAAACGCTGGGCGAACCTATCGTGCCGCGGCCGGCATCGCACAGCAGTGTCTTCTTGCCGTCGGGCCCGAGAGGAACAAGGCTCCAGAGCTCGCGCCCCAGGGCCGCCGGGGTCATGGGGTCCATCTCGAAATACGCACGCGTGCCCTTGATGTTCTGGTGGTAGATGGGCTGACGGTTTACGTTCAGGCCGACGGCGCCGCCCACGAAGACGACGCCGTCCTTGTAGATCGGCTTCTTGAGCTCGGCTGCGTCCACTTTGACGGGCACCGTCGGCGCAACGGGCGCACGCCCGGGCTGCCGCCCGCCTGCCGTCAGCCTGCCCCAGGGCGCCGCGCCGTAGTTGCCGATCACGGCGACAGGCTCCCAGACTTTCCCGGCGACAAAGCCGTTGTTTTTCCAGCCCTTCTCGGGGCTGTCAGTGGTGATCCAGGTCTTGTCGCTGACCAGTTCGAACGTCTCCTTGACGTTCTCGAACTGCACCACCAACTTGACCAGAAGTCCGGCCGGCCCCGCAACGGTGTTCACCCCCTCAATCGCGATCGCGTTCCTTTCGATGACGAGATGCCTGGTCACGTCTACCGTCTCGGGGTGTTGCCAGGAATCGGAGCTGCGAGCGCCGTCTCCCGCCTGTGCGCCGTTGACGTGAAGCGTCCAGATGTTGTCGCAGGTAATGGTGACGTGTGCCTTCTTCGGTTTCTGCCCCGCGGGGAAAACGAAGTCCTTCTGGAAATACCACGTTCCGGCAGCTTCTCCCGCGGCCTTGTTCCAGATCCACTTCGCTCCGTCAAAGGTCGGAGCGGCCGCTCCCGTCCAGCTCGTCGCAATGATCGTCGCCAGCGCGCCAACGACAAGCACCAGCTCACTCTTGCCTATGCGTCTCTTGTTCATCGGGTTCCTCTTCCTCTTGTGCTTCGATCGAGCGGGTAATGTATCCGGAACCGGGTGAGACGGCAAGAGAAGAGCCCGTGTTCCCGTTCCGCGCGGGTGTGTAAGCGAAGAACGTTGGTAGTTCGTAGGAAAGGAGTTGGGTTTGATTGACGATTAGCGATTGATGATTTGTCCAACATCATAGCAGCAATTGTGCTCTGTCATCTTGAGGCGGCAGCGTGTAGCATCCGGGATCGTGAGGGGAGCATCTCTGTGTAGAGCGGATGGGAGAGGAGAAAACGATGCGTAGTCTTTTTGATGTCAACAGGGTCCCCTTCAGCTACTTCGGGTCCTGGATGTCCATATCCGTTCCCGTGAAGGAAACAGAACTCTTCCTGCGGAATCACCACAACAGGCCGAACAACCTGTTCGCCATTCGCGCCCTTGCCGGCGACGACGTTGTGACGCCGACGATTGACGCGCAGCCGAGTTCACTGGTCCTCTCCGCCGGCGAGGGACGGGTGGAGATCTGTTTCGAAGGGCCGGACACCGTTCGTATGCGAGGGAGGGGACTCGTCCTGCAATTCGCGGGGGAACGGATTCATGCCTACCGCGACGGTCCCAACCTGGCGGTCTTCAATCTGCGCCGGGCGTTGCGCCGTTACCAGATCGAAGCGCTTCGCGGCAGCCTTGACCTGATGGGAGCCTATGCGTCTCAGGCGGTCGGCAAAGACGAACAGACTCTCTCCGTCATGCCCGACAACGACGGTTGCTGGGAGATCGCGATCGACGAATTCTGGAGCACCTGGAAACGGCCGGCACGCGCGAGCTTCGACGATTGCTTCGCTGCCGCGCGAACGGCGTTTGCCGCGTTCAGGGACAGCATGCCTCCGGCTCCGGTCGGCTTTGAGCGGGCGCGGGAGTTGGCGTCGTATGTCAACTGGTCCTGTACCGTGAACCCGACGGGGCTGATCAAACGCCCGACCCTGTTCATGTCGAAGAACTGGATGAACAACGTCTGGAGCTGGGACCAGTGTTTCAATGCCATGGCCCTCGCCACGGGGCAGCCCGAGCTGGCCATGGACCAGATGCTCACGCTCGTGGACCACCAGGATGAGTTCGGGGCGTATTCCGATGCTTTCAACGACATCGAGATTCACTTCAACTACTCGAAACCGCCGGTGCACGGTTTCACCTTCGGCGAGCTGCTCAGACGGTTGCCTGCGCGGCCGGCGGATGAGGTGATGGAGACCATGTACACCTCGCTTGGCAAACAGGCCGATTGGTGGATGACGTACAGGGTGGCGGGTGGCGCGGGTTGCGTGGCGGGTGGCGGTGCGGGGCTTGAACGCCTGCCGTACTACCTGCACGGCAACGACAGCGGTTGGGACAACAGCACCATGTTCGCCAGGGGCGTGCCCCTTGTGGCGCCTGACCTGGCGGCGCTGCTGGTGTTGCAGATGGACGTGCTGGCGAAGCTGGCCGGGGAGCTGGGCAAGGTCGATGAGGCGGGCCGGTGGCAGCAGCGGGCCGAATCGCTCTACCAGGCGTTGATGGACGAGCTGTGGTGCGGCGACCGTTTCGTAGCGCGCCTGGCCGATGACGGTTCCGCGGTTGAATCGCAGAGCCTGATACCCTGGTTGCCGCTGATTCTTGGCGACCGATTGCCGGGTGACGTCCGCGAGTGCTTGAAGCGGGGGATTGAAGGTCACCTCACCGAGTGGGGGTTGGCGACCGAAAAGGTGGATAGCCCCAGCTACAACGATAACGGTTACTGGCGCGGCCCGATCTGGGCGCCTTCCACCTTTCTCGCCGTCGCAGGATTGGACCGTGCCGGCCATCGCGACCTGGCGGACACCGTCGCGGAGCGCTTTTGCAGGTTGTGCGACAGGAGTGGCTTTGCCGAGAATTACAACGCCGTGACCGGGGAAGCGCTGTGTGACCCGGCCTACACCTGGACGGCCAGCGTGTTTCTGTTGCTGGCGGAGCGAATGAGAATGAGTAAGGTCAGGAGCAGCCGATGAGAACACGCAACTGTATCGACTTCGACTGGCGCTTTGCGCCGGGGGACTTTCCCGAGGCGGTGGACCGGACTTTTGACGACAGCGCGTGGCGCCTGCTGGATCTGCCCCACGACTGGTCGATCGAAGCCACGCCGCATCCCGACAACCCCGCCCACGCCGCCGGCGGCTTTTTCCCCGGCGGCATCGGCTGGTATCGCAAGCAGATCGAGATTCCACCCGACCTGGGCGACCGCCGTGTCTTGATCGAGTTCGACGGCGTCTACATGAACAGCGAGGTGTGGTGCAACGGGCGCTCATGCGGTGTGCGCCCGTACGGCTACAGCAGCTTCTGCTACGACCTGACGCCGTGCGTAAAGGCCGGCGAGCCCGCCGTCATCGCCGTCCGTGTCGACAACGCACGCCAGAAGAACTCCCGCTGGTACAGCGGCTCCGGCATCTACCGCCACGTGTGGCTGACTATCGCCGCGCCCGTGCGCGTGGACCACTGGGGGACCTGCGTAACCACTCCAGAGGTAAGCGCCGACAAGGCGACGGTCGAGTGTGCCGTAACCGTGGTGAATCAGAGCGAGGAGGATGCCGAAATCGAGGTGTACGCGACCGTACTCCCAAACCCGAAATCCGACATCGTTGCCCGGGAGCCTCAACCCCCGCCTGTCATCCCGAGCGAAGCGAAGCGGAGTCGAGGGATCTCAGGAACAGGAAACCACTCCGGACGTGATGGCAACTCTCGAGATCCCTCGACTCCGCTCCGCTGCGCTCGGGATGACAGGGCGGGGCTTGCAGTTTCCCTGCCGAATTGTCCAAGTCGCAGCGCGGCTCCGTGCCTCGTCGAGTTCAGCCTCGATCTCCCAAATCCCCGCCTCTGGTCCCCCGACACCCCGCATCTCTACACGTTGCGGATCGTGCTCAAGCGGGATGGCAAGACCGTCGACACCTACGACACCCGTTTCGGCGTGCGCGCGATTCGTTTCGACGCCGACGAGGGCTTCTTCCTGAACGGAGAGTCCATGAAACTGAAGGGTATGAACGAACATCACGATGCCGGTTGCCTGGGCGCGGCAGTCCCGGACGACGTGATCCGGCGGCGGTTTCGGATTCTGAAGGAAATGGGCTGCAACGCCATTCGGGTGGCGCACAATCCGGCGTCGCCGACGTTCCTCGATCTCTGCGATGAAATGGGGTTCATGGTTGTAGAGGATGCCTTTGACGAGTGGCGCGACGGCAAGACGCCCTTCGGCTACCAGCTCTACTGGGACGAGTGGTGGGAGCGGGATCTCGTCGACATGATTCGGCGCGACCGCAACCATCCCTGCGTTGTGATGTGGTCGGTGGGCAACGAGATCAAGGAAGTGCGCGAGGGGCGGCCGGAAGGACTGCCCATCATGGAGGCGCTGCGCGAGGTGTGCCATCGCGAGGACCCGACCCGTCCGATGACCTGCGGATGCTGCAGCACGCGCAAGACCCTCGCCGCCGGGTATGGCCCGCTGATGGACGTGGTCGGCTACAACGGCGGCGGCGGCTCCTGCTTTGACTACGAGCAGGACCACGCGGCCTACCCGGAGATGGTCATTTTCGCCAGCGAGGTGCCGCACACCCTGCAGACGCGGGGCGTCTACCGGACGCGTACCTGGTATCGCGACCTGGCCCGCAACCCGGATGTCGAGCGGTTGGACGTGCCGCATTTCACCGACAAAGAGGTGTTCACCGACTTCGACGAACACTACCAGTCCTCCTATGACAATGCCATGGTGCGCATTTCGGCCATCGATTCCTGGCGTTTGTCAAAGACGCTGCCCTTCATGTGCGGCGAGTTCCGCTGGACCGGCTTCGACTACATCGGCGAATGCTACGGCTGGCCCGCCAAGAGCTGGAACTTCGGGGTGATCGACCTGTGCGGTTTCCCGAAAGACACCTATTACTTCTATCGGAGCCAGTGGACGGACGAGCCGATGGTGCATGTTCTGCCGCACTGGACGTGGCCGGGGTTGGACGGCGTGGCGATCCCCGTGATCGTCTACAGCAACTGCGAGCGGGTAGAGCTCTTCCTCGACGGCGAATCGCTTGGCGTTCAGGAGGCTGATGTCGAGGCGATGCAGTTGCGCTGGGACGTGGAATACCGGCCCGGTGTGCTGAAAGCGGTGGGCTACCGCGGAGACGCGGCGGCCGCGGCGTGTGTGCATGCGACTGCTTCGGCCCCCGCCGCCATCAAGTTGGCCTGCGACGAAAACACTATTCGCGCCGACCGTACCGGCATAGCGCATGTTACCGTGACGATTGTTGACGCGGAGGGACGCCTCGTCCCACACGCCGCTCACAACATCACCATCGAGATCGACGGTCCGGCCGGACTGATCGGCCTCGAGAACGGCGACCCGGTTGACAGCACGAACTACAAGCTGAACCACCGCAGGGCTTTCCACGGCATGATGCTCGCAATCGTACAGGCCGGGGGGGAGTCCGGGACCGTGACGGTCAGGGCAGATGCGGAGGGAGTGGCCGGGGCGGAATGCGAGATCGAGGCAGTGAGCCGGACCTAGCCGGAAGCTTCAGCCCCGCGCTGTCATCCCGAGCGAAGCGGAGCGGAGTCGAGGGATCTCAGGAACTGGAAACCA
>CAZKRK010000065.1:0-26924 GCA_964555035.1 uncultured Victivallales bacterium | reverse complement strand
CGTTCTCCCTTGAACCTGAAAGGAGGCAGTTACCGGTAATCCGTGATCGGTAATCGGTGTGGCACAAGGACTTCCGGTGTTCACTCGCGCGGGATTGGGCGTCGCGTGCTACCGATTAGCGATCACCGGCCACCGGTAACTGCCGTTTCTAGGATGAATCAACGGGCGTACGGGGCGGGGGCTCTTCCGCCACGGGTGACCGGCTCTCGCAGGCCACTGTTAAACAAGAGCCGACGAGCGCCAGTAGAGCTTTCGCCGGCTGGGTCGATGGGTAGGGGGGGCGATTTGAGGGGGGGGGTTGGGCTCGAGATGTCGTGGCGGACTTTTAAAGGTGTGCCACAACACCGCGCTGACCGGCCCGCTACGAGTTCCGAACCCCTCGCCTGCATTTTGGGCTTGCCACGGGGATGCGGACTTTTAAAAGTGTGCCCAGATATGAATGCGACTCCTGATGGGCAAGACCTGAAGCCGACTCTGTGGCGAACCTGTCGAGTGTTGGCCAACCGCCGCAGGCTTCAAATCTTCAAGTTCCTCCTCGGCAGGGAGGCGGCGACCGTTACCGATGTCGCCGAGGGGATCGATCTCGGCCTGTCCATTGCGAGTATGTACCTGCGGGCGTTGAATGCACGGGGCTTACTTGCAGCTGCCCGTGTTGGCCCGTTTGTCCTGTACCGTATCCGTCCGAACCCGTCGGTGGTGGGAGCTGACAGGATTGTGACGGCACTACGCTACGCTTTTGAACGCGACGACCAGAGCATCGACGCCGTATTTCGTGATCTCACCGCTTTCACACATCCGCGTCGCATCGCGATTGTCCACTGCCTCAGGCCTCGAAGAGCCATGCATCACATCGAACTGCGCAGGCTGTGCGGCATCTCACTGCGCGCGATGGAGCGTCATCTCGACAAACTGGAGAAACGCGGCCTGGTCACGCGCGACGACGACCTCGTGAAGTATCGACGCCCCGCCAGTCGCCTTGCGAAACACCTCGTTGATCTAGCGTGCGATACCGGTACGGGGTAGATATCTCATCCCTCTCATCTTCGTGTTTGCATCCCGCCCAGAAATATGCCACGGTTTCAGTCGCATTTAGCAAGTGAAAGGAAAGAGTGATGAAACGAGTGAGTCTGATTGCGGCCCTCTTCGTGGCCGCGTACACATCGGCGGAAGCGTGTTCCGTGCCCGTGTTCCGTTATGCCCTGGAGCGATGGGCGCCGGACATCTACGTGGCGCGCGTGGAAACCAACAAGATCGTGACGGCAGAGCATAAGGCAGCCATGAAGCTGCTGAACTGTTTCGAAGAGGACAGCGAGTACCGCGCAAATATCTATCCGATGCACGATGACCGCACAAACGTGGTCCGTACCGCGGACGCCGCTGTCCTGGACGTCAGTTTTCCGCGTCCGATCGATATCCCGTTGTGGAAAGGTCCGCTGACGGAACGCAACGTGCGTCTGCTGTTGGACTCTCCGGCCCGGCGTGAGATCACGAAACGGGTGCTGGCCGGCGATTCGGCCATCTGGGTTCTGATCGAGGGCGGCGACAAGGAAAAGGACGATGCCGCTGCCAAGCTCCTTGACGAAACACTCGCGGAGCTTCAGAAGGAACTTGAGTTGCCGGAAATCAGCGAAATGGATCGGAGAGCCGTACTTGACGGCAGTGGTGGACCGGAGCTCAAGGTCGCCTTTTCGACCATGAGGCTGAAGAAGGACGATCCGCGGGAAGAGGTGTTCATCAGCAACCTTCTCAGCGTCGACGAGTCGCTCAAGACAACCAATGCCCCTGTCGCGTTTGCCGTTTTCGGCCGCGGTCGCGCCCTGCCGCCCCTGGTGGACGACATACTGACGGATGAGATCATTGCGGAGGCTTGCTACTACATCGTCGGCTCGTGTTCGTGCGAAATCAAGGCTCAGAACATAGGCTTCGATCTGCTCATGAGCGCTGACTGGGACGAGGCGCTGTACGGTTCGCTCTATTCTGAGCACGAGCTTCCGCCGCTGACGACGGTGTCGCCCGAACTCGCGACCAACGAAACCGAGAGTGTGACCAACGCGCCCGTGGCCACAAACGCGGCTACGGTGACCAACGCGGCCGTGGCCGACACGCAGCCGGCGCAGGACAAGGCTCAGCGTTCTCCGTTCGGTTCCGTCTGGATCCTGCTCGGCGCGGCCGCGGTCATTGTCGTGCTCGGCTCGCTGTTCATGTTGCGAGGGAAGTAGCGAAGGCGGCTACGGGGTCGCGGCGGGAGCGGGAGCGGGGTTTTCGGCTTGCTCGGAGACGAGCCTCCGCAGGTCTGCCTTGATTCTCGGCGCCCGTCTACTCTCCGGCGCGGCCTTGAGGGCATCGTTCAGGTTTCCGCGCATAGCGTCGCTGTTTCGCAGAAAGAAGTACGCCCTGGCTTTGAGCAGCAGTACTGTCTGCAGCTCTTCTCCCGCCAGCTTCAGGTCTGTCACCATCGTGTTGTAGAGCGTGACGGCTTCGCGAAAGTGGCATGTCTCCATGGCTTGCCCCGCATCCATGGCGCACAGACGTATCTGGTACTTTCGCTTGAGGCCGGCGACGTTGTCGGCATCCAGTTTCACGATCCGTTGCATGTCTTCGCGGTGATAGCGTTCGGCCAGTCGCGGGTGGGTGTTCTCGATGATCTCATCGAGTGTTCTGGCAAGCTCAAGGCCTTGGCAGTCTGGGCTCTCTGCCTTCGAAGCCAGTTCGTCCCTCTTTCTCTTCTTCTCGAGCATGGCATCGAGGTGCCGCAGGTAGGCTTTTGCCCCGCCGGGGCGGTAGCCCGTGCGGGCGTAAGGCTTTCCGTCGGCTGTGGCCAGAAAAACGGCGGGGTAGTCGCGAACGGCGAATTCCTCGCGCAGGGCAGCATTGCGGGCGGCCACCGCGGCCGGGATTCTGGTCTTCTTTTCCGGTTCCATCGGCGAGTCGATTCGCACCAGCACGAAAGGCCGCCTGGCGGCCTCTTGGAATTCCCTCTTGCGAAAAACTTCCAGTTCGAGCTTTCGGCACAATTCACACCAGTCTGAGCCGCCAAAGTCGATCAGCAGGTCCTTGCGGTTGGCCGCGGCTTCGCGGCGCGCCGCGTCGTAGTCGGTTTGCCATTTCCCGAGCTCCGCACCCGCCGCGCCGAACGGCGCGATTGCCGGCGCGGCGAGCAGTGCCGACAGCAGGCAGAGGCTTTTCAGGCGTTTCATGTTCGAATCCTCGTTTCTTTGTCTGGTTTTCTGTCGCGTGCTCAGGTCCGCGGCGCGTCCCCGGCCGAAAGCCGGCGCTATGTCAATCCAGCAGGAACTCGCGCACCATTATGGAGTCGTTCTGAGCTGCAGTTGCGCGGATGCGCACAACCTTGAGCTTGGCGCCGGATATGCGGGCCTGCGCGCGACCGCTTTTGAACGTGGCAATAGTCTGGAACCGGGTGCCGTCCGGGGAGACCTCGAGGACGCCGCTCTTGAGCTGACCGCCATCGTTGCCTGCCTGGCCGGTATAGACGCCAACACGCTTGACGTCCCTGGCCTCATCCAGAATGAGGGCGACTACGTCGTTGGTTGTCGCGGCGCGATCGCTCAGGTAGTAGGTGCCCGGCACATCGCCGTCGTAGGCGTGCTCCAGCGGGTGCTCGACGTGCGCCCCCATGGTGCTGATGACCTGCCCGGAATAGAGTTCTTTCTTGAGATCGCGCACCTCCGGGCCCAGTTGCCGCAGCAGGGCATGGATCTCCAGTGCTTTCCTGCCGCCGCGGTGGGCCGCCAACGCTGCTTCCAGGCACCGAAACTGGCCGATGACATCCCTGGCTTTGCCGTGAAGTGTGCTTCTTTCGAACCAGAGATCCTGGAGAAGCTGTCCCGTTGGCTTTTCCGTGTCGATCAGGTCTTCGTAGATCTTTATTGCGTCGGTGACGCGACCGGCACGGACGACGTCGACGGCATCCAGTCGCTGTAGCCGCACTTGGTAAGGGAGACGCAGCTTGGCCTCGTTTTCCCGGTCGAGGTCGACGATTTCAGCCATCAAGTCGCGGTAGTCGACGTCAGCAATGTTGCGGGGAACCGCCTCGAGAACAGTGTGCAGCATCCTCGCCCTTTCGATTCCCGTAGGGCTCTCCTTGTCCAGCCTGGCCATGGCCTCGTCGCGTCGGTCTTTCATGTCGAGCAGCGTCCGGATCCTGGCGAGAACGGCCTCGATGTTCCCCTCGCTGTAGCCGAATCTTCCGAACGGCAGTTGGTGAGGGTCCACGAGCAATACCGTAGGAAAAGACCCCACTCGAAATTCGTTTCGCAATCGCACGTACTGGTCGGCGAGCGATTTCGGGATGGCCGCCTTGTTGTCGGGTTGGCAGGGAAAGTCCAGAACGACCAGTACGAGACCGTTGGTGCATCCGGCGATGAAGTCGCGGTGCGCGAATACGTCGCGGTTGAGGCGAACGCACCATTCGCTCCAGTCGGAGCCGGCAAAGTGCACCAGCAGGTCTTTTCCCTCAGCTTCGGCCCGGAGGCGGGCGGCTTCGTAGTCGGGCATCCAGGGCGGTCCGTGCCAGGGCGCGGGCGACGTGGTCGCCGCCGTCAGCGAGAGGCACCCCATCAATGTGGCGCACGCAGTGGCAAACACGGACGTTGTCAATAAACAGCGGTAGACGAGTTGGCAACAGGTTCTCATTTCGGTTCAGGTTCTCCTCGGCGTTTTGTCACAAGTCGTCAGTTCGCTCACGGCGAAACAGGATTCCTTTGGGGCTTCCGCGGAAGATGAGCGGGCCACCGGAGGCGTCCATCACTTCGGCCGCACGTCCCGGCAGCATGCCCCGGTATCCGACGCATATGTATGTTCCGTGGGCGTGAAAACCGTCAATCCTCGTCTGGCCGCCTATCGCATAGATGCCGCGCATTGCCTCGGGGGACAAGCCCTGCGTTGCCTCGCCGTTGGCGACCACGACGGCGGTAGCGCCCGCGGGCAGTTCGTTCAGAGCGCTCACGAAACGTTCGCAATGCCCCTTGCCCCTGACGTGAGTCGGAAACGTCTCCCGCAGGACCTGTTGCCCGTGACGATACGCTACCACGACGATGCCGTGGCCGGGATCGAAGCCGCTGCTGCCGCCGACAATGTCGTGCCCGTCGCGCTGCACCTGCGTCTTGACGGTCCCGCTGCGCACCATGGAGAGCGCCGAGACCGACTTCTTGAACCGCTCAAAACGGTACTGGTCAAGATCCATCGGGAACTCAAGGGACGCGCGTCGCCGGTTGGTGTCGATCCACTCTTGCCAGGCCTCCGTTGCGTTGCGTTGCTCTGACGCCGTCAGGCGCGGATCATAGCCGAAGGACTGCTGTGTGACGGCGCGCAGGGTATCTACCGCATCGTGGCGAATCGACGCGCGTTGGGACTCCAGAGCCTCGGCCAGTGCCGCCAGGCCTTCACGTTCCGCTCGGTTGAGAAGGACGCGCGCCGCCATCAGACGCACATGTTCCTGTTTGTCGTGCAGCGCACGGCGCAGAGCATCCGTAGCCTCCGGGGTGTGGATTTGCATCAAGCCACAGACAACCGCGTTGCGCACGGTGTCTGTTCCACGGCTCATCGCCCGGGTCAGGATCGCACAATCGTTTGTCGTCGCGGTCGCAGCCATTGCATCACAAACGGCACTGAGCACGGAGGCTTTCTCTACTACAGGAACACACTTCAGGAGGCGTGGCGCCAGCCCCTGAATGCTCTTCATCTGGATTGTGCGGCAGACGGCTTCCATAAAGGTCGGAAATGGCGTGGCGTCTTTCCCGGACACGGTACGCGCGGCGGTAATGATCGACTCCGCCCGCTCACCCACCTCCGGGTCGTCCGAACCGGCTGCCTCGCGGAGGGCATCCAGCGGCAGGGGCGTCAGGTCCGAAAGCCGTTGCGTAGCCTCTTCCCGCTCGTGAAAAGCACCCGCTCCGAGCTGCCTGATGAGTGCTTCGGGCGTTCCCTTATCGTTCCCGCGAAGATAGCTCTCGCTGACGGCATCCAGGTAGGCGGCTATTCCGTCGTGATCGGGCGTCAGCCTGTTGTCGGCGAGCGTTTCGGCATAGGGCCCAAGATGCGGCGCGGTGGGCTCGCAACGGACGTGACGCACCTGCCGCCCGCAACGCATCTGCAAGGCAGCCCGTCCGTCGACGGCCTGTACTCGTCGAACCACCCGATGGTCGCCGACGATCTCCAGCATCACCGCAACCACGCAAAGCCATGCAACTGGCGTCATATCAATAGAACCTACCACTTCCGCGGAACAACAACCCACTATACCGAGGTCGGCCGGCTATGGCAACCGACAGAACGACAGCAATTGTCGGCAGGAAAAACATTGCGCCGGTTTGTGCACGCTCTAGGATAGCGCCTGTATCGGGAGAGGAACTATGGACAGAGTCGTTGTGTCGGCGCCGGCGACAATTGGGAACATAGGGCCGGGATTCGACGTGCTGGGGTTGGCCGTCAAGGGACTGGTGGACACGGTGGAAGCCGTGCGTACCGGGAGCGGTGTCACGATTATCGGCGTGGAGAGTCCACGTTCCGGCGTGGAGCTGTCGACAGAAGCCGACGAGAACACGGCCGGCATCGCGGCGCGCGAGACGCTGTCGCTTCTGGGCGTCGACGGCGGCGTCGAGCTAAAGCTGCACAAGGGACTGCCGCTCGGCTCCGGTCTCGGTTCCAGCGCCGCATCGGCCGCGGCGGGCGCTTTTGCCGTCAACTGCCTCTACGGCAACGAGCTGACCAAGGAGGAACTGATCCTCCCCGCCACGCGTGCCGAAGCCGAAGTGTCCGGCGGGTTCTTCGCCGACAACACGGCGCCGTCGTTGCTGGGGGGCGCCACGTTGACCCGCTCCTGCCTGCCGCTCGACGTGACGCGCATCGGTTCCATCCAGGATCTCATCATCGTGTTGGTCACGCCCGAACTAGTCATTCTCACCAAAGAAGCGCGCGCCATGCTGCCGCCCACCGTGCCCATGGAAGATTTCGTCTTCAACATGGCCAACACGTCGCTGATAACGGCCGCGTTTGCCAAGAACGACTACTCGCTCTTTGCGCGCAGCCTGAACGACAACGTCATCGAGCCCGTACGCGCCAAACTGATCGAAGGCTTCGACGAAGTGAAAGAGAACGCGCTCAAGGCCGGCGCCGACGGCGTCGCGATTTCCGGTTCAGGCCCGACGGTCTTCGCCATCACCAATCAGCGCTCCCGCGCCCGCTTCATCGAAGATGCCATGCTGCGCAGTTTCCAGGCCCACGGCATCAAGGCCGACGGTGTCATCACCGAGGTCGATCCCGACGGCGCGAAGATGGTGGAACATGTCAGTGACGAGGAGGGGCCATGAAGAGACGAACGTTCCTGAGGGTCATGGGCGGGGCCGCGGGCGGAGCGGCGATTGCGCGCAACCACCTGCTGGCCGACACCGAAAAGCCCATGCCGTTGCGCGTGCTCGGTCGCACGGGTTTCAAGGTTTCAGTCGTGGGCTTTTCCGGACTCGCCTTGAGATCGGGCGACCAGGCGACCTGCACCGCGGGTGTCCGGCAGGCGCTGGCGCGGGGCGTCAACTATCTTGATGTGGCCCCGGTCTATGGCAAGGGCACTTGCGAGACCAGGCTGGGCGTAGCGCTCGAAGGCGTACCGCGCGACAGCTACTTTCTGGCCTGCAAGACCAAGTGTCGCGATGCCGAGGGCGCGCGAAAGGAACTGGAGCGTTCGCTCGAGCTGCTCAAGACCGACTACTTCGACGTGTATCAGCTCCATCACCTGTCGAAACCCGAAGACGTCAAGCGTGCGCTGGGGGCGGGCGGCGCGATGGAGACGATTGTAAAGGCCAAAGAAGAGGGCAGGATCCGCGCGATCGGTTTTTCGGCGCACACGACGAAAGCGGCCCTCGACGCGCTCAACGGTTTCGCGTTCGACACGGTTATGTTTCCGATCAACCATGTCGAGTGGTTCACGAGTGACTTTGGGCCCGCCGTGGTCGAGCTGGCCAACAAGAAGGGCGCGGCCCTGCTATCGATCAAGACCATGAGTGCCGGGCGCTGGCCGAAGGGGCAGCCGCGCATCCGCAAGTGGTGGTATCGCTCGCTCGAAGACCAGGACGACATCGACCTCGCCTACCACTGGGTGCTGAGCCGGCCCGGCGTCGTGATCGGTTTTCCGCCGGCGTGGCTCGATCTGCAGGAGAAGGCCATCACGGCCGGCAAAGCCTACCGGCCCGCAACGGACGCCGACGCCGAGAAATTGCGCGGGATGGCCAAGGACAACGGCGGCACGTTGTTCAAGCGCGAGGAAGACCTTGTGTCGATGGGACGCACGCCGTGGTCGCCCTATCCGGAGCGGCCGTGGGTGCGGGTGTAGTTTCCCTGCCGAATTGTCCAAGCTGCCACGCGCCTTGCGGCGTTGCCGGCCGGACACTGGAGCGGCCGCGGAGTGTTCCCGCAGACCCGCGCCGACGTGGTGCGTCAGAGGGTGAAACCGTACAGGCGCAGCTTTGCTGTCAGCAGGGAGTCCAGGGCCGGCAGGTCCTTGGGATAGACCGAGATCAGGCGCTTTCCTTCCTGCTGATAGAGGGTCTGTTTCTTGTACATGCTCATCTTGTACCGCGGCGTGTCGAGGCCCCAATACTCGATGTAGACATCCAGCTCCGGCAGATAGAAGTCCGGGCGTATCTGGAATTCGGCGATGATGCGGTACTTCGAATCGTAGCGATAGGCGAGCCCCCGGGCGGTCAGCCACTCGGCAATACGCCGTTCGCCTTCGGATTGCACGAGCGTACCGTCGCGTGCCTCGACGGTCTTGTTGATCTCAACCTGCGTCTCGAAGTTGCGGCGTTCCAGGAACACCTCATCGAAGCAGCGGTCGCAGAAGACACGTTGGAATGCCTGTTGGGAGCGGGCAAACTCTTCGTCCGTGACCTGCGCGTTGCAGCGTTTGCAGCGGCGTTTCACGTCGGTCTCGGTGTCCCGTGCCGCCAGCTCGATGGCGTCGGCCGTAGTCTTGGCCGCGGCCCGGATGTAGTTGCGGTTGGCCGGATTGCGCGCCAGGTCACGGAGATCGTGAACGTGTTGCCTGGCCGCGGCTCCGTACTTCTTGAGGGCGCGGATGGCATATTGCTGTGTTTGCGGGTGACGTCCGCGCAACGCCAGCGGTGCCAACACGGCAACGGCCGCCTCCGCGTCCGCACCGAATTCCGCGAGCTTGCCGATGGCGGACGCCGCCAGGCGTTGCACTTCGTTTGAGGGCAGGCGCGCGAGCGAAATCAGCTCCGGTAGGGCCGCGGGATCGCCGCTGCGCCCCAGGCGCAACGCCCGCTGGACCGCTTCGTGGTGCTCGGCCGGGAGCATCGGGCTTTTCATGGCGGCGCTTCTTCCTTCCCGTGGCATTGACTCGCTATCGCTCGCCAATGCGTGATAACTCTTGCTCCGGCGCCACAGCATCGGCGAGCGATAGCGAGTCGATACCACAGCACTCCCGTCCTTTTCAAGCCCCCCCTCCGGCTTGACACTCCCCTCCATTCCGGCAACACTAGCCACCCAAGCATGAAAACCTACGAAGAGATCAATGCAAAGATCGAGTCCGGCAAGGCGGTGGTGCTGACGGCGGAGGAGATTATCGACTATGTCGACCGCAAGGGGCTGGACGAGGCGGCCCGCGAGGTCGACGTGGTAACGACGGCGACCTTCGGACCGATGTGCTCCTCGGGTTGCTTCCTGAATCTCGGTCACTCCAAGCCCAAGATACGGATGTCGGAGGCGTGGGTGCAGGATGTGCTCGTCTATACCGGGGTTGCGGCCGTCGACGTCTATCTCGGCGCAACCCAGCTCAGGCACAACGACCCGGCCAACATGTACTATCCCGGCGAGTTCCGCTACGGCGGCGGCCACGTGATCGAAGATCTCGTTGCCGGCAAAGAGCTGCAGCTCTTCGCGCTGTCGTACGGCACTGACGAATACCCGCGCCGCGAGATCCGCACCTATTTCACGATAGACGACCTCAACCAGGCGATCATGGTCAATCCGCGTAACTGCTACCAGAACTACAACGTGGCGATCAACGATTCGGACCGTCCGATCTATACCTATATGGGGAGGCTCGAACCAAATCGCAAGAATCTCAACTACTGTTCGGCCGGACAGCTCTCCCCGCTGTTGAACGATCCCCTGTACGAGACAATCGGCGTGGGCACGCGCGTGTGGTTGGCGGGCGCCCAGGGCCACGTATATGCCGAAGGAACGCAGCACGCCGGCTTGTGTGAGCGAACGCCGAACGATGTGCCGTCGGAAGGAGCCGGCACGCTGGCCCTCACGGGTGACATGAAACAGATGCGGTCCGAATTCGTGCGCGGCGTGACCTTCAGGGGCTATGGGGTGTCGCTTGCCGTGGGAGTCGGGGTGCCGATTCCGATTCTCAATGCGGACGTTCTGCGGCGGACGTGCGTGCGCGACCGCGACATCCTCGCGCCGGTCATCGACTACAGCCACGACTACCCCGAAAAGACCGGCCGCGTCATTTGCCAGGTCAGCTACGAGCAACTGCGCTCGGGCGAGGTCGAGATCGAGGGGCAGAAGGTCAGGGTCGGGTCGCTCTCCTCGTATCACAAGGCGCGCGAGATCGCGCACCTGTTGGCCGAGGAGATCAAGCGTGGTGATTTCAGCGTCACGAAGCCGATTGCCCGGCTGCCGGCGGACCGGCCCATGAAGTCACTCAACATTCGGGACAAGTCGACATGAGCGCAACCGTTACCAGGAAACTGATGTTCTTCTTCCCGAAGTGCGAGTGCGAGAAGCCGATCGTCTATCACTTGGTCAAGGACTACGACATTGTCGTCAACATTTTCCGTGCCAAGGTGACGCCGGAAGAAGAGGGCTATCTCGTGCTGGACATGACCGGCACCGAAGAGAACATCGACCGCGCCCTGGAGTATGTGCGCACGTTCAACGTGACGATCAGCACGACCGGCAAGGGGCTCGTGTGGGATGACGAAGGGTGCGTGCACTGCGGCCAGTGCGTCGCCCACTGTCCGACGCACGCCCTGCACATGGCGGACGATGCGACGCGCGAAATCGGGTTCGAAGAGGAGAAGTGCATCGAATGCTTGGCCTGTATCAAGGTCTGCCCCTACGGGGCCTGCACGTCGGTGTTCTGATGGGGGCGACGGGAGTCGGGAGGTGTGCCTATGCCAACCCGCATCTACCACAATTTCACCTATTGTGAAGCGATCTTTCGCATCTGCTGCGACCGGCTCGATGCCGTGACCGAGGCGATTGTCCGTCAGCGTCACGTTCTTGAGGACTTCATTCGCGAGTGCCCGGAGTTTCGTACGGCCATGTCTCCGATCGATCTGCCCGATACTGCGCCGGAGGTGGCGCAGCGCATGGCGCGTGCCGCGTGGCGGGTCGGGGTCGGCCCGATGGCGGCCGTGGCCGGATGCATGGCACAGCTCGCGGCGGAGGCCGGCCTGGCGGCGGGGGCGCACGAGGCGGTCGTCGAGAACGGGGGCGATATCTACATTGCGGCCGGCTCCGGGGTGACCGTTGCCCTGTACGCCGGTTGGGCGAGTGTCGGCGCCAACCTCTCTTTTGACGTTCAGCCGGAGGAGACACCCTTGGCGATCTGTTCCTCGTCGGGCAAAATGGGGCACTCCACAAGCCTGGGCCGGTGCGACCTGGCCACAGTTGTGGCCAAGGACGCGGCCCTGGCCGACGCGGCGGCTACCCAGGCCGCAAATCTAGTGCGGTCCATAGACGACATCGACCAGGCGCTCGCTTCCGTCAGGGCGATCGAAGGCATCGAAGGTGTTCTGATTGCACACGAAGGCCGCGTTGGACTGACCGGACACCTGCCGCGTCTTGTGCGGCAGACCGCGTAGCCGACCGTCCTATCCGCCATTTTCCGCCATCAATTGCCGTTTGAGACTCTCTGCCCTCGAGTCTCCCAGCGCGTCGAACCCCTTTGGTTTGGGCGGCCGACAGAACTCGACGTCTTCTTCCGTGAGCACAAAAGAGGCCGGCCCCCGCTTGACAACAAACGCCTTTCGAAACTCGCTGTACCTCACCGAATCGACCAGTTCCGCGTCGTGTCCCTTTCGCTTCAGCACTGTCCTGCCCTCGACGGCGGCAACGGGAGCCTCGACGACACAGAGCAACACTGCAACAGCAGCAGCGACGTTTTTCATGGTGCCCTCCGGGTTGTGCGTTGCATTCACCGTTGAAACGGTTGCCCCGGCGGCAATCTTAGGGCACGAACGGATGTCCCCTGAATTGACGCCGATGTGACATCCAGGCTCACGATCGTGAGCCTGGATGTCACATCGGCGTCTTTCAGGATTGAATTCCCCGGCGTGATTTCGGATCATGAGGTGCATGGCTAAACAGCGTGCAACCCAGGAGACGGCCGAGAGTATGGCGCGCAAACAGCGCGAAATCTCGGTTTCTGAGTTTTTTCTCAAGAACCGCCATCTACTCGGATTCGACAACCCCCGCAAGGCCCTCATGACGACGGTCAAGGAGGCCGTGGACAATGCGCTCGACGCGTGCGAGGAGGCGGGGATCGTCCCGGAAATCAGCGTCGATATTCAGCAAACCGGCGACAACCGGTTCAGGGTGGCGGTTACGGACAACGGTCCCGGCATCGTGCGCGCCCAGATCCCGAAGATCTTCGCGAAGCTGCTCTATGGCTCGAAGTTCCACCGCCTGCGCATGTCGCGCGGACAGCAGGGCATCGGCATCAGCGCGGCCGGGATGTACGGACAGCTCACGACCGGCAACGCCACCCGCGTGCTCTCCAAGACGCGCCGTCACAGGGAGGCTCACCTGATCGAGGTGCACGTGGACACCCGCAAGAATAAGCCCGCGATTCTCAAGGACGAAGCGATAGAATGGCGCCCGGTCTTCTACCCCACGAAGGAGGATGGCAAACAGGGCCGGCCGATCGAGTCGGCCCACGGCACGTGCGTGTCGATCGAGATGGAAGCCTCGTACGTGCGCGGGAAACTCTCCGTTGACGAATACCTGAAGCAGTGCGCCGTCGTGAATCCACATCTGCAGTTGCACTACCGCGTGGTGCTGCGGAAGAAGGGGAAGAACGGCGAAACCGCGAACGGGAACGGCGACGAGGGCGAGACGGAGGCCCCTGAGCAGCCGTGGATTTCCTTCTTTCGTGTGAACAAGGAGCTGCCGGCACCCCCCGCCGAGATCAAGCCGCACCCGCACGGTGTCGAGCTCGGACTGCTGATGCAGATGTTGAAGGACACCAAGGCGAGAACGCTCCGCTCTGCGCTGTATGAGGACTTTTCGCGCATCAGCAGCCAGGGCGCCCTCAAAATATGCGAGCTGGCGGGACTGAACCCCAAGGCGCGGCCGACGCGAATCGCCCATCGCGAAAGCGAAGCGCTCTACAGGGCCATCAACGAGACCAAGCTGATGCGTCCCCAGACGGACTGCCTTTCGCCGATCGGCGAGGAGCAGGTCCTGGCGGGGTTGAAGAAGGAGATCAAGGCTGACTTCTACACGGCGGTGACGCGGTCGCCGGCCGTCTATCGCGGCAACCCGTTCCAGATCGAGGTGGGGTTGGCCTACGCGAAACCGGGGGAGAACGAGGACCTCACGGCGGACGATCCCATCCGTGTCATGCGTTTTGCGAACCGTGTGCCGTTGCTCTACATGGCGGGCGCGTGCGCGATCAGCAAGGCGACCTCCGCCGTCAAGTGGAAGACCTACGGCCTGCAGCAGCCGCGTGGTTCCCTTCCGCTGGGGCCGATGGTGATCCTGGTGCACATTGCCAGCGTCTGGGTGCCGTTCACCAGCGAGAGCAAAGAGGCGATCGCGCACTACCCGGAAATCCTGAAAGAGATCACTTTCTGCCTGCAGGAGTGCGGCCGCCGCCTTTCGGTGTATCTGCGCCGCCGCAAACGCCAGGCCGAGGCCGAGCGCAAACACGACTATATGTCGATGTACATTCCGCACATGGCGATCGGGCTCAAGGATATGCTCGACCTCAGCGACCGCCAGGAAACAGCGGTCAAGGACCAGCTCCACAAGTTGCTCGAGCGGACCCATTTGGACGTATGATTCTGGAAAGCGAGAACCGAAACATGGCAGCCAAGAAGACAACCAAGAGTACGAAAGCCGGCAACGCCCCGCACGCCGTGACGCGGGAGGAAGCGTCCAACCGTATCGTCGGGGCGGCAAAGGAGATTTACCGCGACGTCATCAAGCGCAAGCGCAAGCCGAACATGAAGTTCCCGGTGCGGTCGCTTTCCAACGTCAAGTACGATCCCAAGAGGGGGCACTTCGAGATTCGCGGCAAGATCTCAACGCGTACGCTGACCTACAACACGGTCAAGACCTTCGCGCAGTCGCTGCGGCTGATGGCGACCACGAAAAAGGACCTGCTCGACAAGAACGACATCGCGGGTAAGCGCGAGGTCTACTACAACAGCAAGAGCTGGGGCGAGTGCCGTTTCGAGCAGCAGCCTGAAAGTGACACTCTTCTGGACGATATCGAGGCGATGCTGGGCGTCAACCGCGAACAGCTCGGCTACATTCCCGAGGAGCGTGGCGGCGACGTGGCCGGTCCGCTGGTCGTGCTGGACCGGAACCCGGTTACCGGGCAGCAGGTCAAGATCGACTGCTCCAAGCTCGGCACGGGCGCCTGGAGCATCCCGTCGCGGGTCGAGCAGCTGGAGTTCCAGAGCAAGGCCAAGTTCATCCTTGTGATCGAGACGTCTTCGCTCTTTCAGCGTCTAGTGCACCACTTGTTCTACGAAAAGGAGCAGTGCGTCCTTGTCTCGATGAGCGGCGTGCCCACGCGCGCCTGCCGGCGGTTCATCCGCCGCCTGGCGGATGACAAAAAACTACCGGTGCTGGTGTTCACCGACGGCGACCCTTACGGCTACTGCAACATCTACCGCACCCTCAAGGTGGGGTCGGGGCAGGCCGCGCACATCAACAAGTTCTTCTGCGTGCCGCAGGCCCGTTACCTGGGGGTGACCCCCCAGGACATCATCGACTACGACCTCAAGGACGCCACGCATCCACTCGAGCCGGTCGACATCAAGCGCGCCAACGACGCGCTCAAGAACGACCCGTTCATCAAGCACCACAAGGAGTGGCAGGCCGCGCTCAACCAGATGCTCAAGATGGGGGTCCGTATCGAGCAGCAGGCCTTCGCCAAGCACGGGCTCAATTTCGTGCTGGAGGAGTACCTGCCAAGGAAACTCAAAGAGGCGGAGTTCCTGCCGTAGCGCGTCTGTGCCGCTCCTTTGTAGACTCGCCGGAGGTCGGCGTTACACGCCGACCGGAGACGAGCGGCTTGTCCGCGCACCTGCGCCCTCCGGTGCGGCTCGTTTGAGCCGCACGCTACGGACGCTCTACGAAGCGAGCGTCTTTAAGTACTCCCGCGTCTCGGCCAGGACTACGCCGCTCAGGCCGAGGAGGCCGACCAGGTTGGGGAACGCCATCAGGCCGTTCATTACGTCGGCGAAGTTCCACACCAGGTCCAGCTTGATGGCAGAGCCGAGGGCAACGGCTGCGACCCACAGCCAGCGGTAGGCGATCACGGACTTCACGCCGGCCAGGTATTCGAGGCACTTTTCGCCGTAGTAGGCCCAGCCGAGGATGGTCGAGTAGGCGAAGAAAACGATCCCGAAGCTGACGATGAAGCCGCCGGCGCCGCCCGGCAGGCCGAGGTCGAAGGCGGTCTTGGTCATGGCCACCACTTCGACCCCCGATTGCCAGACGCCGGTCACGATCAGGACCAGGCCGGTCAGCGAGCAGACGATAATGGTGTCGATGAACGTGCCGGTCATGGAGACCAGGGCCTGCTCGGCCGGTACGCGTGTTTTGGCGGCGGCCGCCGCTATGGGTGCGCTGCCCAGGCCTGACTCATTCGAGAACACTCCTCGCGAGACGCCTTTGCGAATTACCATGTTGATGGCGGCGCCGGTGAAGCCACCCACGGCGGCTGTGCCCGTGAATGCATCGCGGAACACCATGGCCAGCGCGGAGGGAAGCTCGCCGGCGTAGCGCGCCAGGATGATGATGCAGCCGACGATGTAGACCACGGCCATGACCGGTACGATCCAGGCTGTAATGCGGCCGATGCGCTTGATGCCGCCCAGGATCACGAGGGCCGTCAGGAACGCGATAACGATTCCGCTGGCGATCGGGGGAATGCCCGCCGCCTCGCGAAGGTTGCCGGCGACGGCGTTGGCCTGAACGAGGTTGCCGATGCCGAACGCGGCGCAGGCGCCGAATACGGCGAAGAGCACGGCCAGCCATTTCTGGCCGAGCCCGCGCTCGATGTAGTACATGGGGCCGCCGCACATTTCGCCTTTCTCGTCCTTCACGCGGTACTTCACCGCCAGGATGGCCTCGGCGTATTTCGTGGCCATGCCGAAGAAGGCCGTGATCCACATCCAGAAGAGGGCGCCCGGCCCGCCCGCGGCGATGGCGGTAGCAACGCCGATTACGTTGCCGGTGCCGATCGTGGCTGCCAGGGCGGTCATCAAGGCTTGGAAGTGACTGATGTCGCCGGGCTGGTCGCTGCGCTGTTTGCGGAAGGCGAGCCCGAGGGCGTGCGGGAGTTTATGGACCTGGATGGCGGCGAGGCGGACAGTCAGGAAGACACCCGTACCCACCAGGAGAATGAGCATGGGCAGCCCCCATATCCATGCGCTCACGGCGCCCAGGATGTCGTTGACGGTCTGCATGGCGGTGGCATAGTCGGCCGACCGGCGCCTGTGCGTCAAGCGTCAAAGCCGACGTTGCGGTTTTGTGCGCCTGCCGGGGACACATGACTTGCCCAGTTGCCGTGGCTGTGACATATTCCTGTGTGATTGAGTCGTAGTAGCAGACAGTTAAGGAGAATGCCACCATGAAGCTACGTCGTTTTCTGATCGTGTTGACCTGTGCGGCGATTGTTTTCGCCGGCGCTTCCGATTCATGGGCAAAGGGCAAAAAGGGCGGCAAGGACAAGGGCAAAGCCGAGCGCGAAGCGCGCAAGAAAGCCAAGCAGGAGGCCTTTCTCGCGAAGAAGGCGGCCGAGGGCGAGAAGGATTGGGCCCTGACGGGCACGTTCCGCGGGACGGCGACGACGTTGCAGTTCATTCCCGACAAGGCGCAGAAGGGCGAGAAGCAGATTTCATCCATGAGCCTGTACGGCAAACACAAGGCCAAGATGCTGGAGATGCTGGGCGGCGGCGATCACAAGAAGTACTTCGGCAAGCGCGCGACGATCACGTTCCATGGCAAGCCCGAGCGGCACGGCACGGGATTGAAGTTCAATCTCATGAAGGGCGGCGTCATGGAGTGGCAGGAGGCGCAGCTTCTCAACTGAGGAGGCAAGACGATGGCAGCGAGAAAGAAACTGAAGAAGGCATCACCCCCGAAGGCGTGCCCCGAGGGGATTCGGATTGGGACGCTGGTTGGAGCGCCGAACAAGGCGGACTATATTCTGCAGATCCTGCACCACGGGTTCGAGTCGTTCAGCCTGACCTTCTGGCAGACGCTGGGAGACACGGACCTGAAGAAGGTGGCGGCGGAAGTGAACGAGGTCCTGGACGGGACGAATGCAGTTATCAGCAGCATTTCCATATTCGGCAATCCGCTCGATCCCAAGGCCGACAAGCACAAGGAGTGCGTCCAGGGCTGGCGCAAACTGATCGACAACTGCCACCTCTTCGGGTGCGACATCGTGGCGGGGTTCGCGGGCCGCATGATTGACCGGCCCATCGACCAGTCCATGAAACGCTTCCGCCAGGTCTTCGGTCCACTGGCCAAACGCGCGGCCGATCGTGGCGTGCGGCTGGCGTTCGAGAATTGCGACATGGGCGGCGACTGGCGGCGGGGCGATTGGAACATCGCCCAGAATCCCGACGCATGGGAGATGATGTTCAACGAAGTGCCGCTGGACAACATCGGTTTGCAGTGGGAGCCGTGCCACCAGATGGTCAGCCTGATCGATCCCATTCCGCAGCTCCACCGCTACGCCGGGCGCGTCTTTCACGTGCACGGCAAAGACGCCACGGTTTGCTGGGACAGCGTGCGCCGTTGCGGCGTGCACGGCCCGCACCAGTTCGCCTGGCACCGCACACCCGGTTTCGGAGACAGCAACTGGACCGACATCATCAGCATCCTGCGCATGAACGGCTTTGTCGGCAGCATCGACATCGAAGGCTGGCACGACCCGGTTTATCGCCGCGAGCTGGAGATGACCGGCCAGGTGCGCGCGCTCAACTACCTCAAGGATTGCCGCGGCGGCGCTTTCGTGCCGAACCCGGAGTAGGACCGGGCGCATCCGTCCTTCGTAGACTCGCCGGAGGTCGGCGCCATGCGCCGACCGGAGACGAGAGGCCTGTCCGCGCCCCTGCGCCCTCCGGTGCGGCTCATACGAGCCGCACCTGCGGACGCTCTACGAAGGGGGACGGCCCTGCTTCGTAGACTTGCCGGAGGTCGGCGCCATGCGCCGACCGGAGACGAGAGGCTTGTCCGCGCCCCTGCGCCCTCCGGTGCGGCTCATACGAGCCGCACCCGCGGACGCTCTACGAAGGGGGCTGCGTCACGCCTTCAGCCCGTCGAGTTTGCCGTCGAGACGTTTGGTCGATTTCACGATTTCGTCCCAGGTGACGACGCGACTCTCGTAGGCGGCGGTGCGCCCGAGGATGGTGACCATACTACTGCGCACGCTGGGGGAGACTGTCGACGTGTTCGGCTTGCCGGTCGTGATGGCTTTGTGGAAGTCGACGACATTGCGCTGGGCGCCCTCTTTGTAGATCGTGCCCGTACTGCCGCCGCGGTAGAAGTTCTTACCGCGGATCATGACGTTTCCGCCGTACTTGGTTTCGAGCACGCCGTCTTTGCCGAACATGCGATTGAGGATGCCGTCGGGCTTGGTGCCGTGCCCGTCGAACTGGCGCGAGCTGAAGGCGATGCCGACGTTGTTGGGATACTCGTAGGTAAGCGTGAAATGGTCCCAGCAGTCGCCCACGTCGACGCGGACCTTGCGGCCGCCCGTGCCTGACGCGCGTAGCGGCTCCCGGTTCATGATCCAGCTCATCACGTCGAGCGTGTGTACGTTCTGTTCGACAACGATGTCGCCGGAGAGCGCGATGTCGAAAACCCAGTTGCGCAAGCGGGCTTCGGGCGTGCCCGGCTTTGCCTTGGTTCCGAGGCGGCCGCAGTGGTAGGAGGACTCGCCAAAGACCAGTTCCCCGATTGCTCCTTCATGGACGCGTTTGACGGCCTCGACATAGAAGTCGGTCGCACGGGTTTGAAAATCGACCAGGAAGGAAAGCCCCTTGGCCGCGGCCTGCTTGCCGCTGGCCTCGATGGACTGGCAGCCCGGCACATCGACAGCGATCGGCTTGGCGACGTAGACGTGTTTGCCGGCGGCGATAGCCGCGGCGGCCTGTTCCGGATGGAAGAAGGGGGGTGTCATGATGGCGACGGCATCGACACCGCATTCGAGCACCTTCTTGTAGCCGGACAGGCCGGTAAACCGTCTTTCGGCGGGAATGCCGAGCTTGCCTCCGAGCGCATCAACGCGGTCCTGGAAGTAGTCGGTTGCGGTGACGAGCTCGTATCCCCCGTGGGCCTTGAAGAGGTTGGCAACGAAGCTGCCCCGTCCCCCGCAGCCGACAACGCCGAGGCGGACGCGCGAGTTGGCGTCGGCAGCAAAGGCCGTGCGAGCTGACGCGAGCACGAGCGGCGCGCTTGCGGCGGTGGCGATGAAGGAACGGCGGCTGAGAGATGGAGAAGTGGCGGAGTTCTGACGATGGTTCACGATGGAGCCTCCTTGGTATTCGGCAGATTGGATGGTCTGGACTATAGCGATAGGAAAGGCAGAGCGCAACCGCGTGGCGGACCCATCTGCGATTTCGTGCATATGCCGATCGGATGCCCCAGCCCGGTTGGTTCATCTCGTGTCGCGCGGATGACATTTCCACACTTAAACAATTGTTTAATTGTTGAAGTGTGGAAGTGTGACTCGCCGGCGGGCGCTACGCTTCCGAGACGCTTCCGGTCAGCGAAACCGCGTCTCACTCCGGTATTGACCCCGACGATGGATGCGTTACTTTGCCGTGAGTCTGTTTTGCCGCATTAGAGAAGCCCGAAAGGAATCGACCATGGCAGACGCTTTTCCGCGAACGGATGTTGGCGGCGTTTCGCTGTCCCGGATGCTTATCGGCACCAACTGGATCCTTGGCTACAGCCATCGGACGCCCGCGGCCGACTGCCATATCAAGAGCCGTAACGGAACCGCCGGCCCCGTGGCCGACATCCTGGCGACGTTTCTGGAAGCCGGGGTGGATACGATCATGGGACTGTTCGAGCCGAACCCGCACCTGACCGCCGCCGTCCGCCGGGCCGAGGACCGCACGGGCAAAGGCATGATCGTGATCGATACGCCGGTCATCGACGTGACCGATACGCCCGAGGGCCGGCGCAATGCCGAGAGTACGATTGCCCGCAGCCGGCAGAACGGGGCCACCTTCTGCCTGCCCCACCACACGTCGGTCGAGCAGCTCGTGCGCAAGGACAGCCGCACCATTGAGCGCCTGCCCGACTACCTCAATACGATCCGCAACCACGACATGATTCCGGGGCTGTCGGCCCATATGCCCGAGCTGATCGTGTATTCGGATCTGAACGAGTACGACGTCCAGACCTACATCCAGATCTACAACTGCATGGGGTTCCTGATGCAGGTGGAGATCGAGTACATCCACAAGGTCATCTGGGACGCGAAGAAGCCGGTCATGACCATCAAGCCCATGGCTGCCGGGCGCGTTACTCCTTTCGTTGGCCTGACTTTCGCGTGGCATACCTTGCGCCCCCGCGACATGGTTACGGTCGGGTGCTTCACGCCCGAGGAAGCCGCTGAGGACATCGAGATTTCCCGTGCCGCGCTGGAGAACCGTCCCCCGGAGTTGTCCGGCCGCGACAGCCCACAGAAGACTGGCATCATGAGAGAATAGGGGTAGCGTCCGTCCGGTCTGGATTGCGCGGATTGACGACTAGGATGGGAATCGAGTAGTATTGGGTAATGAGCAAGACAGAGATTCTGGAGGAGATACCCCGGCTGACGCATCGCGACCGACGCGACATCATGCGGGTTATCTTTGAGTTGGAGGAAGACGCCGAGACATTGGCCGAGTGCGATCGATTGGCCGTCGAGCGGTTTCAGGCTATCGATGCCATGGAGGCCGAGGATGAGAACAGCCGCGTTGCCGGGTGAAATCTGGCGTGTCGACCTTGGAGTAGCCGCCAAAGTGCGTCCGGTCCTTGTTCTGAGCGATTATCCCAAGGATGACGAACTGGCGTTACTGGTGGTAGTCCCTCACACGACGGCGATCCGCCGCAACCGATGGGAAGTCAACATCCCCAAGCCATTTCTCAAGCCCGGCGTCTTTCACTTGCAGCAGATTCAGCCTGTACCACTGGCCCGGTTCGACGCGCGCATCGGCGTGCTCACGGATGCCGAGCTCCGTCGGGTTCGTAGCGAACTGGTGAGGTTGCTTCGCCTTTCTGACTAAGTCTGCGAAGGTCGAACGCGGTGTGGAACTGCTTGAATCGTCGTACGTCTCCTTGCTCAACATGTGGGGACTTTGGTCCGAGGTTGTCGTCTTTGGGAGTCTGAAAGTGATGCCGTACCGATCCATAGCTACGTTTGCCGCTGTACTTCTATTCCGCGCCTTTATCGCGTCGGGTGAAGAGATCAAATTGGCCTCAGTACCGCGACCGCTGCCGGATGGGGAGCGGTTTGTGTTCGTGTGGCGGGGGGACTTGTGGCTGGCCGGTATCGACGGCAGTGAACTCCGCCAATTGACGCGTCACGCGGCGGTCGACCACTGGCCGTGCGTAGCGCCGGACGGTAAACAGGTCGCGTTCACGAGCAAGCGTGACAACACCTGGCAGGTGTATGTCATGGCAATCGACGGCGGCGAACCGCGACAGATCACGTTCAACACCGAAGGCGGAACGCCGCTGGTCTGGTTCCCCGACGGGAAGTCCGTGCTCATGCGCGCCGAGCGCGATCAGGCCGGCGCCAATGCGGTGCGTCTCTTTCGCGTGGCGGTCGACGGCAGCGGTGACGAAGAACTGCTGTTTGACGCCTATGCGTACGATGCGGACATCTCTCCGGATGGAAAGCACATCCTTTTCACGCGGGACAGCGTCAACCTCTACCGCAAAGGGCACCGCGGCAGCAAGGCCAGTCAGATCTGGCACTACTGCATGTCGAAAAAGAGTTTCCGTTGCATCCGCAGAGATCCCGGCGGGTCGCGTTCTCCCCTGTGGCGGCCGGACGGAAAGGGGTTCTACTTTGTCGGGCAGGAGTCCGGCTGTTTCAACGTATGGGAACAGGAGCTGGAAAGCGGCGAGGCAAAGCAGCTGACCCATTTCACGGATGCGTCAGTCATCATTCCGGGCTTGTCGCGCAACGGCGGCTGCATGGTCTTTCGGCAGCTTTTCGACTTCTATCGAATCGACCCCCGTAGAGGTCGTGCGCCGGAGAGGATCGACCTCCGGGCGGCGGTCGACCTGCCGCGGGAGCCCGTGCGCCGGCGCTGGTATGAGGCGGTGTGGAACAACAACGAGACGGGGTCGGTCGACTTCACGGATGACGGCCTACAGATCTGCTTCACGTCGGGCGGTGACCTCTGGGTCATGGACACGGTCCTGCGCGAGCCGCGGCAGGTCACGTCGGAGACGGTGATTCATGACCGCGAGGCGTGCTTCACGCCGGACGGCAAGGCGATACTGTTGCTGCGCGACGACGGCTGCAGTGTCAACATCTGGCGCGTATCGCGGCGGGACGGGGAACACCACTGGTGGCGAAACCGCGAGTTTGACCTTACGCCGCTCACGACGGACGAGTGGACGCGGTACAACCTGAGTGTCAGTCCTGACGGTTCCAATATCGCGTACTGCGTTCAACGCGGCGACGTTTACGTGGCGGACGCCAACGGCAGCAATGCGGTACGGGTTGCGCAATCGAGCCACGAGGCGTGGTACGACTGGTCGCCTGACGGCTGCTGGCTGGCCTGCAACCTGTCCGAGAGCAGCGGCAACCGCGATATCTGGATTGTGTCCACGCGCGGGGAGCGCGAGCCCTACAACCTGTCGCGCCATCCCAACACCGACTACAGCGCGCGTTGGTCGCCTGACGGGCGCATCATCGCTTTCGTGGGCCGCCGCTACGACGACAGCACGGACCTGTACTACGTGTACCTGTCGCGCGACGACGATCGGGAAAGCAAACGGGACCGCTCCCTCGAAAAGGCGCTCGGCGCGATGAAGGCGGGGGACAAAAAGAAGGACGGCAACGGCGACAAGAACGGCAACCGCCCCGTACGCATCGATTTCGACGGTCTGGCCGAGAGGGTCCGCAAGATCGACGTGCCCGGGTCTGCCCCGAGCAATCCCTTCTGGTCGTTCGACTCCAAGGCCCTCGCCTTCTATGCAAAGGTCAACGGCAAGTCGGGAACCTACAAAGTGGTGTTTCCCGACCACCTCAAGCCGGAGTTCATGACCGACAAGCGCGGCGAGCAGGCGAAGTGGGTCAAGAAGGACAGCAAGATCCTCTGGCTGGTTGACCGCGTTCCTTCCGCCTATACGCAGAAGTACCCGTTCAAAGCGTTTCAGCACACCGACATTTCGGACTACCGGCGGTTGGCGATCCGGGTGATCTGGCGCACGCTGCGCGATCGCTTCTACGATCCGGCGCTGAACAACCTGGACTGGAAGGCCGTGCTGGCAAAGTACGAGGAAGCGGCGGCGACCGCGGCAGACCGGGCTGTCTTTGACAAAGTCGTGTTGATGCTGTTGGGCGAGCTCAACTCGTCCCACATGGCCTTTTCGCAGAGCGACACCTCGAAGAAAGAGTGGGGCACGGAGTGGCACGCGAAAGGGTGGAAGGTGCGTACGGGACATCCCGGCGTACGGTTTGACGGAGCGTACGAGGGGGACGGGCTGAGGGTCGCTGACGTCATCCCCGACGGTCCGGCTGACAGCGCGCACAGTCGATTGGAGCCGGGGGACGTTGTCCTGCGGGCAAACGGCGTAGCGGTTGCCGACAGGGCGGACCTTACCCGCGCCCTGACGGGTGAGTATCCCCGAGATGACGTGCTCGTTGTCAGGGGCACGAACGGCACGGAGCGGGCGGTGACGATTCGTACGGTCAGCTATGAAGACACGCGCGAGCTCCTGCGCGACGAAGAAATCCGCGCGGCGCGACGGCGGGTAGACGAGCTCAGCGCTGGAACGCTCGGTTACCTGCACATCGCCAAGATGCAGTGGGAAGACCTGCGCAAGTTCGAGCAGGAGGTGTTTGCGTGGGGGTCGGGTAAGGACGGCTTGATTATCGATGTGCGCGGCAACACCGGCGGGTTCGTGGCCGACCGGTTGCTGTCGATCCTGTGCCACCCGATGCACGCCGTGACCGTTCCCAGGGACGGCGAGCCGAGTTATCCCAACGGGTATCTCGGCAAAGCGCTGTGGGAGAAACCGATTACCGTGTTGTGCGACCAGCGTACCGCCAGCAACGGCGAGATTTTCTCGCACGCCATCAAGACGCTCAAGCGGGGCAAAGTCGTCGGCGTGCCGACCCAGGGCGGGGTCATTTCCACGCCCAAGGTGTCCATTCTCGACGTGGGTACGCTCTGGGTGCCGGAGCGAGGGTGGTTTGTGGGGGAAACGGGTCAGGATATGGAGATGAACGGGTGCGTGCCCCATGTCGTGGTCTGGCCCGAACCGGGGGAAATCCCGCGCGGGGTCGACCGCCAGCTCGTGGCCGGTGTCGATGCCCTGATGAAGGACGTGGCGGCCGCGAAGAAGGCCGGCCCCAGGAAGCTGACCTTGGAGAGCGAGCGGCGACGCGGAGAGTAGTCCGGCCGATCGATGATTCCGGACTCCGCAAAGGAGGGTCGAGCGGGCGTGTCTTCAGTGGGCCGGATTTGCAATCCGGCCGCGAGAGAGCCGAGCATGTTGTCGAGAATGGACGGACTAGGGTCAGGCCATTCTCTTTGCATGCTCCACATTCTCTCGGCCGGATTGCAAATCCGGCCCACCGATCGCAGGGAACAGACACAGTACGGACACGTTGGTCCTCATGAGGTGACAGTTCCGAAAGACGGAGTAGACATGACCGACACCAACAGACCGAACATTCTCCTGATCACTTCCGACCAGCAACACCACAGTACACTGGGCGCGGTCAACGACCGTATCCGGACCCCGGCCCTGGACCGCTTGTGTGAGGAAGGCACGCGTTTTGATCGCGCTTATTGCCCCAACCCGACCTGCACGCCGACGCGCGCCAGCATTATCACCGGCATGTACCCCTCGCAGCACGGGGCCTGGTCGCTGGGCACGAAGTTGTTCGAGGACGTTCCCACAATCGGCGAGATGCTGCAGGGGCGGGGCTATCAAACGTCGCTGGTGGGCAAAGCGCACTTTCAGCCGCTGGCATCACGTCCCGGCATGGAGTCGATCGAGTGTCAGCCGAGGTTGCGTGACCTGGACTTCTGGTGCGGTTTCAACGGGCCTTGGTACGGGTTTCAGCACGTGGAAACCTCCCGCATGCACGGCACGGAATCCCACGTTGGCGGTCACTACGCGATCTGGATGGAGGAGCAGGGCTTCACGCAGTGGCCGGAGTATTTCGAGGACTGGCCGTCCAACCCGGAGAAGAGCGAACGTCTGCGCGGTAGCCGGTGCTGGTCCATTCCGGGGGAGTATCACTACACAACGTGGACGGGCGAGCGCACCATCGCGCAAATCGAGGAGGCCCACGCAAACGGCCGGCCGTTCTTCTGCTGGTCCAGTTTTCACGACCCGCATCCTCCGTACGTAGTGCCCGAGCCGTGGGCGAGCATGTACGATTGGGCCGACATGTCGCCCGGAACGCTGCTCGACGGCGAACATGAGGGGAACCCCAGGCACTTCGGCATGACCCAGGAGGAAGAACCCGATTTCAGGACGTGTTGGCCCGAGGAGCACTGGATCCACGGCGCGCATTCGCATCTCAGGGACCGGGACGAACTCAGGAAGGACATGGCGTGCTACTACGGCATGATGAGTTTCATCGACCAGCAGATCGGCCGCGTTCTCGTTCGCCTGGACGAGCTGGGGCTGGCCGACAACACGCTCGTGGTGTTCAGCACGGACCACGGTCACTTCCTCGGCCAGCACGGGTTGATCGCGAAAGCTATTCATCATTACGAAGACCTGCTGCGTGTGCCTTTCATCGTGCGTTGGCCCGCGTGCGTGCCGGCCGGCTGCGTGAGCGGCGCTCTTCAGAACCTGGTTGATCTCTCGCCGACGTTCGCGGCCGCCGCGGGGGTGGACATCCCCGGCAGCATGACCGGTGTCGATCAGCGGGACAGTTGGTTCGGCGGGGACGCCGTTCGCAGCTATTCCATCACGGAGAACCACCACGGCGCGAAGTACTTCCACATGCGCACCTACGTGAACCAGCGCTACAAGATCACCGTCTACAGGGATTCCGACGGCGGCGAGCTCTTTGACCTGGAACAGGACCCCGGCGAGCACAGCAACCTCTGGAACGACCCCGAGGCGGCAGAGCTCAAGTCACGCATGCTGCACAAATTCATGCAGGCCACGCTCGAATGCGAGCCGACGCGCATGCCGCGGATTGCGGGGGCGTAGGGCCTGTTGACGGGCGTGAAGTCAACTGGCGAACTGTCGATTCCGGAGATGCCCGCGACCCGCCCCTCACCCGGTCCTCCTGCGTCGGACAGACGGGGCTGTACCAAAAGGTCAGGAGTTCCGCTGCGCTTCGACCGTTCCACGGCACTCCGCAGCGTGGGCATTCGCCCGCGCTACTGCGAGCCTGACTACAAACCCAACGCACGCGCTCCCTGTTTGTAGTGAGCCACGCAGCCCGAGACGCAACGCGGATCGGCGCGGAGTGGCGT
>CAZKRK010000064.1:0-27013 GCA_964555035.1 uncultured Victivallales bacterium | reverse complement strand
CCGCTCCTGCGACACAAGGTCGCAGGGGGCGTGGCCATAATGAGAATTGCTGGCGAAAAAGACGGTCGGCTTGTTGAGGTACGCCATTCCATGCTACGATAGTGCTGTTAATGAAGCGACTACGTGGGGATTTCCAATGACCGGGTGCGGGAAACGGAGGATGGCGATGTTTGCGGCAGCCATTGCCGTGGCGGTGGCTGTTTCAGTGCAGGCCGAGCTTCTGATCAGCGAATTCATGGCCATAAACGACGATTCGTTGTTGGATCGCTACGGCGAATCGTCGGATTGGATCGAGGTCTTCAATTCGTCCACCAGTGCGGCCGATGTGTCCGGCTGGTGCCTAACCGACGATCCGCGGGACCCGGCCATGTGGTCATTTCCCGCCACGAACATCGCGCCGCGCGGGTTCCTGGTTGTCTTCGCTTCCGGGCGCGACGAAACAACGGCCGGGCAAGAACTGCACACCAACTTCAGACTCAGCGGCGACGGGGAGTATCTGGCGTTGGTCAAGCCTGACGGTTCCACCGTGGCGCACCAGTACGCGCCGTCGTATCCCGAACAGCGAAGCGGCATTTCTTTCGGTCTGAAGACTGTAGTAACGGCCCGCTCGCTGATCGAAAGCGGGGAGACGTGCACCTACCACGTGCCGTCCGACGGGACCCTGGGTACGGCGTGGACCGGCGTCGGCTTCAACGACAGCGGCTGGAGCAACGGGCTCACGGGCCTTGGCTTCGGCTCCAGCTTCGAGGGGCTGATCGGCACTGACCTTTACGGCCGGATGCAGGGAACGGTCTACCTTCGGCAGCGTTTCTCGTTTGGCGACCCCGCGGACGCCACGGGTCTGCGACTGAAGATGAAGTACGCGGACGGCTACGTTGCCTATGTCAACGGCCATCCCGTCGCCGCGACCAATGCGCCCACACCTGCCGTGTGGAACTCGGCCGCCGGGGCCGCCAGAGCGGATTCGCTGGCGCTGGTGTTCGAGCCGCAGTCGATTGCGAATCCCGGCAGCGTCCTCGTGAACGGCACGAACGTACTTGCGATCCACGGCCTGCGACACGGCCGGTCGCCGATGCTCATCATGCCGGAGCTTGAATTCGAGAGCTCCCGCATCGGACCCGATTCGCCCACGCGTTACTTCACCGGACCCACGCCGGGCGCCATGAACTCAGGTGACTTTGCCGACTTCGTGGCCGACACGCGTTTCAGCCACGATCGCGGTTTCTACACGAATCCCGTCAGCGTGGTTATCTCGTGCGACACGGAAGACGTCACCATTGTCTATACGCTGGACGGCAGCATGCCCGCGGTTCTGCCTGGGGACACCAATGGCATCGTCTACACCGGGCCGATCCCCATCACAAATACGACCACCCTGCGCGCCGTGGCCGACAGGGCCGGCTACGAACCGTCCAACGTCGACTGCCACACCTACATTTTTCCCGAGCAGGTTCTGCATCAGCCGGCCCGCCCGCCGGGATTCCCGGACTTCTTCGGCTATGACGGCGCCGCCGGATGGCCCGACAACAAGGCCCCTGCCGACTACGAGATGGATCCCGAGATCGTGACCAACGCCGCCTACGCCGGTATGGCGCGCGAAGCATTTTACGCGATCCCGACCGTATCGCTCGTCATGAACACGAACGACCTTTTCAATCCAAGCACCGACCCGGCCGTCGGCGGCATCTATGCCAATCCGCTCAAGAGCGGTGTTGCGTGGGAGAGGCCCGGCTCGATCGAATTCATCTCCCTCGACGAACGCGGCGGCAAGCAGGTGAACTGCGGTGTTCGCATCTATGGAGGTTGGAACCGGCGGCCGGACAAGACGCCAAAGCACACGTTCCGCGCACTGTTCAAGGCAGACTACGGTCCCACCAAGTTCGTGTTCCCCGTGTTTGGCGACGACCCTTCGGCAACCGACACGTTCGACACGTTGAATTTCAGGAGCGTCCTGGGAGAACACTGGCTGCATCCGGGGCCGCACCAGCGCACGGTCTGCACGATGTTGCGAGACCAGTTTGCGCGCCACACGCAGCTCGCCATGGGGCGTCCCTCTTCGCACGGCGCCTTCGTGCACTTCTACATCAACGGACTGTACTGGGGCGTGTACGAAGCAGTCGAACGACCATCGGCTCCGTTTCAGAGTGCCTACTTCGGTGGCGACAAGGACGACTGGGACGCACTGAACGGCGGCGAAGCCGTCGACGGCGATACGGCGGCGTGGAATACCATGGTGGCTCTCGCCAATGCCGGCCTGGCGGCAAACGCGGATTACGAGGCCATTCAGGACTACCTGGATGTCCCCAATTTCATCGACTACATGTTGGTGGAGTACTACACGGGGCACCTCGACTGGGACACAAAGAACTGGTACTCGGCGCGATACCGCGCGCCCGGCGCCGGCTACAAGTTCTTTTGTTGGGACGTGGAGCGCTCGGTTGAGAATGTCAACGAGAACCGGCTGGGACTCAATCGGAACAACAAGCCGACCGGCATCTTTCACAAGCTGAAAGGAAACGCCGAATTCCGTCTCCTGCTCGCCGACCACATGCAGCGTCACTGTTTCGGTGACGGCCTGTTGACGCCCGCGGTTGCGGCGGCGCGCTGGATGGAGGGCGTGAACGAGCTCGACAAGGCCATCGTGCTCGAAACGGCGCGGTGGGGCGATCACCGGCGCGATGTGGACCGGCGTGACCAGGGGCCCTATGAGCTGTACACGCGCAACGATCACTGGCTGCCCTTGAACCGGCAGCTCGTGAGCGACTACTTCCCGCAACGCACGGACATCTTCGTGCAGCAGTTTCGTGCTGCCGGGCTTTTCCCCTCGGTCGAAGCGCCGGTGTTCGGCGCGGCCGGCGGTGCGTTCGACGAGGGAATCGAGTTGTCCATGGACGCCGGCCACGACATCTACTACACCACGGACGGTTCGGATCCGCGCCAGTACGGCAGCGGTGACGCGGTGGGGGCGCTGTATGGCGCGCCCGTTGCGCTGGATCACACGACTCTCGTCAAGGCGCGTGCCCGTAGCGTGTCCGGGGAGTGGAGTGCGCTGACCGAGGCCTGGTTCGTCACGCGCGAGACCGTGCCGCTGGAGATATCCGAGGTCATGTACAATCCGCGGCCGCCGCGCGGCGGCGAGACCAACGTTGCCGCCTCGGCGGGGGCTTTCGAGTTCATCGAAATCCGCAACTCGTCGGATCATAGCGTGTGGCTCGCAGGTTTGCGCTTCGACGACGGCATCACGTTCGACTTCTCGGCGTCGGCCGTGCCGACGCTCGGTCCCGGCGAGTGCGCTGTTGTCGTCAGGGACATGGCGGCTTTCACGAACCGCTACGGCGGCGGCCTGCCCGTGGCGGGGGTGTTCCAGCAGGAGCACCACTTTCCGCTCTCGTCGCTGAACGATGCCGGCGAGAGGATCGCCCTCGTCGACGCCCTGGGACGGACCGTCTCGTCGTTCAGCTACAACGATGCCAGGTTGTGGCCGCCGAGCGCCGACGGGGCGGGGCACTCGCTCGTGCCCGCTGTTGACGATTCTCTTGCCGGCAGCCTGCTGGACTATCCCGGCAACTGGCGCGCGAGCGCCTTTGTCGACGGCTCTCCGGGCCGCGCCGATCCTCACCCCGCGCGGGACGTTGTGCTCAATGAAATCACGGCGCACACCGATTACACGAACGCTGCCAAACCCGAATACGATTCGAACGACTGGATCGAGCTCTTCAACTGCGCCAGCACCGCCGTTTCACTGGCAGGCTGGTACCTGAGCGATTCGGCCGCGGACCTGAAGAAGTGGGCGCTGCCGGATGTATTGCTGGCGGGTGGGGACTGGATCGGCTTCGACGAGGTGACCGGGTTCCACAATCCGATCGCCAACGGGTTCGGGCTGGATAAAGCCGGCGAGCAGGTGTTCCTCTCCTACCTGCCCGGCGGCACGAACGACCGCGTTGCGGACGCCGTGGCATTCAAGGGGCAGGGAAACGGAGTGAGCCTGGGGCGCTATCCCGACGGCGATGGGCCGTGGCAGACGCTGCTGCCGACCAGGGACGCGGCCAACGGAACGCCGCCTGCGCACATGGCGATCAGCGAGATCATGTACCATCCCGTGGAAGACCAGCGTCTCTATGAGTACGTCGAGCTGCACAATCCCACCGCCGTGCCCGTGGACCTGTGGACCGAGGTCGGACCGTGGCGGCTGGACGGCGGCGTGGCGTTCACCTTTCCGAGCAACACCACGGTAGGCGTCGGCGAGTACCTGGTGGTCGTGCCCTTTGCGCCGACCAATGCCGCGGCCGCCGCCGCGTTTTGCGTCCGCTACGGGCTGACAAACGGGCAGGTGCGGCTCTTCGGCCCCTACGATGGACGCCTGGCGAACGACGGTGAGCGGCTGGGGCTGGAGTGGCCACAGTTTGTGGACCCGCCGGGCGACGGTATCGCGTGGATTGTCGCGGACGAGGTGTGGTACTTCGACCGGTTGCCGTGGAATGACGCGGCGGACGGGACGGGGCGTCCCCTGCTCAGGCGTCCCGGCAGGTCGTACGGCAACGGGCCGGCGAGCTGGACGGTCGGCGCATCGGCCAGTCCCGGCGTCGTGCCGTCCGGGATCGGCCTGGCCGTTCCGTCCGACGGGAGCGTCCATTTCTCGCATGAGCCCTTGCACATCGCGGCGGCCGTGGATGACGAGTTCGTGGCGCCGCCGGTCCGGCACGTGGACCTGTACGAAGGAACCACGCTTCTGGCGAGGGATACCGCCTCCCCGTACTCCTGCACGATAGCGCCGCCGCTCGGCACCGGGACGTACGTGTTTTCGGCGGCCGTCACGGACGGTGCCGGCACGCGCGCGTCGCCGGGCGTTCGGGTACATGTCTACGATGTGCCGCGGATGGACAATCGAGACGGGGCGTCGCACATTGCCGAGGGGAGCGCCCGGCTGAACGGGAACCAGGCCGGGGCGGAGAGCGATTCGTCGTTTGTCTGCTGGGGGGCAACCGATGGGGGGACGAACCGGTCCGCCTGGGAACATGAGGTGGAACTGGGGCCATCCGTGCCGGGCGCACTGGCGTGGGACGTGGATGGGCTTCTGCCCGGAACAACGTACTACTACCGCTACGGTGCGACGCGTTTCGGACGCGAATTCTGGTGCGCTGACTCTGCTTTTTTTGGAACAGCCGGACCGTCGCATTGGCCGTTCAGGATGGAGATTCGACTCAACCCCCCGCACGGGTCGACTCCGCTCGGGGATCTTCCTGTCCTGATTCGATTCCACGAAGGGTTGACCGGCTTCACGTACGCCGATTTTGCCTCGCCGTCTGACGGTGCGGACCTCCGTTTCACCGATGCTGGAGAAGCTGTCTTTCTGGACTACGAAATCGAGGACTGGAACACGAACGGCGTTTCCCTCGTGTGGGTGACGATGCCGGAGCTTTCGGATGCGCACGACAGCCTATGGGCCTACTGGGGACGGCCTGTCAGCGTCCCGGGAGGCGCGACCGACGGTGCGCCCTGGGACGCCGGCTATGTTGGGGTGTGGCATCTAGCCGAGGATGCGAGCGACTCAACGGCATCCGCGCATGACGGGACCGTCAACGGGGCCACGTACGCCGCCGGCTTGATCGGCGGCGGTGTGGATTTCGACGGCGACAACGACTACGTGTCTTTCGGCGACATCAATGCCATGGATGCCCCCACGGCCTTCAGCGTTTCCCTCTGGTTTAACCGCCGCACCGATCGCACCGATGCATCCAATCACAAGGTCGACAACGTGCTGGTCGCACAGAGCTCGAACAACAACAACGACAATTTTGAAATCGGTACTGACGGCGGTAACGTGGAGATCTACCTGGACACGCAGGTCGAGGGCACGACCCCGGCCACCGCGAGTGCCGGAGTTGAGAACGGTACCTGGCGGCACGTTGCAGTGACCTACGACGCGAACGTCGCCAATTCGTTTGTGCTGTACGTGGACGGAACGGAAGCGGGGCGATGGTCGCAGTGGAGCGGGGGTCTCGCCAGCGGCCAGGGGTCGCCCTTTTCGCTCGGGATTGCCCGCGCCGGCAGTGACGACTGGGGCGACTACAACGGTTTGATGGACGAAGTGCGCCTGTCGACAACGGCACGTTCACCCGAGTGGATTCGCACCTGCTGGATGAACGTCGCCTCCGGTTCGGTTTTTGCGGCCTGTTCGCCGGTCGAGGACGAGTCGCGTGACACGGACGGCGACGGGTTGGCCGATTTGTGGGAGGTCACCCACTTTGGCCGGCTCGAAGAGTCCGCCGGCGGGGCCGCCGAGGACTGGGACGGAGACGGATTTCCCGACCGCCACGAGTACGACGCGGGGACAGACCCGGCCGATCCGGCGTCGTACCTTGGAATCGTCGGGTTCGGCTCCGGGCCGGCGGGCGACGCGGTCATCCGGTGGAGCAGCGTATCGGGCAGGAGCTACTCGCTCAGCTACACCGACGCCTTGCTCACGGGAGGCTGGCAACACGCCGCCGGTCCGATCACGGCGACGTTGCCGGTGTGTGTGTGGACGAACACCGGTATGCCGAGAACTCGTTTCTACAGGGTTTCACTCGGGGAATAGCGCCCTTCGTAGAGCGTTCGTAGCGGGGCGGCTCCCGGAGCCGCCCCGCGGAGGGCGCAAGCGTGGTCGGCGCCGCTTCTCGTCTCCGGTCGGCGCGTCGCGCCGACCTGCGGCGAGTCTACGAAGGAGGGTGGCGGCGCGCGGGACTCCGTAGAGCGGTGCGGTGCTCCTGCACCGTTCCGCGGCGAGGCTGCAAGCGTTGCCCTTTCGGATCGGGTTTGTCTACGGCCGCACGGCGCGGATGCGGTAGAAGCGTGTACCGGATGGGGGTGGGGCCAGGAGCGCATTTGTTGCCGCGGGGGTTGGCGGGTCGAGCGTGATCAGCGGGGTCCAGCCCGTGGCCGCCGGGCGGTTTCCCTCGATGTATTCCAGGCGCTGCTGCGCTCCGGTGCCGCCCTGCCAGGCCAGGCGCAGGCCGCCCGGTGTGTCTATGCCCGTCAGGCGCAGAACCGAGGCGCCGTTGGTCGGGTGCGTGTCGGCATGGTACTCGGCCAGGTTCGAGAGTCCGTCGCCGTCATCGTCGTCGTCCGGGCGCAAGACCGTCCCGCCGCTGACGTTGCGCTCCCAGTCGTCCGGCATGTTGTCGCGGTCGAGGTCGTTGCGCGCGAGTGTGTCGATGTCGGCCGCGGTCAGGGCGCGGTTGTAGACGCGCACGTCGTCGATCTTGCCGGCGAAACCGTGTGTGCCGGTAGGCTGTCCGTCGTGCAGCAGGGTGCTGCCGTTCAGGCCGCCTATGCCGATGTCGTCGCTGTGACCCCATAGCTGGGATCCCTCGCCGCTGCCGATTTGAATGCCGTCGAGATAGGCGACGAAAGCGTCCGGCTGGGTTACGGCCGTGCCGTTGAGGACCATGGCGACGTGGTGCCACTTGCCCGCGATCACGTTTGTCGAGGAGAGGTACGTGCCGGACCAGTTGGATTCGTTTGCCTCGTCGTTCCACCCGCCCAGATAGACGCGGCTGTCGTGCAGGTAGATGGCCAGCCCGCGTGTTGCGCCGCCTTCTTCGTACACGATCTGCTTGCGGCCGGAGATCGACGGATCGTTTGCGAGCATCCAGGCTGCCACGGTTCGCTTTCCGTGTGTGCCCGAATTGATGTGGACACTGTCGGGAACGGCCATGAGGTCATCGGCGCCGTCGTAGTAGGTTGCACCGCCGATCCGGCCCCCGTCTACCCATGCGGCTCCGTTCCGGAGGGTGCCGTCGTGTCCGTAGCCGCTAGAGTCCGTGGTGACGTCGCCTGCCTCGAACTCCCAGCGTGCAACGAGACCGGGCTCGTAGCCCGCGGGGCGGACGGTCGCGCTCAGCGAGTCGGTGTCCGTGTGTCCGTCGTTGTCCGTGACTTCGATGTCGCTTCCCGCATCGGCGATGGGTGTGTACGCCGTGTATGCGAGGGAAACCCCCGTGTAGTTTGCCGCTCCGGCGGGATTGAGCGACACGTCCGACGCGCCCTTGGTGAATTCGAGGAAACCGGCCGGCGTGGTGGGGCCGAGTGGCTTGCCCGAGTAGCTCGAGTTGTCCTCGGTGAATTCCAGACGCACGCGGTAGACGCCGTCCGTTACGACTGCGCCGGCCGCATCGAGTTGGCGGATTGCCTCTGAATTCCACACTTTCGCAAGTGTGGAATTGCTTCTCCTGCTCACTCCCCCCTGCTCGTTATCCTATTGTCTCCTTCGAGTGGGGGGACGAGTAGGGGAAAGAGTAAGAGGGGTGGAGTTTCTGGTCAGCCCCGCCCCCGGGAGTTGGGGACCTGGACAATTCGGTAGTGAAACTGCAACCCCGCCCCGTCATCCCGAGCGAAGCGGAGCGGAGTCGAGGGATCTCGGGAACTGCAATCACGTCCGGAGTGGTTTCCAGTTCTTGAGATCCCTCGACTCCGCTCCGCTTCGCTCGGGATGACAGGCGGGGCTGGAGTATCCGGCTGGTTCCGCCGACAACCAAATCAACCAATGCACCAATTGACCAATGCACCAATCAACCAACCTCACTCCCGCCCCGTTTCGGCCTGTTCCCTGGCGCGGTACGCTTTCGGGAGCCGGCCCATGTGTTTGACGAACTGCTTGGTGAAGTAGCTGTGATCGTAGAAGCCGCAACGCAGGGCGACGGTGGAAATGGTGTCGTCGTTCTCCCGGAGCTGGCGGCAGGCGGCGTTGATGCGGATCCGGTTGATGTATTGCAGCGGGGTCAAGTGGAAGATGGATTTGAAGCGGCGTTGGAACTGGCTGACCGAGAGGCTGACCAGGCTGGCGAGGTCGGCGATGGGGATCTGTTCGCCGTAGTGGTCACGGATGTAGCGCACAACCCTGGCCATCTGTTCGTGGGGCTGAACGGCGTGACGCGCCTCGTGGAAATCCCGCGCCGTCCCGGCAACGCCCACGACCGTGCCTTCGCGATCGACCAGCGGCACCTTGGTTGTCGTGAACCAGTTCAACACGCCGTCACGGTCGACAAAAAGCTCGACCCGGTTGACGATGCTCCTGCCGGTGCGCAGGACATACTGATCGTCCTGGGCGTATGTGCCGGCCAGGTCGGTGGGGAAGAAGTCGAAGTCCGTCTTGCCGATCAGGTCGGTTTCATCCCGCACACCGCACTGTCGCGCGAAACTCTCGTTCGCCATCACGAACTGCCCCTGACGGTTCTTGGCAAAGAAGTACACCTCCGGGAGATGATCGAAGAGTCTCTCTATCTGGGGGTAGTTCCCGAGTGCATCAATGAGTTTCTGCTTGAGTTCAGAATGGCCATTCATCATTAAATACCGAAGCAAATGCTGATACAGGAGTCTTGAAAACTAAGTAACATGAGATACAGCAATATATTACATTTGTTTATTAGGGACACATTGCAAAAAAGCGGATGCTGTAAATCTACCAAAAGAAGCCGCTATTTTACAAGACATTTATGCCCCACTCCTTTAGATTACCATTCGCTGGATTATGTCAGGAGAGATTGAATGACGCAGAGTTCGCGGATGCTCACGTTGTCCATGGTGGCGGCGGTCGTATGTCAGTCGGTTGCGGTTGCGGCACAGGGAAAGCCGCCGGCGAAGGAGGAGCTGGACAAGGTGCGGGCGGCCTTGCCGGCGAGTGCGCCCGCCAAGCCGGCAAACCCGCGGAAGCTGCTGGTCTTCAACCTGTGCAAGGGCTTCTACCACGGGTGCATTCCTCTGGCCGGCGAGGCGCTGGAAATGCTGGGAGAGAAGACGGGCGCCTACGAGGCGGAGATATCATCGGACATGGCAGCCCTGGACGCGGCCAGCCTGGCGAAGTTCGACGCCGTACTGTTCAACAACACGACACGCCTGGGGTTCACGGATCCCGCGCGCAAGCAAGCGCTGCTCGATTTCGTGAAAGGCGGCAAGGGGTTCGTCGGCATCCACGCCTCGTCCGACAACTTCTACAACTGGCCCGAAGCGGCAGCCATGCAGGGGGGGCAGTTTGACGGTCACCCCTGGGGCGCCGGCGGCACGTGGGCCGTGAAGGTGGACGATCCGTCGCACCCGCTCAACAAGGCATTCGGCGGCAAGGGGTTCCAGATCGGGGATGAGATCTACCAGGTCAAGGGCGCGTATTCGCGTGACACGCTGCGCGTGCTCGTCAGCCTGGACATGTCCGACGACAAGACCCGCGACGTCAGGGGAATCAAGCGCAAGGACAACGATTTCGCGATTTCATGGATTCGAGAGTACGGCAAGGGACGCGTCTTCTACTGCTCGTTCGGGCACAACAACGAGATCTTCTGGAACCCCGCTATCCTGCAGCATTACCTGGCCGGCATCCAGTATGCGCTGGGCGATCTCCGGGCGGACGCGACCCCCAGCAGCAAACTGAGCAAGAAGACCGACTACAGTGCTGTCCTCAAGTACGAGTTCGGCCAGAACCGGTCCGGCCTTGGCGCGATCGAGGCGGAGCTCCGTGGAGCAACGCCTTCGCAGCTCACATCGATCGAGGGCGGCCTGATCGATCTCCTGGGCAGTCCGGAAGCCACGGTTGCCTGCAAGCAGTTCGTCTGTCGCATGCTGCGCCGTTGCGGCACGGAGAAGTGCGTGCCTGTCCTGGCCTCGCTGCTCACGGACAAGCAGCTCTCCCACATGGCGCGTTTTGCGCTTCAGACCATCGAGTCGCCGCGGGTTGACGCCGTTTTGCGCGAGGCCCTCGGCAAGGCCGCCCCCGCGCAGAAGGCGGGGATCGTGGGTACGCTGGGCGCCAGGCGGGACGCCGGCGCCGTTCCCGCCATCGCTGCGCTTGTCTCGAGCGGCGACAGGGAACTGGCCGAGGCCGCGATTGCCGCGCTTGGCCGGATCGGCACTGCCGACGCGGCAAAAGCGTTGACGAGCGGAAAGGTCAAGGGTCATGACGTGGCGCTCGCGGACGCGCAATTGACCTGTGCCGAACGGATGGCGAAGACCGGCAACAACAGCGGCGCGGTCGGTCTGTACAAGGCCCTGTTCGCCGCGGCGCAACCGGCGCGCGTACGCGTGGCTGCGCTGCGCGGGTTGGTAATAGCCGAAAAGGAGCGCGTCGTACCGGCCCTGGTGAATGTGTTGGGAGGCGACGACGAAGTGCTCAAGAAGCACGCCGTCGGCGCCGTGGCCGAGTTGCCGGCGGGAGAAACCGTCACCAAGGCTATCGCCGACCAGTTGGCGTCGCTGGCGCCGCCCGTTCAGGTTGCGTTGATCGGTACATTGACCGCCCGCGGCGACGCCGCGGCGGCGCCCGCGGTTGCTGCCGTGGCCGGGAGCAAGGATCCTGCGGCCAGGCAGGCCGCGTTGCGCGCGTTGGGCGTGTTGGGCAACGAGGGCAGCGTGCCTGTTCTGCTGGCGGCCTTGAAGGAGCCGGGTGACGTGGGCAAGACCGCCTACGAGAGTCTCTGTTGCGTGGGCGATGCCAAGGCGGGCGGCGTGCTCGTATCGGAGCTGAAGAGAACCACCGACGGCGCGCTGCGTTGTCGCCTGGTCGATGTCCTGGCCGCGCGTGCCGAGAAGACTGCGCTCCCGTCGTTCGTGGCGGCCGTCAAGGACAAGGACGCCAACGTGCGCAAGGCGGCGGCCAGGGCGTTGGCCGCGATCGGTGGCGCCGCGGAGGTCGCGCCGGTGTTGAGCGTCCTGACGGCAACCGGCGATGCCGATGACCGCCGGGGCATGGAGAGGGCTTTGGGTATGATTGCGGCGCGGGCGGAGAATCCCGACGATGTGTCACGGCCCGTAGCCGTCGCTCTTGCCAAGGCGAAAACCGAAACGGCCGAGGCGCTGATCGGCATCCTGAAGCGGGCCGGCGGCGCCGTCGCGCTGGCGGCGCTGCGGAAGGAACTCAAGTCGAGTGACGTGGCCCGGCGGCGGGCGGTAGTGCGGGCGTTGGCCGACTGGGAAGACGACGAGCCGGCGGCTGACCTTCTCCAGATTGCGCAAGGGGACGCGGACGTCGGCGCGAAGGTGCTGGCGTTGCGCGGCTACTGCGGGTTTGCGGCCAGGGCGGGCGGCGTGGACGGCGTCGGCATGTACCGCAAGGCCCTGGAGGTCGCAACGCGTCCGGAAGACAAGAAGGTCGTGCTTGGCGGTCTCGGCGCTCTGGCGCACCGTGATGCGCTGGCCCTGGTCGAGCCGTTTCTCTCGCAGTCCGGCCTGCGGGCTGAAGCCGAGCTGGCGTACGGCAGCGTCGCCAAGGCACTCGCCGCGGCCGACCCCGCGGCGGCGACTCCCGCCCTGAAGAAGGTGACCACCTTCAAGAACGAGGGGTTGGTCAAGGAAGCCGGGGCGGCCCTGGACGAAATCGGCAGGAGCAGATCCTATGTCACGTCCTGGTTGGTTTCGGGACCTTACACAAAGAGCGGGCTGGGGAGCGACCGGCTGCTTGACACGGCGTTTCCGCCCGAGGATCCCGGGGCAAAGAATGTGAAGTGGCGGCCTGTCACGAAGATCGACAACGGCCAGGTGATGCTTGACCGTGAGTTTGGCGGTGAGACCCGGGTGGCCTATCTGCTCACGAGCGTCAGTTCGCCCAAAGCGCGGAAGGTGCGCCTGGAGATGGGCAGTGATGACGGGATCAAGGTCTGGTTGAACGGCAAGGTGGTACACAAGAACAACGTGACTCGTCCGCATCAGGCGGGGAGTGACCGTGCCGATGCGGACCTGAAACAGGGCGCGAATCGGCTACTGGTGAAGATCACGCAGGGCGGCGGTGAATGGTCCGCGAGCATGAGGATCAGAAACGCGGACGGGTCTCCGGCGCAAGGCGTCGCTGCCGCCATTCCGGGTCTGTAAGGAGGGAAACCGCTTGACGCGGATGACATGAATTGCAACTATCCGCGCTTTGCCGTTTTTTGGCTTTTGCGGAAAGAGCGCGGCCCGAGGGCCGCCCGGGACGGTGGAAAGACGCTGTTCCGTACTTCTGATAGGATAGTAACCGAAGACGGGGGCACGCAGGCCCCAAGGAGTAGGAACCATGGAGATCAACCGACGGGACTTCGTGAAGACGGCAGCGGCAGCGAGCACAGGGGCGGTGTTGCTCAACAAGGTAGCGATGGCACAGGAAGCAAACGCGGCCGCGGGCGGTGACGCCATCAAGGTCGGTTTCATCGGAGTCGGCAAGCAGGGGCGCGTGCTCCTGGCGGACGCGATGAAGATCCCCGGCGTCCGTTTCGAGGCCGTCTGCGACATCTGGGAGTCCTACAACCTCCGCTACGCCAAGGGGCGTCTGCGTCGCCACAATCCCGACGTGCGCACCTATACCGATTATAAGGAACTGCTGGAGAAGGAAGCCGGGCTGGACGCCATTATCGTGGGCACGCCCGATTTCATGCACGCCGAGCACGCCATCGCCAGCCTCAAGGCCGGCAAGCACGTCTACTGCGAAAAGGAGATGTCCAACGACATTACCAAGGCGGCTGACATGGTGAAGGCCATGCGCGAGACCGGCAAGATGCTGCAGATCGGTCACCAGCGCCGCAGCAACCCGGTCTACCTGCACGCCCTCGAGTGCATCAACGAGGGCATATGCGGCAAGCTGACCAACCTCTACGGCCAGTGGAACCGCCCGAAGCAGGAGCTGCTTACCTGTCCCGACCGCGTGAAGATTCCGGCCGACGTGCTGACCACGTTCGGCTACGACAGCATGGAGCACTTCCTCAACTGGCGCTGGTTCAAGAAATACTCGGCCGGTCCGATCGCCGACCTCGGCAGCCACCAGATCGACATCTTCGAGTGGTTCCTGCACACAACGCCGAGCAGCGTGATGGCCGTGGGCGGCATGGACTACTATCCCGACCTCGAGTGGTACGAGGACGTGCTGTGCCTGTACGAGTACAAGACCAAGCACGGTTCGGCGCGCGCGTTCTACCAGGTGATCAACACCAACGGCTTTGGCAGCTACTACGAGAAGTACGGCGGCGACAAGGGCACGATCATTCTGTCCGAGTCCCCGAAGAAATGCCACTACATCCCCGAGCCGAGCATGATCGACACGCTGCCGGCCTGGATGGCGGGTGTCGAGCGTTCGAGTTTCAACGCGATTCCGTCGATTCCCCTGGTTGACGCGTTGCGCAACAAGAGCGACAAGGCCAAGGCGGACATGGAGTTGTTCGACACGACGAACGTGCACCAGTTCCACCTGGCGAACTTCTTCGGCGCTGTCCGGGCGAACAACCCGAAGCTGTTGACGTGCCCGGCGGACGTCGCGTATCCGACGGCCGTGGCCGTGCTGAATGCAATCCCGGCCATCGAAGCCGGTAAGAAGATCGAGTTCGCTCCCGACGCGTTCAAGGCGTAGGGGGTGTCGCGTGGCGCGTGTCGCGTGTCGCGTGTTGCGTATTGCGTGTGGGGTGGCGCGTGTTGAGCGATGGAGACGGCGGTCTCCGCCGTTGCGGTAGGACGGACGCTCTTGTCCGTCCCGAGCAAGTAGGTGAAAGGTAAGGTATGGGTGGCTTGAGTCTAGGTGGCAGCGAGGCGCTGAAACCGGTCAAGGACGGGGTAGGGGTCGAGAACCCCATTCTCCGGTATACGCTGGGCATTTGCTCCGCGTTGGCCGTGACCGGTCGGGTCAGCACCACGCTGGTGATGGGAGCGGCGTTGCTGTTTGTCGGCTCCCTCAGTTCGCTGCTGGTTTCGTTGATGCGGTCTGTCATTCCGCATCGCGTGCGCCTGATTGCACAGATGCTGGTGATTTCCATGCTGGTGATCATCGTGCATCTGTTCCTGCGGGCGTATTACTTCGATATGAGCAAGGCGTTGGGTCCCTACGTCGGGCTGATCATTACCAACTGCATCATCCTTGGCCGCTGCGAGGCGTATGCCATGCGCAATGGGCCGTTGATGTCCGCGCTGGACGGTTTCGGCAGTGCCCTCGGGTATGCGATCGTGCTGCTGGCTATCGCCCTGATCCGGGAGCCGCTGGGGAACGGTACGCTCCTCGGGCTGTCGGTCACTCCCGCGGGCTTCCAGAATGTGCAGTTGATTGCCGCGGCGCCGGGCGCGTTTCTGGCAATGGGAATCGTCGTGTGGATCGTGCGGTCGATATGGCCGTCGGTCGACCCCACCGAGCAACACCCGGAGGCCGCCGATGCATGAGTCCGTTATGGGAGGCGCCGCGGTTATCCTGTTGGCCGCGATTCTGACGAACAACATCCTGCTGGCCAAGTTCCTGGGGATGTGTTCCTTCATCGCCGTATCGAGAAACCTGCGCACGGCGTTCGGCCTGGGCGTGGCCGTGACCTTTGTCACGTTCTGCACGGCCGTAATCAACTACGGGATCTACTTCGGAGTCCTGGTTGAAGGCGCGCCGCTGTGCGAGGCGGACCTGACCTACCTCTCGTTCCTGATCTTCATCATGATGATCGCCGGGTTCGTGCAGCTGGTTGAGATGGTCATCGAGCGGTTCAGCCCGGTGTTGTACTACAACCTGGGTATCTTCCTGCCGTTGATCACGGTGAACTGCGCCATTCTCGGCGTGAACCTGCTGATGATCGACCCGGAGCTCAAGTTCGGCCTCGTGGAGACGGCCTTCTACGGACTGGGGTCCGGTTTGGGCTGGATGCTGGCCATCTGTCTGATGGCGGGACTCCGGCAGAGGTTGCAGCATTCGGACGTGCCTGCGCCCCTCAAGGGACTTGGCATCACGCTGCTTGTGACGGGCCTGATGGCCATGGCTTTCATGGGCTTTACGGGCATGGTTGACCTGTAGGGCAGTAAGGATTCGGAGACAACGGTTGCTATTATGATCTATTTGCAAGCACTCGTGGTTCTTTCGGCCATTGGCGGAATCCTGGCGGCCCTTTTGCTGGTTGCCAACCGTTTCCTGGCCAACTACGGACCATGTGAAGTCAAGATTAACGACAAGGACCCGTTTACGATCGAGGGCGGCTGCTCTCTGCTCGAGGCGCTGTACAGCGAGAAGATCTTCATCCCCTCCGCTTGCGGCGGCCAGGGCACGTGCGGGTTCTGTAAGGTGAACGTAAACAGCGGCGGCGGCCCCCTGCTGCCGACCGAGCTCCCGTACCTGACCCGGAATGAGATCGAGGACCAGACCCGTCTCGCCTGCCAGGTCAAGGTAAAGGAGAACATCGTCATCCACGTGCGCGAGGACTACCTGAACGTTCAGGAGTTCCGCGCCGAGATCACGCACGGCGAGCTGGTGACGCACGATACGCGCGAGATCCGCATGAAGCTGATCGAGCCGGCCGAGATGGAATTCAAGCCCGGCCAGTACGTGCAGATACGCGTGCCGGCCAAGGGCGAGCCGGTCTACCGCGCCTACTCCATCAGCAACCCGCCCTCGGTGAACAACGAGGTCGAATTGCTCGTGCGGCTGATCCCCGGCGGTCTCGGCTCGACCTACCTGCACAACGTTCAGGTTGGCGAAGAGGTGACGCTGACCGGCCCTTACGGGGAGTTCGAGCTCTCCGAGGACCTCGGCACCGAGCTGATCTGCGTCGGCGGCGGCTGCGGCATGGCGCCCATGCGCTCGTTGCTGCGGCACCTGGGCGACAACTGGCCCGAACGCAAGTGCTCGCTCTATTTCGGCGCCCGCACGACCGCGGACACGATGTACTTCGACGAGTTCGTGGCGCTCAAGGAGAAGATGCCGAACCTCGATGTGCACTACGCGCTGTCCGAGCCGGATCAGTCTCCCGATTGGGATGGCGAGACCGGGTTTATTCACGAGTCGGTCATCGCGCACATGGCCGCGGAAGGGCCGCGACAGGCATTCCTGTGCGGACCGCCGCCCATGATCGAGGCGACGATGAAGGTCCTGGACGACAAGCAGGTGCCTTCGGACATGGTCTTCTACGACAAGTTCTAACACGAGGGATGCGAGGCTAAAGGAATGAAAATGGAAAACCTCACAAAGCTCTTCGTGGCCGACGGCAGCCAGCCCGCAGCCGGGCCGGATGCGCCGGATGGGCGCGAGATGCAGCGGTACTTGACCGCCGCCCTCATCGCCGCTCTTCCCTGTATCGGCGCCATGATGGCTTACTTTGGATTAAGAGTCCCTTCAATGGTCCTGGCGTCCGTGCTCGGGGCCGTTTCGGCCGAACTGCTCTTTGCCGCGATCCGCAAGAAGAGCTTCACGGGCGGATCGGTTGCCTACGGTGTCATGATCGCCCTGTTCATGCCGCCGACGATACCGCTGTGGATGATTTTCGCGGGCGGCGCCTTCGGGGTCTTCTTCGGCAAGGAGATCTTCGGCGGTACGGGACATCACGTCTTTTCGCCCGTAGTGGTCGGGAAGGCCTTCGTGCTGTTCAGCTTTCCGAAGCTGGTCGACAAGCAGCCCTACCTGGGATCGCTCGACACGCTCGACTTCGAGGTCATGGGCGGTCCCGAGGTCGCCGCCGCGCTGGGACTGTTTGCCGCGATTGCGATGATTGTCGCCAAGCCCGGCAACGCCCGGATTCTGTTGGCAATCGTCACGGCCGGCGTCAGCACGGCCTACGGGCTCGAAGGCAGCGGTGCGCTCGCGGAAGGTGAGACCTCCTTCCGGCTGATCACGATGTACGGCTTCATGCTGGGGGCCGGCTTCGTGGCCTGCGACCCGTCCTGCGCTCCGCGCAAGTGGTCGAGCCAGTGGTTCTTCGGTTTCACGATCGGCGCGACGGCAGTGCTGATGTGCGCCAAATCCACCTACACCGAGGGTATGATGTCGGCGATCCTGTTTGCCAACCTGATCGCACCGACGCTCGACGCGATCGAGGCAATACCCCTTGGACGGAGGGCCGCGGCATGAAGAAGACCAGGAACGTTTACACAGTGGTATTCACCGTAGTGCTTTGCTGCACCTGCGCGCTCATCCTGACCGGCGCCAACAAGGTCTGGGAGCAGCGCATCAAGGCCAACGAGGAGTTCGTCAAGATCCGCGCCGTTGTGACCACGATGGGGCTGGCGTCGGTTGAGGAGCCGCGCAAGGAGATCGTCAAGGCCTACAACGACCGGATCGAGCTCGAGACCGAAGGCGAGATGGAGATGTACGTGGCGCGCGACGGCGAATCCGTTGTCGGCTACGGACTCGAGATCGCCGGTCGCGGCAAGTACGGCCTGATCAAGGGCATCTTGGCGATCGAGCCCGACAAGGACAAGATCAAGGCTCTCGGCATCTACGAGCACAACGAGACGCCCGGTCTGGGCGGCGAGGTCGCTTCCGACTGGTGGCTGGGGCAGTTTCCCGGGATTCCGCTCATGACGGACGGTGCGCCCGGGATCGTGATCAGCAAGACCGACAAGGGACCCAACGTCGTGCAGGCCATTACCGGCGCGTCCAAGACGACCTTCTCGATGGCCAAGATCATCAACAAGACCATCGCGTCGTTCCTGGCCGGCGGCAAGATCCTCGAGGTGCTCGATCTCAAGCTGGGGCCCGACGCCGTAACGCGCGCCACGCCCGGCTATCCCAAGAATCTCGTGCCGCCGCCGCACCTGCGCGAGGACGTCAAGCGTCCGCCGTTCATGGTGCCGCCCGCCACGGTCAACCTGGCCCTGGGCAAGCCGGTTACGTGCAGCATGGAAGAGGATCCCTACGAGGGCACGCTTCCGATGCTCACGGACGACAACAAGAAGTGCGGCCAGTTCGATTTCGTCGAGCTCGACTTCGGTCCGCAGTGGGTGCAGGTCGACCTCGGTCAGATCGAGACACTCTACGCGGTCGTCGTGTGGCACTTCTACAAGAACAAGGTCATCTACAACGACGTGATCGTGCAGGTCGCGGACGACGAGGAGTTCACGGTGAACAAGCGCACCGTGTTCAATAACGACCACGACGATTCCACCGGCGAGGGCAAGGGCGAAGACACCGCCTACGGCGCCGCCTGGTGGGGTGAGCTGGTCGATTTGCGTGGAGGCAACAACGACGGTTCGCTCGCCCGGTACATTCGCGTGTGGACGGACGGCGGGTGTGCCGACGAAGCGACGCGTTTCGTGGAAATTGCCGCGTACGGCAAAGGCAAAAAGTAGGTCCGATTTGCAATCGGACCAGGTCAAGCAAGAGACGGAGGAAAGCATGAAGAAAGTAGTAGCAGGAGTGGTATTGGTCGTGATGGGGCTGGCGTTTGTCGCCGAGGCTGGTTGTGGGACGTGTGCCGCGAGCAAGAAGGCTGCCGGCGACGGCGTCAAGCTGGCGCTAAAGCTCCCGAAGCCCCTGTTTATCGGGACACCCAAGAAGCTCAAGACCGACAACCTGGAGCCCGCGCGGGGCGGCAAGCCGCGTCCGCCGCTGTATGTTCCCAAGGGCGTTGCCAACCTGGCGACCGGCAAGGACGTGGGCGGCAGCGACGACATGCCGATCATCGGCGAGATGGAGCAGATCACGGACGGCGACAAGGAAGGCGGCGACGGCTCCTACGTCGAGCTCGGACCCGGACGGCAGTACATCCAGGTCGACCTCGGCAAGAGCGCCGCAATCCACGCGATTGCCATCTGGCACTATCACAGCCAGGCGCGTGTCTACCGTGACGTCATCGTCCAGCTCGCGGACGATCCCGACTTCATCACGGGCGTAACCACCGTCTTCAACAACGATCACGACAACTCCTCCGGACTCGGCGCCGGCAAGGACAAGGAGTACATCGAAACCTACGAAGGACGTCCTATCGGCGTCAAGGGCGCCAAGGCCCGCTACGTGCGCATGTACAGCAACGGCAGCACGTCCAGCGAGATGAACCACTACATCGAGGTGGAAGTCTACGGCCTCGACAAGTAGCTGTAGGGGAAACAACCAGCTTCGGATATGAAAACGCACCGTTCAACCGGGCGCCTCGAAAGGTCCCGGACGAGCGGTGCGTTTTCTGTTTGTTGAACGAATAACACGCAAGGAGGGAAGTGATCCAGGACAAGGGCTGATGCCTTCTGCTTCCCGTTACGAATCCTGCTTTTGTGCATGTTGGGGTTTTGTCAGCGGCTAAGTGAATAGAAATAGACAATTCCGGGCGCGGTTCGTCGGCCGACGAGCCGTGGCTGAGGACACTCAAGCGGCAACAACAAACTAAGCTAATGGAAGCTGGCCACGAGGTCCTACGGCTCCGTCACCCGCTCTGTCGGGCGGGTGCGGGGCTCGGAATTGGCTCACCACAAGGAGGAACACATGAAGCGTGGGAATCTGTACACCGTCCTGTTCACCGTCACCCTCTCGTGCTGCTGCGCGAGTGCCTTGACTTTCGCCAACATGTTCTGGGGGCGGCGGGCCAAGGCAAACGAATCCGCCGCGCGTCTGCGCGCAATTGTCACAAGTGTCGGGTTGGCCGACGTCGACGCTCCCCGCGCGGAGATCCGTGAGCTCTTCGAGCGGCACGTAACCGTCAGCACCGACGCCCCCAACATCTACGATGTGCGCGAAGGCGGGTGCATCTCCGGCCACGCCGTTGACTTCGTGGGGTATGGCCTGCACGGTCCGATCCGGGGCGTGCTGGCCATCGAACCCGATCGGGTCCACGTTCGTGCCCTGGCCGTCTACGAGTGCAACGAGACGCCGTCGATGGCCGACTTCATCTACTCCAGGGAGTGGCTGAACAGATTCAGAGGCATACAGATGGTCACCGACTGGATACCGGGCATTATTCTCAGCCCCGAGCCGATGGAGGGGAACAACGTCGTTCTCACGGTCACAAAGGCGTCCAAGACCCGCCGCGCCGTGCAGCTTGCGATCAACAAGTGCATCGCCGAGTTCCTTTCGGGTGGACAGGCGATGGCCGAGCTGGACCTGGGGGTGGTTGCAGGCGCCTCTCCGGACCCGTATGTCGACAAGGTCGATCTGCCGCCCAACTTCATTACGAACCGGGTGCGCCAGGTCGTGATGGTCCCCGAAGACGCCGGCAACCTTGCTGAGGGCAAACCCGTTACCAGCAGCATCGGGGACGCACTGCCGTTCATGGGGGTCCCCGAGCTCTTGACTGACGGATCCCGGCAATCGGGCGACCACGACTTCTTCGCACCCGAGTTCGGCGCCCAGTGGGTACAGATCGATCTCGAAGAGACGCACCAGATCTACGCGGTTGCCGTCTGGCACTTCTACAAGCAGCCGCGGGTCTACACGGACGTGGTCATCCAGGTGGCGGACGATCCCGACTTCTCGCGGAACGTTCGCACGCTCTACAACAGCGATGCAGACAACTCGTTGGGATTCGGCACGGGCGAGGACCCCGTGTTCCAGAGCTCCCCCTGGCCTGTGCTGGCGGACACGGGCAAGGCGTGCGGGGGTATGAGCACGCCCGCCCGCTACGTGCGCGCGTGGACGGGTGACGATTGCAGTTTCGACTCCCCCCGATTTGTGGAAATCGCCGTATACGGGGTGCCGTGACTATCCAGTGGGCCGGATTTGCAATCCGGCCGCAAAAGCCTCGGTCCTCACATTTCGGGAGCATCGGAGACTCCATGTCGAGAAAGACGATCGATGGTCTATGCCTGATTTGCCCGGGTGGGCACGAGCGAAACGTAGGTCCGATTTGCAATCGGACCCAACCCCCGCCGGTTGTTCCGGATGACGAAGGAGGATGCCACATCTGAACGGCGTTGAGTCCGATTGCAAATCGGACCTACGTTTGCCGCAAATCTGCAGCCGGGATTCATGAACTGGACAAAGGTGTCACGTCCATTTCTCGCTCAAACGGGCCGGGACCGAGAAGGGCATTGGCCGCAACACAAGTGAAACCAAACGGTTGCAAATCCGGCCCACGAATGCGATAAGAAGGAAACCAAAGGAGGAGATAGCATGAGAACGACGGTATTGATGGTGGCCATCGCACTGGCAGCGGTGTCGTGCACCGACAAAAAGCCCGAGACTACGGAACAGGAACCGGTTGAGCCGAAGGTGACGGAAGTGAAACCGGTCGAGCCCGAGACAGCGGAACCGAAGCCCGCTGAGCCTGAGGTGGCCGAGCCGAAACCGGCCGAACCGGAGGTGGTGGAAGCGACACCCCTTGAGCCGAAGACGGCCAACGCCGGATTGGTCGACCTGAAACTGAGTCTGCCCCGGCAGCAGTTCGTCGGGACGCCGAAGAAGATCGTCTCGAAGAATCTCGACCCGTGGCCGCATGACAAGGAACCGCCGGCCCTCAAGGTTCCTGACGGTGTCGTCAACCTGGCTGCCGGCAAGAGCGTTACCGGCAGCGACGACATGCCCATCATCGGCGAAATGGAGATGCTGACCGACGGCGACAAAGAGGGTGGCGACGGCTCGTACGTGGAGTTCGGTCCCGGACGTCAGTACGTCCAGGTGGACCTTGGGCAGTCGGCGGCGCTGCACGCCCTCGTTCTATGGCACTACCACACGCAGGGACGCGTGTACCGTGACGTCATTGCCCAGGTTTCCGACGATGCCGACTTCACGACCGGGGTCACCACGCTCTTCAACAACGACATCGACAACTCCTCCGGCCTGGGAATCGGCAAGGACTACGAGTATATCGACACCCACTTCGGCCGGCGCATCGACGCCAAGGGCGCCAAGGCCCGCTACGTGCGCTTCTATAGCAACGGCAGCACCGCCGGCGAAATGAACCACTACATCGAGATCGAAGCTTACGGCGCCCCGTAGCGCTTGCGTATGACTTGTCCCGCCGTTGTCTGCCGGTTGCGGATTTGCGGTAGACGTAGGTCCGATTTGCAATCGGACCCAACGCCGCTCAGACGTGAGGATCCCCGCGTCGTTTGCGGCAACCGGCGTGGGTTGGGTCCGATTGCAAATCGGACCTACGGAGGAAGAAGTGTCATGACTCTGGCAAAGCACCTTTCATTGCTTGCCGCCGTGATTGCCCTGCCGTTGACCGGCTGCGTGTCGACCGGAGGGCGGGCCGATCTGCGGTTGCTGCGGGACCTCGCGGCTTCGGATCCGAAGCCTTTCGTGATTGTGGAGAGTACGGTCAAGGGGACTACCAGCCGTGGACAGGGCGTGCTCGTGACCCCCCAGGGGCACGTCGTCTCGGCCGGGCACGTGAGCTGGGACAACAAAGCCGAAGCTCACGCGGACTCGTTCCGGATCAAGGTGCGCACACGCAGCGGCGGTGTTCCGGCCGGCTTCGAGCATCACCACAAGACCAAGTTCGTCGACAGGGAGGACGCCGTATTCCACGAACACCGCTACGTCGCGAAGTGGCTCAGGCGGGAGGACTCCCGGTTCGTTGACGGCAAGGACCTCTGCGTGTTGAAAGTCGACGCGAAGGACGCATTGCCCTGCCTGCCCTTCTTTTCCGAGGATGAGCCCGAGCTCGCGGTGGGTGAGGTTCTGCACCTGTGCCATTACCATTGGCCCCACAGCGACGCCGAACCGACGTTCCTGATCAACCCGATCGAGATCGTGGGGGTTGCCGAAACGACCAGCGGACCGCAGTACCTGGCGAGGGGCTTCTGCCGTTGGGGGTCGAGCGGCGGGGCCATTCTCAAGAACGGCCGCCTCGTCGGCATCCAGAGCGCGGCCTACACCATCAACGCCAAGGACATCGGGGAAGTGCCCGCGGGACTGCTCTCGTTCGAGGTCGTCTACCGCGAGCTGTTTGACGGGTTGTTGGATGCTGATTGATGATTGGCGAAGTAGAGGGTGCAGCTCCCGGCTTCACAAATCAACAATCATCAATCGCTAGTCATCAATCGATGCTGTCTCCCGCCGGAGCATTCAACCTGAAAGGAGCAGTTGCCGGTGGTCGGTGATCGGTAGTCGGTGATCGGTGATCGACTGAATTCGGACTCTGCCCTGTGATCCCGCGGTGTCCTCGGGATCACAGGGCAGAGTCGATCACCGATCACCGATCACCGACTACCGGCAACTGCTCCTTGTAGGTTCAATCCGCCAGTGGCGTATGGGAGGCGGCATGTTGCGTTGGTCCGGGGATACGGGCGGTCCTACGCTTCCTCGATGACCTTCAGTCCCAGTGCTTTGCCGAACTCCATCAACGGTTCTTTGACGTCGCCGTAGACGGTTACGCGGTGCCAGCCGAACCGGTCCCACTGGTAGAAGAGTTTCTCGATGTCGCCGCGCACTTCGCCGAGCAGCTTGGTCCGGCAGCCGCGTTCACTGTCCAGCGTGCCCACGGCCCTGGCCTGGTGAATGACAAGTTCCTTGCGTCCCGCGTTTGTGCGGAACGAGGTAGTCATGTAGCCGCCCGGCATGAGCGACTCCGAGCAGGCGCCTTGCGGATCGCGGTTGTGAAGGGTGCGAATGCGGTAGCCGTTCGCGTCGCCCTTCGTGCCGAACACCTTGGTCGTCCCCACGCAGTGGGCATACACCACCTGGTTCTTGGACGTGTCGAGGGCCGGATCGGACACAAAGCCGGGGCGCCCCGTCAGGATGCGGGCCATCAGCATGCCGATCGAATCGTCCGGCATGGCTTCGCAGACACCCTGGGCGCCGTCGTTGAGTAGCTGCATGAATCCCAGGCAGGGATAGGCCGGCAGCTTGCCCGATGAGAATCCTCCCAGGCAGTTCATGGTGACTGTGTCCGTACCGTGTTTCTGGAGCAGTTTCAGCGTGGCCAGGTATACGCCGCCCGCCTTGCGGATGGCTTCGGGGGCGGGTTGGCTGGGCTCCACGTAGTCTCCGGCAACGAGCTTCGTGGCCCGGCCTGTCCAGCGTTCGGCCCACTCGGCGGCCTGTACCGGATCGACCTTGTCGTAGAGCGCTTTCAGTTCGCTGAAGTCGACATACCGGCCTTTTGACCCCAGGTAGTCGCGCTCCGTACCCGGTTTGCCGCGGCCGACAATGAGAAAGCGCGACTTGCGGAAGCGTTCCACGCAGGTTCCGATGTCGGTCAGGGCGACGGGGTCGTCAATGCACTTCGATGCGCCCGCGGCGGGGCATCTTTGCCGGTACAGGGTCTCGCAGCGCCGGGCGAACGCCGCGGGTGTGACGTCCGGGTTGCGGAGCTCGCCGAAGGCCCGCGCCACCTCCACTACGTCGTCAAGTCGCGTAGAGCTTACCGCGGCCGCCTGAACGCCCTGCCGGCGCAGGGCGCTGTACCTGGTCAGAAACGTGCCCGACCCTCCCAGAACGTCGTCGACAACCAGCATGGGTTTCTTGCGCTTACCGATGTTGGCGATCACCTGTCCCTGGCGCCAGTCGAGCGTCATGACAAAGACCAGGTAGCCATCAAGCTTGTTCCCCTCGGCAGCGAGTCTGCGCGCGTCCTCCTTGTTCTCGGCAACAAACGGAACGAACTCGATCCCGGGGCAGCCATTGCGCAGGGCCTTGAGCACTTCTTCCCTGCGGGCCTTCGTGTCATAGCCGGGATAGGGCCAGATTTCCCGAATCCTGATGTTGGAGAGAAAAACCGCCCCCACGCGAATCGGCGCGTCGGGCGGAGTGGCCGCTTCCCGTGCAAGAGAACTCAATCCCCCGAGCGTAGCCACGGCCGCACCGCCGCACCCTATGAATCTGCGCCGGCTGACGCCGCCGCAGCAACCCGAGCAATGCGAATGACAACTGCCGTCGTTCATCGAATACCTCCTTGGTTCAAATGACGATCGCTCCCAGATCCGCCAGCCTCTTTCTCACTACGTCTGCCGGCACGCCGGCCACGGGCGCTCCCGTCTCGGCGGCCGTGGCTGCAGTTACGCCGGCGGCCTCGCCGGTCTGGTTCAGGTTGACCATTACGCGAATGCCTCCGAACGCGGCACGGTCGGCCGAGACCGAACGTCCGGCCAGAACCACGTTCGGCGCCTCGTCGTTGACCAGACAGGACAACGGGATCTGGTAGAAGTCGCCTTTCAGCGATGTGAAGTGAAACTTGCCGTTCTTCGGGTCGTGAACATCTATGGGATACGTGCCATTGGCGATGGCATCCGGGAATCGCTTGCACGAGATCACGTCGTCACGGGTCAACGTGTAGTTGGCCTTGAACGAACGCGTCTCCCGGATACCGAGCGCGCCCAGAGCAACAAGACAAGGCTTGTTGTTCTTGCCGCCGTATTTCCTTACGATGTCCATGTAGGCGCGCACCTTCCGCCGACCTTCCATTTCGCCCCGGGTCAGTTGCGTTGCATCCGCCGCGTCGGTGTCGAAGACGTGCAGGTAGGCTGCCATATGCACGCCGCCGGACCCCGGCACGTCGGCGCCCCAGCCGGCGTCTTGCTGCAGTTCGAATTCCTCGCGATGCTCCATGGCCAGACCCATGGCGCCCTTGGGCAGTCCCAAAACGTGCGCACAGGTTGTCGGTGGCTGCAGACCTTCACGGACCTCAAACGGCAATCCCAGGTCTTTGGCCAGATCGCCGTCGCCTGTGGCGTCGATGAACACTCTCGCCACAATCGCCTGCCGCCCGTCCTTGTTCTCGATGAATACTGCCTTGACCAGCTTTCCGTCGAGAAGCGGGGCCGCGTAAAAGGTGTGGAGATACGGCGTCACCTTGTTCTCGAGGACCAGCCTGTCGAGCTCGATTTTGAGTTCCTGCGTGTTGATCCTGAAGTTGCCCGCCCCCGACACGCCACCCACTTTCTTCAGACGGTCGATCATCTCTCTGGTCAGCCCGCCGATAATGGTCTCCTTGGTCTGCCGACTGGTCAGTTTGTGCCAGACGTTGACCAAGCCCATGCCGGCCACGCCGCCTAACGCGTTCTGCTTCTCGACCAGCGCGACCCTGGCGCCAAGCTGGGCGGCCCGCACGGCCGCGAACACGCCGGTGCAGCTTCCGCCCAGCACACATACGTCGCACTCCTGGATAACGGGAATGTCGCGGGGTTGCTCTCGCATTGTTCTCATGGTTTTGGCTTTGCCGGTTGTTTCGTTCGGCGCGGCGCGCCCCACCCCTGCCGCGGCAACGGCCAGCGCGCTCGTACCCAGGAACGCTCTTCGTTTCATCTCGTGACTCCGATGTTAGCTACGGCACAGCAAGGCCCATACTAGCGTGGCAGACGGCCCGCGGCAATGTGCAAAGGGCGCATCTGCGTTTTGTGAGTGGCCCCCGCCGGGCTTGTCCTGACTTCTATGCACATCTCTGCGCGTTTTGCTCACTCTCCGCCCGCCCTTGCCCTTCCGCTC
>CAZKRK010000063.1:0-27188 GCA_964555035.1 uncultured Victivallales bacterium | reverse complement strand
TTGTAGTGAGCCACGTAGCCCGAGACGCAACGCGGATCGGCGCGGAGTGGCGTGGCGAAGGCAGGGAGCACCGTCCTACTCCGTCATCAGCACGAACCCCGCCATGTCCGCACGCGGGGTTTCGTCGAGGAGTTTGTGGATCGGCTCGAAAGTCTCGATGATCTTCCGGTAGTCCGGGTCCGCCGTCGATGCAAACACAACCTTGCCGCATTTCTCCGTCCCACCGGCGCTCTTCGCCAGCGGCGCGAGGAGAAAATCGTTGTCCCGCGGGTTCTCGAAGCGCGTGTAGAACGTGCGCGGAAGCTTCTGGGCGTGACACTCGACGCATCGCCGCTTGGAGACTTCGGCCAGGGCCGCGTCCAGCTTCGGCGGATACATCCGGCGGCTGCCGATGCGCCGCTTGTGGTTAGACGATGCCGTACCGTAGTACGGGACGTTCAGGTCGATCCAGAGATAGACGCGCCGGCGATCCTCGTCCGGGACGCTGACCCGCGGCTTGCCGTCGGCATCCGGGTGACCCGAGCGAACAATGTCGGCCAGCCGACTCGCCGGGCTTCCCCAGCGGTACGGATCGATTTCGAGCGTGTTGTGCCCCGCGCCGTTGATCGTCCAGATCCACTCCGTATAAGGACTCATGCCGCGAGAGGCATCGTGCTCAGGTCCTCTGCGCGTACCGTGAATGTGCCACTTCCACATGCCCATCGTGCCTGTCCGCGAGAGCACGTCGTACGAGACGTTGAAGAAATCGGTCTTGTCGCCGCTGAGATCGACATTGTTCGGCCGGCTGCGCGCGTTGTGGCACTTGATGCAGTGCCGGTCGAATACCGGCTGGACGACCTCGGCGTAGGAGAATCCCTTGACGCCCCATGCCGGCTTGACCAATTCCCGCGGGGTCTCGCGCGTACGCTTGGTCATGTCCATGCGCGGCGACGCCGAGTTGCGGTCGGCGTGGCAACCGACGCAACCCTGCACCTCGCCCGGCATGAAGTGCGTGAAGGACCGCATACGCTGCACGGCGCGCCCCTCCTTGTCGAGGGCCAGGAAGTAGATCGGAACTTCCGACGGAACCTGGAAGGCGGCCCTGCCGTCCTTGTCCACCTTCGCGAACCCCCAGACCTTCTTGGCCGCGTAGGTGGCGCCGCACGACACCAGCGGAAACTGAAAACCGAACGCGGCGATCTTGCGTTTCTTGCCCGTGTACGGGTCGAAGTTGTCCTGGGGCGTGTGCGTGCTCTTCTCGAGCTCCTGCACGACGGCGACATGCGTAATCTCGCCGCGTTTGACGTGAGGCTCGAGCCCGTTGTAGACGTCCACCATGTAGATGCTGGCCCAGTTGCCCGACACGCTGCCGTCTTCCGGCAGGGCCGCGGTGCGGTCCATCGGGGTACCGACTATCACCGGCGGCTTCTCCGTCGCGACGACCGGCTGCGGCGAATAGAACCCCATGCCGTCCCCGGGCTTGACCAGCCGCACCACGTTGCACTCAAAGTCGCGCAGCTCAACCATACCGTTGTTGGAGACGAGAAACATGTCGTTGCCGATCGGCATCGGCTTCTCGTAGGGACCGCGCAGACCGTTGCCGTACTGGCCACCCGCGCGGTAGATATCGATTTCAGGCGTCAGGTTGACCAGCGCCTTGAGATTGTTGGCGCCCTTGGTCGGATCGATCAGCACAATGCCGCCGCGACACGGACCGTTGTGGTTGGTCGCCGTAGCGATGAAGGTCTTTCTTCCGGGCACCGGCTGGGCATCCATGAACGTCCCGGGATTGAGCACCCGGTTCCCGTACAGCCCCGCCACGCCGGTGCCGTCCGGGTTCATCGTCCAAAGGCTCTGGATCGGACACGCGGCCCGGTCAACGTACTCCCAGCGCGTGTATACGATCTGCCCCTCGTTGCCAACCGAAGGCGTGAAATCCATCAGGTAGTTCGCGGAGAGCCGTTTCTGTTTCTTGCCGTCGCGGTCCATGCGGTATACGACCGGCGAGGTAACCACGTAGCAGTACGCGTAGGCCGGCTTGCGATCGGAAATGAACGCGATCCCACCGTCCGGCAGCCAGCACGGGTCGAGGTTGTTGCTCGTGTCCTTCGTCAACTGCTTCAAACCGGTGCCGTCCACGTCGATGCGGTATACCTGGTAGTTGTTCTCGGGAACGTCGCGGGGGATATCGAAAGCGTGGGCGATCGGCCGGCACTGGACCATCCCGCCACACTTCATGGCAAACACGATCTCCTTGCCGTCGTACGAGAGGTCGGCAGTGGTAATCATCCCTTTCCCGGCATCGAAGATGCACTTGATCTCGCCGCCGCCTTCGGACGGCGAATATATGTACAACCCTCCGCCCGGTCGATACCCTTCCACATGATAGACGTACACGTGAGAGATACTGAGCGCGTATCGCTTGACGAGCAGGATGTCCCTGAATCCGAGTTTGCCGTCAACCAGTGCCGTCTGCATGGCCTTGGCCTCTTCGGCCTGGTCTTTGACGCCCGGCACGCTCACCGCAATCGCGTCGAGCTGCTTCTTGGTGACCGGCGCGGCATAGACACCGATCTCAGCCGCCCCCGGGTTCGGAGAGTTCGGATGTGCGTTGAGGAACTTGAGATGCAGCTTCGTCACCTTCTGCTTGTCGAAAGCAATCAACTGGGCCCCACGGCGCCTCTCCAGGCGCCCTTTTGTCACCGGAATTGCCGCGCCATTCAGGTATACCTCGTAGTCCTTGAAACTCTCGAGAATGGAACTGTTCATCCGGGCCCAATAGACGACCTGGCACGCCTCAACGGGCTCCTGCCATTCGAGCGTGAAGAACCCGTCCCGTGTTCCCCGCGTTGCCCAATCGCTATCCAGCATCCTGCCGTCGGCGGCAAACCGCGGGCGATAGGAACCACTGTATTGACTGCTCCCGGAGACCTTCGCCTTCAACGCCAGGTTTTTGGGCACCTTTTCAACCCGCGCGGCATTGGCCGACACAGCCGTAAGAACTGCAAAGCCCAGTAGTCGTAAACACGTCATTACACATCCTCCGTTCAAAGCGCGGCCAGGTGAAAACACATGCCAGGACCGCGGCAGACCGACAAAACACGCCCGAATGCTACCCTACAAACGATTTGCCAGCAAGTCCCTCCGCAGCCCTCTTTACCTTGCGGGCGCATCTGCGATTTGCTGCACCCGCGGCGTGGCCCCAACACAACGGACATCAAAGTTTGCTTGAGCATCCTACGATTGGTGCTACAGTTAAGGGAGTCTGGAAGAGGTTGAGCACAACCCAGTCTCTACGGGGAGACCGCGAACAGCGCAACCAAACAGCGGACCGAAATTGCAGAAGGGAATGGATTCCTGTGAACTGCCGCCAGTGCCGCACTGTTGTCCGGGAAGAGAGCCGCTTCTGTACGAAGTGCGGTGCAGCACTGTTCCCCCTCTGCCCCAAGTGCCGTTTTCGCCTTCACCCCCAGGACGAATACTGTGGCGGGTGCGGCGTTCAGCTGCACAAACAAGCGGGCTCGCCCGCTTGCGCCCGCCAATCCGGAGAGACCGTGCCGCGCGTCGACGAAGCGGCGTCACCGCTCGACGCGGCGACCCCGGCTGAATCGGAACGACGGAAGGTTACGGTCCTCTTCGCCGACATCTGCGGATTCACCCCGCTCAGCGAGAGCCTCGACCCGGAAGAGGTTACCAACCTGGTTAACGCTTGCCTGAGCAGGCTGGCCGAGGTGGTAGTCAAGTACGAAGGCTACGTGGACAAGTTCATCGGGGACTGCGTCATGGCCCTCTTCGGCGCACCCCATTCTCATGAGAACGACCCCGAGCTTGCAGTGCTTGCCGCCCTGGAGATGATAAAGGTCACGGAGGAACTCAACCGGGACCTGCCCGTGAAACTCGATCGTCCGCTGACCGTTCACATCGGCATAAACACGGGTATGGTCATCGCCGGACTCGTCGGCACCGGCAAAAAAACCGACTACACGGTGATGGGCGATACTGTCAACCTGGCCTCCAGGTTGGAGGCGAAAGCCGAGAGGATGCAAATCCTGCTGTCAGGTTACACCTACAGTTTGACGCGGGACCGTTTCGAATTCCTGCCCCGCGACCCAATCAAACTGAAGGGCAAGAAGGACTCTGTCGCCATTTACCAGGTCCTCAGGGAGCTCGGCGAAAGACGCTCCGCGGACCACACCGCGGACTCCGCGCCCCTCGTAGGGCGAAAGATGGAAATCGACATCATCGCCGGCTGCTATCGCCGTTTCAAGGAAGGGATGGGTCAAGCCGTTTTGATGGTCTCCGAAGCCGGGATCGGCAAAAGCCGGCTCCAGGAAGAAAGCCAACGACAGCTCGCGGGCATGAAGATGCGCATGATCGCGGCGGCTTGTCGTTCCTACACCCGCTCAACCAGCTATCACGTCTTTGTCGAGATCCTCCGTGCCCTGTTCGACATCGATTCCGACGATACGCTGGACACGATCGGCGCCAAAATGGCGCAAGGCGTGCAGGACACACTGGGGCTTTCCCGGTTGGACGATGAAGCCCGTGAAGCAGTCGTGCTGATGGGGTTGTTCTTCGGCTGCCGGCTGGGCGCGAACTACGGCGTCCCCTCCGAACTGATGTCGGCACTGGAGATCAAGACGGCGACTTTCAGGGCCGTTTCCCGCTTCTTCGAGCGTCTGTCCGAACGGCAACCGATCGTGCTCTTGCTTGAAGACATGCATTACGCCGACGCGACATCGGTGGAGCTGATCACCCATCTTTTCAAAGTGGTCCTCGACGCACCCATCTTCATGCTGCTCCTGATGCGTCCCGTCAAGAGCCGCCCCGCGCAGAAACTGCAACCGATCGCCAAGAGGGCCCTTGCCGGACAATGCACCGTCATTACCTTCTCGCACCTCAACAACGATGAGTGCGACCTGCTGACGCGACACATGCTGAAGAGCGAGAATGTTGCCGAACCGGTCCTGAGGCTGGTCCGTGACCGTTCCAAGGGCAACCCGCTGTTCATTAAAGAAGTCGTTCGCAATCTCATGGAGGAAGGGATTGTCCAGCACGACGAGAAGAACGGAGTCAAGGTTACCAAGCCGCTCGAACGGGTCGCAATCCCCGCCACCCTGCACGGACTGATTACCGCCCGCATCGACAGGCTGCCGTCCGACCTCAAGGAAGTCCTGAATGTCGCATCGGTACTCGGCGGCTCCTTCCGCCATGAGTTGATACGGCCACTCCTGCCCGCGGCCGATCTTGACGAACGACTAGAACGCCTGGTCGAATACAACTTTTTCTACGAGTCCCAGAGCTTCCCGAAAGCCGAATACAGTTTTCAGAACACCATGGTCCAGGAAGTGGTCTACACGACCATGCTGAGGAAGAAACGCCGGAACTTGCACCGACGAGCGGGCGAATGCATCGAGACCGTCTACGCGGGCAACCTCTACGAACAGTACGAGCTTCTCGCGCATGAATTCTGCCTGGCCGGCGCCTACGACAAGGCATTCGAGTACTCCGTCAAGAGCGGCATCAAGGCCAAAGAGGCCTTTGCCAATGCAAACGCCGCCGAGCACTTCTCCCGGGCACTCGAGATTGCGGAACGCGAAAGAACCACCTCCCCCTCCGTCCCCCTGGGCGACCTCTTCGCGCACTTGTCGGAGGTGTATGAGCTGCAAGGTCAGATGAACGAAGCCATAGCGTACCGGGAACGCATCCTCCCCGCCAGCGACGACGCATTCGTGAGGGCTGAGTCCCTGCGGCAAGTCGGTCGCATCAGAGAAAAACAGGGCGATAGAGAGAAAGCCCTGGCAGCCTATCACCAGGCCATCGACCTGCTTGCGGAGCATCCGGACTCGATCGAAATGGGTCTCGTCCTCATGAACAAAAGCTGGGTAATGAACCGAATGCACAAGTCGGACGAGGCCCTGGCGCTGGGCCGCCAGGCCCTGGACATCTTCAAGAGACGAGACTCCGTGCAGAATATCGCCATGGCCTACAACAACCTGGCAGTCTTCCACGAGCACTCCGGCGACCTGGACACCGCCCTGGACTTCAACCATCGCAGTCTGGAACTGTTCACTCAGCTCAAAGACAAGCGGAGAACGGCCAATCTGCAGCTCTCCCTGGGATACGTCTACAACAAGAGAGGAGATCTGGAGACGGCCCTGGAGTACTTCAACCGGTCCAGCGAGCTCATGGCGGTTACCGGCAACCGCTACGGGTCCGGCACGGCGCTGATGGCCAAGGGACGGGCCTGCATGGACCTCGAACGCTTCGACGAGAGTGAAGAAACCCTCCTCCAGGCGCTGCGCATACACCGCGAGCTGGACCTCAGCAAAAAGGTCGCCGCGAACGAACTGGCCCTCGGAAAGACCTTTCTCCGCCAGGGAAAACTCGATGCGGCCAGGAAGCATCTCCAACAGGGCGCCGAAGTCGCCGAGGAGGAACACTATCTCTCCGACCAGGCCAAGATAGCGCACGTCGAGGGACGCGTGCTCGAAGCGATCGGGGAGTCCCCGCTTGAAAACTATCGGCTTGCCCTGGACCTGTTCCAGCAGCTCGGGCGCGACAAGGAAGTCGAAGCCGTCAGAAACGACATCGCCCGATTCAACGACGCCTGAGCACCGGCAGGAAGGCGCGCTCGTCAGTCCCACTGCGGTGCGTTGCGCTTCCGAGTCAATTCGAGACAGGAACTCCGCCCTGTCACCCCGGGCGGAGCGGAGTCGAGTGATCTCAAGTTCTATGCCCCCCCGGCGTCTTTCCAATTCCCGAGATCCCTCGACTCCGCTGCGCTCCGCTCGGGATGACAGATCGTTTGCTTTGCCCGGCGACGGCGTCGTCCACCATAATCGTCGCCGTAACCGCCAACCGTGTTCGCCGTGCGCCCGCACGGTCCGCCCACGTGGCTTCGTCCGAACCAGGTTCTCGTCCCCATAATCCCTTGCCGTCTAGCCCTCGTTCTGCCACCATGCAGCATGCAGGCACGTCGCCATCGCCCCATACCCGTGCGCCATTTCCAACCAGTTCCATAAGCAAGAACAATGCAAACCAAACGCACCACACGAAACGGGCTCGCAGCGCTATCCATGCTCGCGGCCGTCGCCTGCCCGCCCCCCGCGACCGCGGCAGTCCATGAACTCACGCCGAACGGCAAGTGGTTTGATGTTCTCCACGGCGATCGCCTGAAGCCGGGTGACGAAGTGGTCCTGGCGGAGGGCGTCTATCGAGACCGTCGCCGCCTCGTTATGGGCCACCGCGGCACCGGAGAGCGCCCGGTCGTCATTCGAGCCGCTGACGGGGCCCGCGCCGTGCTGCACCGGCCCGACGCCCGGCAGAACACAATCAACATCGAGGGCGGTCAGCACCTGGTCCTGCGCGGACTGGAAATCACGGGCGGATCGACCGCCATCCGCATGACCAGGTCGTCCAAGCACGCGTGCAAGTTCGTGACGCTCGAACAGATGCACATCCATCACGTCGGCGGTGTGGCCGTGACGGCCAACCACCCCGGTAACGCCTATGAGGGCCTGATCTTCCGCGGGAACCACATCCACCACACCTCAGGGCATGGCGAAGGGTTCTACCTCGGCTGCAACAACAAGCCCGACGGAACAACACCGGGCTACATCTTCAACAGCATCGTCGAGCAAAACTACATCCACGACCTGAACGGTCCCAAGGTAAGCCAGGGCGACGGCATTGAAATCAAGGACGGCAGCTACAACAACATCGTGCGCGACAATGTCATCCACGACACGAAGTACCCCGGCGTAATCGTCTACGGAACCGACGGCAAGCCGCCCAACATAGTCGCGCGCAACGTCGTCTGGAATTCGGGGGACCACGGCATCCAGGCCGCGGCGGAAGCGATCGTCCGCAACAACATCACCTTCAACAATCGCTACGACGGCATCCACAGTCACACCCACCAGAGTGCGCAAGTCGGCAACCTTCGGATCGTCCACAACACGATCGTCTGCAAACGGGCGGGCGGCGCGGGAATTCGGATCTCCGCCAAGCGGCTCTCCGGACCCATAGCAGTCGCGAATAACGCGATCTACGCCGCGGCGAACGAGTGCGCTATGCGCCTCCCCGAAACTGGCGGCCCCGGACCGGCAGTCACCATCGCCGGCAACGCCGGAACGGGCAAACTCATCGGCATTCCGGCCGGCGTCGTTCGTAGCGGCTGGAATGCTACCGGGAGTCGACAACGTGACCTCGACCAACAGTGCTTTCCGCGTACGGGATCGCTCCTGATCGGCAGGGCAGACCCCGCATTTGCGGCCCCCGACGACTTCACGGGCAACGCGCGCGCCGATAGCCGCGACATTGGCGCCTACATTTTCAAGACCGGCCGCAAGCCCGGCTGGTCGCCAACCGACCCCGGATTCAAAACGCATGTCAGCACCTCACCATAGAGGAACACTGCCGCGCGGCCGCCTGGCGCCCAGCCCGACCGGCGCACTCCACCTCGGCAACGCGCGCAGCTTTCTGATTGCGTGGCTTTCGGTCAGAAGCCGCGGCGGCTCGCTGCTGTTGCGCATGGAAGATCTCGACCACCCCAAAGTGAAACCGGGAAGCGCGCAACAGGCCCTGGACGATCTGCACTGGCTGGGGCTGGACTGGGACGAAGGACCTGACATGGGCGGACCGTTTGCTCCGTACACGCAATCGGAGCGGATACCGGCCTATCGCGGCGCCCTTGACGAGCTGCGGGTGCGGCGACTCGTCTACCCGTGCGTCTGCTCACGCAGCGATGTCGAGGCTGCACAGGGCGCTCCCCACCCCGGTGAGGACGGCACCCGCTACCCGGGCACGTGCCGCGAGCGCTTCGAGCATTTCGACGAAGCCGAGGCCACCCTCCCGGGCAACCGCCTGCCGGGCTGGCGTTTCAGGACACCCGACCGAAAACTGTTCTTCCACGACGTATTCCACGGCTCCCAGACGCAGAACGTACACGAGCGAATCGGCGACTTTGTTATCGCCCGCCATGCGGACGGCGCGGGCTACATGCTCGCCGTAGTCGTGGATGACGCGGCCATGGGCGTCACGGAAGTGATCCGCGGCGACGATCTCCTCGCAACCACGCACCGGCAGCTCCTGCTCCATAGTGCCCTGCGACTGACCCCGCCGGCGTTCACGCACGTGCCGCTGGTCGTTGGCGAAAACGGCCACCGCCTTGCCAAACGTCACGGAGACACCCGCATCGCGGCCCTGCGCGCCAACGGAGTCCCCCCGGAACAGGTCGTCGGACTCCTGGCCCACTGGTGCGGCTGGGCCGATTGGGGCGAGCATCTCAGCCCAACCGACCTTATCACTCGCTACGATCTGGCAAAGCTGCCCGTGGAACCGACGGTGCTGACGGCGAAAGTAAAAAGGTACCTGCGAGTCTGCTGACCAGGAACTTCAGAAATGTTCAACGTGGGTGGCTGATTGACTCAAGTACCCCCAACATCTTGGGCCCGAGAGCCGATTGATGATTCTCGATTAGCGATTCTTGATTTCTGAAGTGACGCAAGAAGCCGTGTTGTAGGACTCGTGGAACAGAGGATTGAGACCACACCGTGTCCGAATTCTGACAAAACCGCGTCCTCCGGTCGCAAATCACAAATCGCTAATCGAGAATCATCAATCAACCACAACATGTCGTAGGTACTTGAATGGATCGGCCTGCCACGTTGAGCATTGAACATTTCTGCCGTTTCCACCTCGAATTGTCCCGGAAGCGCAACGCACCGGGGGCGGGACAAGCCGGCAACATCACCTCAACTTCATCACCTTCACCCGCCTCCAGAACTGCGCGTCTTTCGGGCTATCGAACGATGAGTCGAACTGCCGGACCCTGTCGGAACCGCACAGCGCGTCGCCTCCAACAATGGTCTCGTTGAACCCCTTGGCCGGTTTGACCACACGCACGCTGGGAAAACGCTCGCGGAAAGTCTGCCGGACCGCTCGCTGCACGCGACGGTGTCCCTCTCCGGTCACGAGGTTCGTCACCACCGTGCCGCGAGACGACGCGCACGACAGCAGGCGATCCATCAGACGCTCATTGTAGTCGACGGGCCGGGACACGTCCTCGCCGGACCCCAGGTACACATCGTCCACTACCACGTCGAACACGTCGGACGTCCGGTCCAGGAATTCGTACGCATCGCCGATCACAACCTCGATCGCCAGCTCCTCGAGGTGCATGTAACGCCGCCCCAGCTCGACCATCTTCGCATCGATCTCGACCGCCGTAATCCTCGCCTTCGGCAAGAGGTGTCGTATCTGGCGCACACCCGTTCCGCCACCGAGCCCAAGCATCAGCACCGACCGCGGCAACGGCCCCGAACGCAACAGAACGGCGGCCGTAATAGCATCCCACGCGAATCCGGTCAGGACCCGCCCCAGAGACCACATCGCGTGCGTCCCGCCCGCCACCTCGAAATCGTACCCGTCCAACCGTTCCCACACGTCCACATCGTTGAACTCTGTCTTGACCCTCTCGACAATGCGCATGCCACCCTCTTGTGCCTGAATTTACACTCCACAGACAGGCTAACACGCGGACTCACAGCGCTCAATCCGTATCCAGTGGCCCAAAACCGCGCAACGATCGGTGATAGAGCCGCACCGGGACAGAACAGTCGCCAGAACGCAAAGCACTCGGCTCAACCCGCCCGATAGTGAGCCGGATCACACTTGAGTAAGTGTGATCCGAGGTTTCACCTTCCGGTCGCGAAGCCCTTCCCTGAAAAAGGAGTTGTCCGTATCCACGATTTCCATACGCAGATCGGCGACGTAATTCTCAAGCATCTGGAAGATGATGCCCTGTTCCTGGACGCTCAGTTCCACCGCCATCGGAACCACCTCCTTCCACCTCCTTTCGTCTTTCCCTCTGGCAGTAGTATACCGCCATCAAGGCCGAACGGAAAGTGGAATGAGCACGGCATTCCACCACCCCGCCCGCCAATCAACAAGTTGACCACTCAACCAATCAACCAGTCAACCGGCCAAATGCCCAATCGTCCGCCAATCCAGGCCAAGCAGGTCGGCGGCCATGCGGTCGACAGCCAAGCCGTCATCTCCCGCCAACAGTCTGGCCACCGGAGGGTCGCACTCCGGGCCGCCGAGGTGGAAATCGGCCATCCCCACAGACGCATCCATCAGGGTGAAATCAGAGGCACGGTACCGCACAAGGTCCGTGATCGATTCGTGCATGCGTCCGTGAAACACGGCTTTCTTCCACGAACCAAACCGCCCGGAATAGTGTTTCGGCGGTGCAAGCCCCATCATGTTCTTCAACGTACCGGTGATGTCGGCCAGCGAATGCGCCTTGAGCACGGGCACCGAAATCAGGTAGCTGTCCAGGGCCAGCTCGGGCAGGTACATCTCCGGGAAGACACTGCACTCCGGGTTCTCAAGCCGTCGCAACGGCGCTTCGTTCAGGTCGACCAACTCCACACCAAGTCGTGCAGCCATCTCATCGTACCCCAACGCCGTGAAAACCTGCGCAGTCTCCATGCGCGCCGAGCCACACCCCTCCCCCACGACGAGCTCCGCATCAGTATGCTCCCGCAGATAGCGCACGATCGCCTCGACGCAAGCCACCGGCGTCGTAATCGGCGGCGGCGAATCGTTAATCAGATTCGGCTTTACTAAGACCCGACCGCAATCCGCCACCTTCGCGGACAGACCCGCCTCATCGAGGACCCGCGGAACGGACGCCTCGAACGACTCGAATTCCACAATTGCTATGCTCACACCCTCCTCCATATTTGCAGACCGGCAGGGTATCGTAGGGCAGGCGCCACGGCCTGTCCAGGGCAAGCGTGAACGGCACAAGTGAGCCGGATTTGCAATCCGGCCGCGTGAGCAGGGAGCATAACAACAGAATAGCCTGACCGCAGGCTGTTCATTCTCTACAACATGCGCTTCTCTCTCTCGGCCGGATTGCAAATCCGGCCCACTGGACATGCATCCGCCCTGCCAGGAACTTCAGAAATGTTCAATGCTCAATTCTCAATGTCATTGGACATTTCTGCCGTTTCCCGCTCCCAATGACACACCCCCCGGTTGTCCGGCAAAGAGTTGCCCGCAGATCACGCAGATCATTCTACCAATTCATCTGCGCTCATCTGCGTGATCTGCGGGCAACCTCCCTTGCCGGCGAGCAAGATCTCATGCCCACGAGCCAGCGGGTTTTGCCCATGGTGGCCCCCCCGAGACGACAGGGCGAGTTCGCCGTTTCCCTGCCGAATTGTCCAAGACGCCAAGCGCCTCGGGGCCTTGCTGACCAGAAACTCGACTCGTTGCGGCCCTCCGTAGAACCGTTCTCCCTTGGGCCGCTGTAGCCTGGCGAAGGAGGCAGGACGGTTCCAAACCACGCGGGGATTCACCACCCCGCCTGGACTCCGCTGAACCGTCCCGGAGAACGGCTCTACGCCTACTCACCGCCCAGGCAGATCACCGCCCCCTCGATAGTGGACATGTAGAGACGGCCGCCGGCCGCGATCATGCCGTCGAAAACCGGCGGCGCGTTCAGTTCCATTTCCGCGACCTTTTCACCGTTCGACTTGTTGACGGCGACGAGCTTCGCGCCGTGTTTGCCGGTCAGGGCCTCGGCCTGCGCCGCGAGCTGCTTTTCGGCATCGGCCGCACCCCAGTTTTCGAACGCCTCCACTTCGTCGGCCACGGCGGGCGGCCCCGCAAGGAAGAGCCTGTCTCGCGCCAACACGAGTGCGCGGGCATGCACGCAAACGTTGGTCGACCAATTGAAAACGATCTCGTGAGTCTTCGGCACGGGCGCGAAGCGTCTTCTCTTGCCCTTGCCCTTCGAGGGCGCCTTGGGTGGAGTCTTCCGCGGCGGCAGTTTCTTCAACTCGCGATCAGCGGAGTAAAGGTGATAGGTCAGCGGCGTCCGCCACTGGTACTGGCTGCTCAAGCGACCGTACCCGTATACGTTGTCCCTGTCACACGACATGATCCTGGCCGCGGGCGTGAAGTTGCCCGCGAGCGGCCAGCCGCCGGCTCCGCCGGGGTAGTGCCTGCCGTAGATCCAGTAGGAGCGATGGAACCAGGTATCGTCAAGGAAACCGGAAGCACAGAATATATGCCGGTTTGCGCCAGCCTGGTCCGCCCCCAGGGCGCGCGTTCCGTTTCTCGTGCTCTCCGGCATCCTGGGCGTCACTTCGCCGCGTTGCCCATCCAGGTCGAAACGCTGCGACCGCATGAACAGCGACTTGCCGTCGCTCGAGAGGATATCCGGCAAAGCCACCGGCATCGTCAGGTGCCCGTGCAAGGTCATCAGGTCCTCGTCCGTGCCCGGGATGCGGTTGTCGTGATTGACTTCGCCGATGAGCTCCCCCGTCTCCGCATTCAACCGTACCAGCCAGACCCCGCCGTCGAGATACATCGAGCGCCCGGCCACGGCGTAGACGATGTTCTCCATCACCAACACGCTCCCGTGTACCGGCCAAACAGACTCAGGCTGGTTGTCGGCCATAAGTGTGGCAGTGCGCGGCGCGGCGTGGAAGCGCCAAACCAACCCGCCATCCTGCACTCGCAGACAGTACACGTACCCGTCGTGCGACCCGAAATAGACGCGGCCCGCATGAATCGTCGGCGGCGAATCGATCCGCCCGTCCGCCGTGAATGTCCAAACGGGGGCGCCTGTCTTCGCGTTCAGGGCGTGCAGCACGTGCCGCTCAACCTGCGCGACAAACAGCTTCCCGTTCCCGGCCGTGAGCCGGCTCAGCTTTCCTCCCAGCTCACGCTGCCAGGACTGACTCAGCGCAGCCGGCACGGCACCGGGCATATACCCGCTACGGGCGGGGTCACGACGGTAGGTCGGCCACGGTTGACGCGGAGCATCCGTTGCCGGCGGCGTATCGTACGCGGGTCCTTTCTCAAGACGAGTCGCCGGATTCCGTGCACTCTCCAGCGCACTCTCGGCGCTCAGCGCATTGAAACCGATCAGCTTCGCCTCCGGGTAGCACCCGCAGGGATGAGGCGTCTGGTAGACCATACCGTTGGCGGGCGTGAATCCGAACAGGCACACGCTACGGAACCAGTGATGCAGGTGCCAGCGTTTCTCCTTGAGGTCGACAAACTCCGTGCCCGTAACCGGGCGGATCAGGTAGCGCTCAGTTGCGCGACTGCGATAGCAGCGTTGATGGAACCAGTAGCTCTCCTGGTCGCACGGAATCTCCAGCTTCACATCGCCGGTGCGCGGGTCCTTGCCGACCATCGGTCCCTTGTTGTGCTCCTCGGGCCCGCCCCAGACCAATCCGCCTGCGACCATCAGGTCCTGCGGGCAGTAGTGCCCCGACGTGGGATGGTCGCCCGCCCAGGCCTGCTTGCCGTCCTCGACGTTCAGCACGGTAATCTTGCCGTCGTCGCCCGTGAACAGGACCAGGTCATCGTACAACACGAGCGTCACGCCGGTGCTCTGAAACAGGGCCTTGCGGCCCGCAACCGGCCCCGATGTCCACCGCGGTTTGCCTGTCCCCAACTCGAGACACACGATCGCCTCGCCGTTGTGGAAGACGACATTCTTTCCCGAAACCGCCAGGCTCAGCGGCGCGACCTTTGACGCATGCCGCCAGCGCTCACTGCCGTCGGAAAGATCGACCGCAACGATCGCCTGCTCCCGCTCGTCCCACCTGCCTTCGGAAATGGCGCGGTCGCGTTCCGTGCCGAGCTTCTCGAACACCTTCTCCCCGTCGCGCACGACGTAGGGCAAGTAGCGCCTGGGCGGCCTGGGATCGGCAAGTGCAACCAGGTAGTCGCTGCCCACGAGGATCTCCTCGGTCCCGGCCGTGCTGTCGAACGTACGCTTCACGCTGCCCGTAGCGGCATCGAGCTCGCTCACCGGCGCCATGATGCCCAGCGTTGCGTAGACGTTGTTGCCGACAGCGACGAGCCGCCGCGGCACCTTGGCCGGACCACTCTTGAAGGGGTAGATGCGATGCGCCCAGTCGGGGATGTCCTTCTTCCAGAGGAGCGCGCCGTTGAACGCATCCCGCGCGATCAGCTTCCACTCGGACGGCAACAGCGGCGAGTGGCGCGGACCTTCGTCCATGATGGTGAAGAGGCGCCCGCCGGCAGATACAACCGAGCTGATCGAGGCCATGCGGTCGTGATGGCGCGTCCAAAGCGGACCGGCATGCCAGCGCACACCACGCGGCGGCGCGATGCGCTCGTCCTTAAGCACTGCGTTGTTCGAGGGATCGTAAAGGTAGTGCGTCCATTCGTCGATTTCCTTCGGCCAGGCCTTCTCGATCCGCTGCCAGCCATCCCCCGAGCGGATCAGTGCGACCCCACGTGGCGCGAGCACTCGGCGGACCTCATCCTCCGCGGGCGCCTCGCCGGTTCCGTCCACCACGACCAGGTTGGCGAGCTCGGAAATGTAGGGCAAGTCCTTCCCGTCGTAACCGGCCACCGAGACCGGACCGTAGAGCCCGAGCTCGTTGACCGCCGCCCGCGCCTTCGAGATCAACCCCTTGTCAGCCGTGAGACCCTGAACGTGGTAGCGGTCGCACGTGCGCAGCGCCGCCGTTTTCAGGCCAACGTCACCGATATGGACCACGAAACCTCCCGACACCCCCGCCTTGCCATGGACTTCTTGCGCCCACTTGCGGACCGAGTCATCCGGTGCCGCCAAGATGCCCATGGTGGCAAGGAATTGGAAAACAAGAACGTAAACGACCGTGCGGGTGACAAAACTCATGCGGGGCTCCTCGCTGGATGGTGAAAACACATGAACCTGAAGTGTCGCGCAACGGTCCGTGCTTGTCGAGCCCAAGCCCTCGATCGTCTGCTTTTGCCCGTGCAGGGTCTCCTTCTTTGTCCCCACGCCCTCCATCCCGTTGTACTAACGTTGGTTATGACAATGGAGGGCGAGCGTCCTCGCGAGCCGAAAGTGGGTTTTCGATGAAACGTACTTATGGTACACGACACTAGCGCCCGGGGCGGGGCTGACCAGAATCGCACCATCATTTCAGCGGTTTTCGCGCCGGATAGAACTTCGGCACCAGCGCTTCGGCAGTTTCCCTCCCTGGTGGGAATGGCCTGATGCGGAATGACGGGCGCGCCGAGTTTCTCTCCCGGCGTCTTCTCCCAGCCATGGGCTTCGAACTTCAGCGGCGCGACGTCTTTTTGGCGGTGGACGAACTCCGGCAGCTCGCGGATTATTCGATTCGGGGCGCCGAGCACGGTAGCCTGTTCACAAGAACTGTTGGTGTTCGACGGCGATACGTAGCATAGTAACCACAGCCGCACGTCACGGGAGACGATTCTGCAATGCGCAATGAGACGAACAGTCCAGCCGTCACGCTGTCGACGATCTGTGCGGTGGCCGCGGCGGCGTGCATCCTCTCAAGCCAATGCCGCGCCGATGACTGGCCGACGTTCATGCACGACAACGCACGCACCGCAGTGAGCAACGAGCCACTGCGACCGCCGCTGACGCTGGGCTGGGTTTTCACCCCGTCATTCCCGCCGGCCCCGGGATGGCCGTTGCCCGTCAACGGTTACGGCGCCCGCAAAAACAAACCCAACGTCAGCTACGACGACGCGCCACGCGTGGTAGCTGTCGGCGACACCTGCTTCTTCTGCTCCTCGGGCGAGCATACCGTCTACGCGTTGGACGCGGCCAGCGGTCGAATCAAGTGGAGGCACTTCACCGACGGGGCGCCGCGCCTGGCGCCGGTGTATTGGGAAAGGCGGCTGATCGTAGCGGCCGACGACGGCGTCTTGCGCTGCCTCGACGCGCGTGACGGTCGGCTGCTGTGGTCCTTTGCTGCCGCGCCGGCCGGCGACCTGGTGCTCGGCCACGGACGCTTCAGCTCGCTCTGGCCGATCCGCGCCGGCGGCATCGTGGAAGACGGCATCGTCTACGCAACGGCCGGACTGTTTCCCTACAACCGACTGTACTTCTACGCCATCGACGCCGAAGACGGCACGGTTCGCTGGTGCCGACAGATCGACGAAGGGGGACGCTGTTCCCACGTACCGCAGGGCCACATCCTTGCCGCCGGTGAATCCCTCTTCACGACCTCCCGCACCACTCCCGCCCGGTGGACCAAGGAAGGGAACCGGATCGATTTCAACACGCCCTTCCCGCAGGTCAGGAACTCCCACGAATACCGCTTCTACAACGGCGGCACCTACGCCCAGGTCCTCGACGACCGGCACATCGTCTACGGACGGGCCTGCCTGCTGGCGTATGACCCCGACGGAGAGCTCAAGGACAAGTACGGACGCGTCAAAAAGGGCAAACTGCTGTTCAACTGGTTCAACGCCCGCCGGGCCCTATTCCACGGCGACATGGCCTACCTGGCAACGGACACGCACCTGCTGGCGGTCCGGAAGGACCTGTTGCCGGACATCGCCGCCAAGGAGTGCAGGGAGTTCGAGGAGACCTACAAGTCGCTGCGTGTTGCCAACCGACTCGACGTGATGGAGCGCCATGAACGCATCGTTCGCGAGCTCGGCGACAGCGCCCCCGAGGCAAAGGCCCTGCGCAACGGTCCCCTGCGCTGGAGCCGGGAACGCTGGGACAAGTGGCCGGCGGCATCACGCGCCATCCACGAGAGAATCCGCCAACGCACGGCCTGGATGACCGAGCACCACGCGACGGAAGCGCTGATCATGGCCGGCGATGTGCTTTTCACCGGCGGAGAGGACAGGGTCTGTGCCGTTGACGCAGCCACCGGCCGGCAGCTCTGGAGCGCCTCCACCGATAGCCGCGTGCGCGGATTGGCCGTCGCCGCGGGACGGCTCTACGTGAGCACAGTCGACGGGCGCGTGCGCTGCTATGCGCGGGGGGCAAAGACGGGCGGCCCGACGCACGTGTCGTCCGTAACAGACGACGGGGGCAGCGTACCGGCTGCAGGGCAGGGACGCGACATTCTCAAGCAGACGAGCGGCAACCGGGGACACTGCCTCATCCTGGGCGGCGCCAACGCAAACCTGGCAATGTCCATCGCGCAGGCCTCGGAGTTTCGGATCGAACTCCTCACAACGGAGGCGGGACACGTCGACTCGCTACGACGCAGGGTGGCGGCGCACGGCCTGCACGGCAACCGGATCTGTGTGCGTCATCAGTCCTCGGCCGAATCGCTTCCGTACCCGCCGTACGTCTTCAACCTGGTTGTCGACGAAGCGGCCCTGGCGGGCGCCCCCCCCTCGGTAACGGCCGCTGAAGCCTTCCGCGTGACGAAGCCATGCGGCGGGATCGCCTTCATCAAGGCAACGGCCGACGAGTTGCGGGCGCTTGAGCAACAGGGCGCCACGTGGCGGCGACATGGGGAGATGGCCAGGATCACCCGCGGACCTATCCCCGGCAGCCGCGACTGGACCCACAACTACGCCACGCCCGCCAACACGTATTCAAGTGAGGACCCACACGTCAAGGGACCGTTCGGCGTCCTGTGGTACGGTGAACCCGGACCGCGCAAACGTATCGAACGCCATGCGGCCGCGCCCCTGCCCCTGGTCGTCAACGGCACCTTCTTCACAATCGGCTACGACCTGGTCATAGCCTACGACGCATACAACGGCGTGCCCTATTGGGAGCGCAAGATCCCCGGCGCCACCCGCGAGGGCCTCCCCATCGGCACGTCCAACCTGGCAGCCGACAGCAACAGCCTGTTTGTCGTGGTCGCCGGCCGCGAATGCCTGCGTCTTGATGCGCGGACCGGCAAGACGCTCGAAACATATCCCGTTCCTTCACGCGAAGCCTCGAAGATCGACGCATGGGCATGGATCGCGCTGGACGGGGGCCGCCTCTACGGAAGCCGGGCAGAGTACGACCCGATACGCCGCCGCGCGCACCGACAGAACAGCGAAGCGGTCTTCGCCCTGGCCGTGGACAGCAGTCGACCGATATGGAGCTACGACGGCCGCGGCATCGACCATGACGGCATCGCCATCGATGACGGCAGACTGTTCCTGATCGACCGGGCGCTGTCGCCTGAAGAACGAGAGAAGGCCGCAAGCCTGATTCCGCGGGACACCAGCGTCCCCGATCGCGATCCGGTCGGGCGTGACGGGAAAGCGATCGCGCCGGATCTCAGGGCCCTGGTTGCTCTCGACGCTGCCACAGGCAAGACGCTCTGGAGGACCCCCCTCGACGTCACCGACATAACGCTCGACGATACCGTTGTCCACCACGCCCGAGTCGGCGTGGCCTGCATGGTCAAGGACGGCATTGTCGTTGTGCACGGCACGGGCAGCCTTGGCCATCCTCACAAGGAGTTCCTGGCCGGCGAGTTCGCGCGCCGGGCCATGTACGCCTTTGGTGCCGCCGACGGCTCGTTCCGCTGGGGCGGCCGCAAGGGCTATCGCAAGCGTCCCATCATCGTCGGCGACCACGTCTATGCCGAACCATTCGCCTGGCATCTGCGCACCGGAAACCTGAAGACCGTTCCCAATCCTCTCAGCGGTAAGCCGCAGCCGCTCGACATCCACCGCGGTTACATCGGTTGCAGCCATCTGCTCGCATCGGGAAGCGCGCTCTTCGGAAACCGCAACGGCATCGCCTGTTACAACCTGGATGGTCGGACAGGTTTCATCCCCTTCGACGGCGTTTCCCTGGCCTGCGGCCTCTGCGCCGTGCCCGCCAACGGTGTGTTCGTGGCGCCGGAAGGACGGTCCGGCTGCACCTGTGCCGCGCCCATCCACACATCGCTGGCCCTCTATCCTAAGCCGGATGGAGACGCGTGGGGCGACGGCGTGACCGGCGGACGGGCGGAAGTTGCGTCGCTTCCGGTCAAGCACGTCGCGGTCAACCTGGGCGCGCCCGGCTACCGCGAGCATGCCGAGGGACGACTCTGGATCCCCTACCCCGCCAAAGTCGACACCGGCGCGCTGGGCAAATGGCTGCCCACCTATCAACACGATCGCCGGATGTGCTACCGGCTCATCGAACTCAAGGATACGATCGCGGGGACTGACATGCCCTGGGTATTCTCGTCAGGCTACGCACACACCAAACCGCTCGTCTTCCGCCTGCTCGACGACGGCGCCCCCGCTGCCACGTACACCGTGCGGCTGTACTTTGCCGAGCCCGAGGAGCTCGCCCGCGGCCAGCGCGTCTTCTCCGTCAGGCTCCAGGGACAGACGGCCCTCCAAGACCTGGACGTCGTCGCAGCCGCCGGAGGCCCCCGCCGCGCGCTAATCCGGGAGTTGCGAAAAGTAACGGTCGAACGCGACCTGCGGATCGAGCTGGTGCCGTCCGCCGCGGCTGCCGTCAAAACACCCGTCCTGTGCGGGTTCGAGGCGCTTCACGAGTAGCGGTGCCGGACAAACACGTCCGGTCCGGGAAGCGACCCGCCTACGAGACACCACTGGAGACGGCGGTCCTCCGCCGTTACGAGCAAGTGTGAGTGCACTTGGCGGAACAAGCGAGGGATTCGTTCATTTCTGTTTCAGTTCGTGCTCAACATTTGCTCGTAACGGCGGAGGACCGCCGTCTCCAGGGTTTTCTCGGTCAACGCTGTGGGGGAGACAATGACTTTTGTGTATAAAGGACGGGACAAACCCGGCGGGGGCCACGTGGCAGCAAATACGGCATTCCATTCCACCTCGCGATTTGCTACTGTCACCTTCATGCCAAGTCCATTCATCATCGCGATTGTCGCCGTTGTCGTCGTCGTCGACGTGATCGTCTTCGCGCTCATCATCCGACACAAGCAACGGCAGGCTACGAACGGGCCGCGCCTGAACAAGCACTGGCAGTGGCTGGCCGAGCAATTCGATCTCCAGGTTGCCGGCGGCGAACCGGCGATACCCGGCGTGAAGTTCCTCAGCTTTCTAAGGAAGCCCGTCCGCCTGGAGGGGGAACACGGCCACGGGGTCCTCAAGCTCTACCGCTATTCCGTACGCTCGGGCAACAACAGCACCACCTACACCACCGTCCGCAACGTCGCCCCGAACCCGCGCGAACTGACCTTCCGCCTCAGCCCCGAAGGACTGTTGACCAAACTCGGCAAGGCCATGGGCGCCCAGGACGTGGAGACAGGCGACGAAGCGTTCGACAGACGTATGGTCGTGAAGTGCAGCGATCCCGACTTCATACGCACCGCGCTCCTTCCGGAAGTCCGCTCGAAGATACTGGCATTCTGGGACGACCACAAACCACACGGAACGATCATGCTCGATGGTGAAGAGCTGTTCTACTTTGAGACCGGCACGATCCGCAGCGAAAAGACTCGAAACCGCTTCGCGGCCGCGACCGAGCTCCTCGCCAAGCTGCGCGGGCTGGTGATGTACCACAACCGTTAAGGAGGCACCTTTGCCGCGGCATGCAAGTGACGCGCAATCAAGGCCACCAGGAGACAGGCACGATGGCAGAAGAACCCGAAGCAGTGAAAGAGTCGGAAGTACTGGTATTCGCCGGCAGTGCGAGCCGGAAGCTGACCGCCGGGATATGCGACCACCTGGGAGTCGAGGTCAGCGCGGGGGATGCATTCAAGTTCTCGGAGGGGAGCACTTTTGTTCGCGTCGGACGGAACGTGCGCGGCCGGGACGTGTTCCTGGTGCAGGCCACGGCGTTCCCCGTCAACGACAACTTCATGGAGCTGGTCTTCTGGGTCGACGCCTTCAAGCGGGCCAGCGCGTCGAGCGTCACGGTCGTCATTCCGTACTTCAACTATGCCAAGGGCGACAAGAAGGACGAGCCCCGCGTATCCATACGGGCACGAGTCTGCGCAGAAGCCATCGAGGCCGCGGGCGCTGACCGAGTCGTCACCATGGACCTCCACGCGCCACAAATCCAGGGCTTCTTCAAGGTGCCCCTCGACGACCTTACCCCCATCCATTACCTCTGCGATGCCGTATGGGAACACGCGCCGTCAGACCTGGTTGTCGTGGCGCCCGACGCCGGATTCGCCAAGAAGGCGCGCAGATATGCCGACTACCTACGCGTTCCGCTGGCCATCGCGGACAAGAGCAGAAGCGACCACGACGAGAACGCCGAGATCCTCGAAGTCATAGGCAAGGTTAACGGCAAGACTGCCCTCCTGGTAGACGACTTCACCATCTCCGCCGGAACGCTCATCAGCGCCTCCAAGGCGCTCCTGGAACGCGGAGCCACCGAGGTCATGGCCGCGGTCACGCACGGCGTGTTCAGCGTGGGCGCCAAAAGAAAGATCGACGAGAGTCCCATCTCCAAGCTCTTCATGACGGACTCCATCGAGACCCAGCCCGAAGACCTCTCGGAAAAGGTCGAAGTCGTATCGGTAGCCTCCCTCTTCGGCGAAGCCATCCGCAGGATTCACGATCGTCAGAGCATCAGCGTGCTCTTCCAGAAGAAGAGACGCGAAGAGGCGGAATAGCAGCGCAGGCGGATCCGGACAGTCCGGCTCGATAAAGGCCGGCCCCATCCGGTCAGAGCAGACGACCTGTCATCCCGAGCGGAGCGCAGCGGAGTCGAGGGATCTCGAGAGCTGCGATCACGCCCGGCGTTGTTCCAATTCCCGAGATCCCTCGACTCTCCCTTCAACTGCCGCCTCGGCTGTCTCGGGACGGCGCAGGAGCACCGCCCTATGGAGCTTCGCGCGTCCACCGGTCTACACATACCCCAGCTGCTTCAGGATCCAGTGGTTGCGGGCCCAGTGCTTCTCGACTTTGACCCACAGGTGCAGCAGCACTTTCTTCTCGTAGATTTCGCCCAGGTCCCGTTCGGCCTGCCGGCGCACCTTGCGCAGGTTGCGCGCCTTCTGCCCGATCACGATCGCTTTCTGCGATGACCGTTCAACGTAGACTGTCGCGTCAACGTGCCAGGTGTCGTCCTCCTCCCTTATCTCACCCACCTGCACGGCAATCGAATGAGGAACCTCGTCGCGCAGAATCCCGAACAGCTTCTCGCGAATCACGTCGGCCATGTGCAGCTTGCGCGGGAAGTCGGTCAGCGTGTCTTCGGGAAAGAGGGCCGGGCCTTCGGGCAGAAAGGCAAAGAGCGCGTCAAGCAGCTCGTCGCATCCCTCGCCCGTCGCCGCCGAAATGCGGAACCACGGGGAACCATCGTCTGTCACTCCCTGCCACAACTCACGATATGCATCTCCGAAAGACGTTCCCGCATCCGTCTTGTTCAGCGCGACAACAACCGGCACGCCTTCCTTTCCCAGGCGCCGCATCCAACCTTCGTCCTCCTCGCGCGGACGGGTCGAACCGTCGAGCAACAGCAGAACTGCATCCACGCCCTCGATCGATTTGCGGGCCGAACGATTCATGACCTGCCCCAGGTCGGACGCAGCCCTGTGCATGCCCGGGGTGTCAAGAAACACCGCCTGTCCACGCGATTCGGTCAGCACACCGCGGATCAGGTTGCGGGTGGTCTGGGCGACGGGGCTCACGATGGACACCTTCTCGCCCAGAAGACGGTTGATCAAAGTGGACTTGCCGACATTGGCCCGCCCCACAACGGCAATCATGCCGTTGCGGGATTCGTTGTCAGTACCGCCAAAACGGATCATTGCCTCGCCTCCCTTTCCGGGCATTCGGGCAGCTCACGGCGCATGCGCTCGAACATGTCCCCGGCGGAGTCAAGCGACAGCGGCAACCAACCTGTGCTACCGTGGGTCGTATCATGCTCCTCCTCCCAACGCGCCCGATATTATCCGATTAATCGACCGGCCGTTCAACGCTTACCCGATAGAACCGCCGTTGCAGACCCTTGACGGCGGTGGTGTGCGCGTTAAGGGGCGGAGTGGCGGACAGCCCCCCGGTGATCGTGGTCGAGAGTCCGTCGAGCAGGCCTGTCCCGGAGTGGATGCTGTACAACCGGCCCGATATACTCTGCCAGCTCAGGACCACCGCGCCCGTCGCCGGTTTGGTAAGACTCTCGATCCGTAGTACGGAAGCCGCGTTCGTCGGCTGGGTGCCCGCCTCGTATTCCGCGTCGTCGTTCAGTCCGTCTCCGTCATAGTCCCCGCCCGTTCGGAACAGGTCCGTCCCGCCGTGCCGGTTCTCCCACGCGTCGGGAATGCCGTCTCCGTCGGCGTCGGGGTCGACCGGTTCTTCATACGAGCCGGCGATGCCCCATTTTTCCTGAAGGTAGTAGCCCACCGCATTGTGATCGTTGGAACTGAGCGCAGTCGTGTAGACAAGGACTTCATAGACCGAACCCTTCTGGAACCTCGGCACGTTTCCGTCGCGGGTCATGATGTGGAACGATGCTGCGTCGCGGTAGGATATGTTGTCGACGTTGTCGGCGCTGCCGCCGCCGGCCAGCGATCCGTCCTTGTAGAGACGGGTCTCGGTAGTTCCCGGTGCGGCGTTGAAGTCCACAATTGCTGCCCAGATCTGCGGACCTGTGGCCGTTGTCGCCCAGGCATAGGCGCCATCGCCGCTGCTGTCCCTGGCAGCGGCGTACCAAGCGGTATCGGATCCCTGCCCAAGATCGAACCCGTTGTAGATGGAATTCGCCTTGCGCTGAAACAGACCGCCCCGATTATGCGTGCTGCCAGTCCTATCCAGCGCAAAAAGCACCGTGAGGCTTGAGTCATCAGGAAGCGGATCGTTGACGACCAGGCAATCATCCCCGCCGTCAAACGTCACCTGTCCCCTCCCTCCCGGCCCTCCCGACGCGTTGTACGCCGGACGCCGGTGTGATTCCTGAACGCGGGCGTCATGGCCACAGCCGGACTTGTCGATCCAGTTGGTGACGCCGGCATCCTGCTGCACCGTCGCGTCGTCATCCGCGTCCAACCAAAGGCACATGGCCCTGCTGCCGCCGACAGTGTAGTCCGGATTGGGCGCACCGTTCAGCAGAATGGAATCGGCCTCAGCGGTTTCCACGCGGGCCGTGTTCGAGAAAGCGGTCGCATCGCTCTCGCTGAAAGCCTGCACACGATAGTCATACCAGGTCGCAGGTTTGAGGTCGACGCTGAGCGCACTGGTTGCGTTCGCGGCCGCAAGGCTGTCCAGCACCCAGTCGCCGCCTTTCGTGGCCCGCTCCAGTCGAAACCCGGTTTCTGCGTCTGTGTTGTCCTGCCAGGTCAACGCGACCTGCATCTTCACCGCGTCCGCCGCGGCGCCCAAACCGGAGGGTGCATCGGACGGATCAAAAGAAGTTGAGAAGAACTGCGTGGGCACGGCCGGAACAGCTCCCTGCGCATTGGTTATGTAGAAAGTGTAGCCGTAGCGCGTGTCGGCCGTCAGGTTCGAGACCGGGACCGTCAGTGTGCCCGCAGGTTGCGGACCGATCAGCACATCGTGTGCCCATATCCCGTTGGTTGCGTTGTCGGCCGCCCCCCACCGGACCCCCACCGTCTCCGGACCGACGGCCAACCCGCCGCGCAGTGTAGCGCCCGTTCTCGTAACGCCGGCCGGAACGGCATTGGAAATGACGCTGTCGAACTGCACGGCGAAGAGATCCGCGTCCTCCATCACGAAGCGCAACACAACCGGCGTTCCCGACAGCGGAGCGACGCTGCTGCCGCCGCCGCTCCACGAAGCTACCCCGTCGATCTCGTCGCCGCCCATCGGCACGGCATCCGCCAAGGCATAGCCGTTGAGAGGAGTGCCCCCGGCATCCCGAAGCTCCACGCGCACACTGCCGTTGCTTCGCGCCCTGTAGTTGAGGCAGAGCTCATGTCCCTCAAATGCCAACGGCCTGGTGATCATCTCGCCGGTCCCGTTGGTGACGGAGATCGCGACAAAGCCGTCCAGTCGCAACGAATACCTACGCAGGTGGTTGTCTGTCGTACGGTACTTGTGGTCCACGTAGAAGGACATTTCCCTTGGACCCGTCCGGACGGAGTTCTCGACCGGAAAGTTGGAGCGGGCGACCTGGGGACCGATTTCTTCAGCCGGATCGAAGTAGCGATCGGGAAACAGCCGGTCATACACCAGGCTGGCCGGGCGTGTCGTCATGAAGAGCGGATATGATTCGGTGTAGCTGTCAATGAAACGGGCCGCCAGTGCGATGTAGTGGTGAGGAGCGCGCATGTAGGGATGCGTGCCGTTGACGTAGTGGTGCTCGTAGCCGTGAGACTGCCCATCGTAGTATCGGTAGTCCATGAGCCCCTCGTCCGTGAACGTCGAGAAGTTGCTGCTCACCGCCCGGCGAATGCGCCGCGTCCCCCCGGAGTTCGGATACCAGTCCCGGAAGTAGCAGACGTACTGTCCCTCGACGGCCGAGTAGAACGCAACGTTGAGCGAGTCGTACTCGAAGCCCGACATAATCGTCCCGTACGTGTTCGTCCAATGAATGCCGTCCGGGGACGAGTACCCCGCCAGGTTGCCCGTTCCCGAAGCGGTTGCCTTGTAGCGCTCCGCCGGCAGCGCCTCGGGATTCGTATCGAGGAACGGCGCAAAGGAGTCCTTTCGCGCTGCATCGGTCAGAATCACATTGTTGCTCGTCGATCCGTAGACTTCGTGCAACCCCAGGTTCGGGCGCACCCAGTCGATGCCGTTTGTCGATTCCGCGTAGCACGTTCTGGAGTCGCCGGCGTTCTCCGTGGGCTGCCCGCGGTAGTACATGCGATACAACGGCCCGTCCTGAAACATCGTAACGTATGCGCTTGCCATCCCTTCCCAAGGCCGATCGAAGCGGAACACCACGCCCTCATCCGTCGGTGTCTGCAACACGTGGGTTGCGTTGCTCATGGATGCAATCAGCAAATGGTCCACAAACAGCTCCCGGCGTGAGCCGATGTCCACCGTCTCCAGAGGCGGCGGCCCGTCAAAGGTGATTTCCCCGTACCGCACGTAGTCGGTATGCGTGCCGCCCGTACCTTCGCCGCCGATCACATAGAGCGTGTCGCCGTCGAGGACAACACCATTGTCGTTGAGATAGCCGCCGGCCACGTAGATCTTCCCATCGTATACGACCGGGCACATCCCGCTGAGCCCGCCCCTCGGTCCAGGAGAGACGTGCGGCATCGATGTCTGTTGCCATTCAATCGATCCGCGGACCGGCAAGCTCAGGATCGTCTGCTCCGCGTCCGTCGCGGCCAGTGCGGTCCCCCCTGCTGCCCAGAGACCGAGCACGGCAACCACTCCCGCAACACACCAACTCTCTCTCGCTTCCACCCTGTTTCGCCCTCCCACCAGGACCCCTCTATCCCACGCCTCGCGCGATCAGTCAACCCATGATCTGAAGTCTCTATCCCGCAAACTGAACTGGGCCACCCTGCGTTCTTGCACCTCTCTCGCCCCGCCACGACGGCCTGCTCCAAAGGTCTGCCCCACACAAACGTTGCAAGGTCTGTCCCCGGAACTTC
>CAZKRK010000062.1:0-27219 GCA_964555035.1 uncultured Victivallales bacterium | reverse complement strand
TGCCGGGAGCGCTTTTGTGAGGAGTGGGCGGGGTACGGCGCGGCTTCTCGTCTCCCGGCGTGCTTCCTCGGTCCCATAACAAGAATCAAACAAGAAAAGGGCATGACAAATCTGTCGCGTGAGTATACTGTTGGTGCCTAGCCACATTACAACGGACCCAAAGACAACGGACCTAAAGCGCAGCGGCAAAGGAGCCAGGTATGAATGGCAGCGGGTATGCACGGACATTTGTTACCCTATTCGCGGCAACGGCCGCCTTGCTTTTCGCATCAATCCCGGCACGGGCAGACCTACCGTCGGGGTGGTTGACGATAGGGTGGGGTAATGGGGAACAGATCGCCGGGGGCGAGACCGGGGGAACGTGGACGGTCACCTGCGACGGGGCCGACTTCTGGGGCACGAGCGACAAGGGCGGCATGGCCTACCACGCGTTCAACGGCGACTTCGACATTTCCTGCCGGCTCGTGTCTGTCAGCGGTCGCACCACCGACCCCTGGACGCGCGGCGGCATCATGGCCCGCAACAGCCTGGCGGCGAGCTCGCCGAACGCACTGGTCTACTGGAAACCGGTGCAGGGGGACACGAGCCGGGTGGACTTCAACCGGCGCGAAGGCGACGGCGGCGATACGAAGCGGGACACCGGCTTTGGCAGAGATTACCCGGTTTGGATGCGATTGCAGCGCGCGGGCGACACCTTTACGGCCTACCAGTCCGACGACGGGGGGTTCTGGTTCCCGATCCGCTCGCGAAGCATCGCCATGAACGACACGATTTACGCCGGGTTTGCGGTCTCTTCGCACGATGCGGCCGAGACCAGCACCTACACCTTCGACAACGTCGAGGGTTTCGCGATTCACAACGACATGGGGGCCACCAACGTGTTGATGCGCAGCGCCGTGCTGCAGGCCGAGCTGCTGGATACCGGCGGCCCGACCTACGTCAAAGTCTACTGGGGTCCCACCGACGGCGGGCAGACCCAGAGCGTCTGGAGCAACGTGCAGTCGTTTGCGACGGCCCAGTCGGCGGGCTCGATCGGCACCAACGTCACCGGGCTGATTCCCGATACGGTGTACTACTACCGCTATCACGCCTCCAACGCGAACTGGCAGGTCTGGTCGCCGGTGATGGCGAGCTTCCACACGCCTAGCCTCTTCAGCTGGGACGGCGACACCGACGACATGTGGGACACGGCGTTGAACTGGTCGTCGACCAATGTGCCCGACGTCGTCGGCGAGTTCGCGAAATTCGACGGGACGGCACCGGGCGAGGTCGATCTCAACGGCGGCCACTACACCATCGACAACGCCCGTGTCACGGCCGGCGACTATGTGCTGACCAACTCCGGGGCGGTGGCGATGCTGACCGTGACGGGCACGACTGCCGTGACCGGCGGCTCGCTGACCTTCAGCGAGGTCGCCGAATTCAACACGGAAACGCTTGTGCTCAGCAACTGCAAGGTCGTGGTCGACGGCGCGCTTACGGCGGAGGGAACGCTGGAGAACGCGCTCCTGCACAGGGGGTTCAACGGTGAGAACGACGACAACGAAATGAGCCTGGACGGGAACGGCGGGCTGATGTCCCTGGCGCCGTACGCTACCGTTCTCTTCACCGATGGTCCGAGAGGGCGCGGGTTGGATTTCGACAACGACGCCGATTTTCTGGACACGGGTGCGGTCGGCCAGGGCGACAGGTTCGCGAACCTGTTCGTGGGGTACTTCAATCCGCCCGAGAGCGGCGCATACGAGTTCAGGCTCCAGAATGAAGACGACCGCGGCGGCATCTGGATCGACCTGGACCGGGACGGCGTTTTCGAGTCGAGCCAGGCCGGGCTGGGTCAGGACCGCGGCGAGCAACTCGCCTGGGAAGACCGCAACACCCATATCGTGGCCCTGACGGGCGGCTCGAGCTATCTGTTTGGGGTTACGCATCGAGAAAGCGTCGGCGGGTCCGGCATTGACGTGCGTTTCCGGATGCCGGGGGAGGACGATTGGGCCGTCGTCAATCCCGGCGATCCGGAACAGAACGGCTTCTGGACGCTGGCGGAAGGCGGCGTAGATGCCGGCCACCTGTCCCCGATCGAAGTGCTCGGCGACGCGGAGCTCGCCGTGGTGGGGGTGCCCACGGGGCAGCTTGGCACTGTCAAGGGCGGTTCTTTTGGAGACGTGGTCTTGAGCAACGGCACGCTGACGATGACGGCCGGCCCGTTGGCGGTAGTGCGGTTCAGCGGGATGAGCGGCACCGGCGGCGTATCGATTGTCGGCAAGGGCCTGGTCCTCGACACGGACTCCTCGCTGGGTTCGCTCGCGGCGGGCGGGGGTGCTGACGTGACCGGTGCCACGATCACGGCGTCTGGGAAGTTCGAGATCGAGCCGGCCACCACGATTCACAATGCGCTGGCCGGTGCGGCCTACATGCGCATCGGCGAGAGCGATCTGAGCGATAGCGTCGTGGTCCTGGCGGGCACGAACACCTACACCGGGGAGACCCAGATCGAACGCGGTGTGCTCGAAGCCGGGGAGGGCGTCGGCCTGTCGACCAATTCCTGCCTGCGGTTCGTTTCCGACAACAACGAGCAGCCCGCCATTTTCCAGAGTAGCGGCACGTTCACGCGCGACATCGGCCAGGGGCCGGGGCAAGTGTACTGGGGCGACGAAGGCCGGCGCGGCGGGTTTGCCGCGCGCGGCGGCGACCTGGCGGTCAACCTGCACGGCGGGGCGACGGTGGGCTGGAAATCGGGCACACCCAACCTGAACCAGGGCAACAACCAGGGCGCGCTTCAGTTTGGATCGAAGACGGCCGACGCCATGGTGGAGTTTATGAACGACATCGTGTTGAACGATAGCGCCGGACTCATCCAGGTGCAGGACAACCCGGGCACGACGTCGGACTTCGTGCGCATCTCGGGCAGTATCGGCGGGGGCGCAGACGCCTACATGCTGCGCTTCAACCAGAACGGCAACAACAACTACAACAGCACCATCGTCGAACTGACCGGTTCCAACACCTACAGTCATGTGACCCAGCTTGACGACTGCACCGTCTACGCCTTCGACGGCGCCGGGCTTTCCACGAACAGCCTGCTGCGCTTCGAAGGCAACGCCGGAACGCGTGAAGCCGTGCTGATGAGCAACGGCAGCTTTCTGCGCGACATTGCCAACTCGGCCGGCAACGTCTACTGGCAGGAGCACGGCGGGTTTGCGGCCAGGGGTGGGGATCTGGCCGTGAATCTGGAAGGCGGCATCACGCTCGTCACCAAGAACGGCGGCAACGGTTTCCGGAACAAACAACTCCAGCTCAACTCCAAGTACGCCGACGGCATGGTGGACTTCCAGAACGACATCCAGCTCGAGTCGACCGACTGGATCAGTGTGACGGTATTCAACAACCCCGCGACGGACAGGGACTTGGGTTGCCTTTCAGGCGTGATCGGCGAGGGGAGTTCGGACAAGGGCTGGCGCAAAAAGGGGCAAGGCACGCTGTGGCTGCCGAACACCAACACGTACGCCTCGACCACGCTCATTGACGACGGCGCCCTGCGGGCGTTGGACGGCGTGGGGCTCCCGGTCGCGAGCAGGTTGTACATCGAGGGCGATAACGAGTGGCGTCCGTGCGTGCTGGAGTCGAGCGGCACCTTTACGCGCGACATTGCCAACAGCTCGAGCAACGTCTTCTGGGGGGAGCGGGGCGGGTTTGCGGCATGGGGCGGACCGCTGACGGTCAACCTCGAGGGCGGCGCCACGCTGTCGTGGGGCAGCAACAGCGAGGGCTTCAACGGCAAGCGTCTGCATCTCGGGTCGCGGACCGCGAATGACGTGGTCACGCTCGTCAACGATGTTGTTCTCGGCGGCAATCGCTACGTACACGTTTTCGACAATCCGTACTCCGACGCCGACTACGCGGTCATGTCCGGCGCGATCTCCGGCAACAACCAGCTCTACAAGGAGTGCGAGGGGTTGTTGGTTCTGACCGGGGCGAGCACTTACCAGCAGGAGACGCGGATCTATGACGGCGAGCTGCGCGTGAACGGATCGCTGGCGAGCTCGGTAACCTACGTGGCGTTCGCGCTGGGCAAGCATGGCGTCCTGAGCGGCACGGGAACGGTGAACCAGATCGAGGTGCGCGACGGCGGCACGCTGGCGCCGGGTGCAAGCGTGGGCACGTTGCGCACGACGGGCCGCGTGTACATGCGGGAACACTCCACGTACGCATGGGAGCTCGGTCCGGGCGACAACGACATGGTGACCGTTGGGGGCAACGTGGAGCTGCAGCCCGGTTGGAAGCTCAAGCTGCTCGGACTCGGCGGCGCGCCGCGTGCCGACGAGCAGTACGACATCTTCACGCTCACCGGCGACATGGTGTATGCCGCGCCGGAGATCGACACGAGCGCGATGCCGTCTGACTGGGATGTGAGTAACCTGGAGGTGGTACACGACTACGAGGGCAAACGCGTCTACCTGACCGGCGTTTCCTCCACGCTGGCGGTCGCCAACCGCGAGGCGAGTTTGCTGACCTCCACGTCCGCGCAACTCAACGGGACGCTCTCCTGTTCGGGGCTGGTGATGGAGGCCTGGGTCTACTGGGGCGAGAGCGACGGCGGCACCAACGCCGGCGCGTGGAGCAACAGCCTGCACGTGGGAACCTACAGCAACGTGGTTGACCAGACCCTCAGCCACACGGCCGCCGGTCTGAGCACGAACGTGCGCTACTGTTTCACTTTCCGCGCGACCAACGCGACCCACGATATGTGGGCCGTACCGTCCGAGGATTTCGACGCCCTCGGCCCGCCCTGCGTGGACAACGCCGGCGCCACGGACATAGCCGTGGGAGAAGCAACCCTGAACGGTCTGTTCCTGGACCACAACCGCGGCGACGTCACGGTATGCTGGGGCTTGACGGACGGCGGCACCAACGGCACGGCGGCATGGGACCATGTTGAGAACATCGGCGAGCAGAGTGCGGCCACCTTTGCCGCCGCCGTCTCGGACGCTTTCTATCCTCTGACCTACTACTACCGCTGCTATGCGACGAACGCGTACGGCCGGGACTGGTCCGACCCGGCAACCAGCTTCACGATGACGGTGAAGCCGGGCGCCCCGACCAACCCGGTGGCGTACTGGGCGTTGGACGAGACCGGCGGAACCGGCGCAGCCGACTCCAGCGGCAACGGCCGCAGCGGCACGCTGGTCGCATTTCCGGGCGACGATTCGCAGTGGGTTGCGGGCCGCTGGGGCGGAGCGCTGCAGTTCGACGGCGCGGACGACGAGGTCCGCATCACCGGCTACCAGGGGATCAAGGGCAGCGCGCCCAGAACGATGTCGGCCTGGATCAAGACCATCAATCGTGATGCGTCGATCATGAGCTGGGGGGTCAACAGTGGCGGCCGGAAGTGGAATTTCAGGACCCAGACCGGCAACGGCAAGAGCGGTGCCATACGCGTAGAGGTCAACGGCGGCTTCATCGTGGGCGACACGGACGTATGCGACGATGTGTGGCACCACGTTGTGGCCGTGCTGCCGCAGGGCGCCAACAACGTGAGCCAGATGCGTCTCTACGTGGACGGGCGCTCCAACACCGTCAGCGCGGTCCAGGGCAATGCAATCAACACCGGCTCCTCTGACGTGCATCTCGGCGACGACCACGCCGATCGGCGGTTCAGCGGCTGCCTGGACGAGGCCTACATCTTCGACCGGGAGTTGACCGAGGACGAGATCGTGCAGCTCTACAGCGGCGGAGCTGGGGAAGGCGGGCAGAACGTTGCCATCGAAAACGTCCCGGCCACGGAACGTACGCAGAGTACGGTGAAGCTCAACGCCACCATGAACGCTTCCAAGTCGGTATACGACACGTGGGTCTACTGGGGGACGACGAACGGCGGCACGAACGTTGGCGCTTGGGACACGAACGCGTTTGTCGGCAGCTACACGGATGTCCTCGAGATCGACGTGAGCCACGCGATCGCCGGGCTGACGGCGACGTCGACGCCGTTCTACACATTCCGCCTTTCCAATGCGGTAGACAGCGTGTGGGCGGAACCCTCGCTGAGCGTTTCCGCGGTGTCCGCGCCTGGGGTCGACAACGGTGACGGTGCGCTCGTCGATACCGGTGCGGCCACGTTGCGCGGCAACCTGGCTACCGGCATCGTCGCCGAGGTCTACGTGTACTGGGGGCGCTCCGACGGCGGGACCAACGCAGGTGCGTGGGACGGTTCGATATCGCTCGGCAACACGCCCCAGGGTGCGTTTTCGACGCAGGTGACCGCGGGCTACGGCGACACCTACTACTATCGCTGTTTCGCGACCAACGCCATGGGCTGGGACTGGGGCGATTCTTCGACCAACTTCGCGACGTTGGAACCGGCCGGCGGACAGGTAACGCCGGGCGCGGACTTCGAAGTGGACGCCGGCAAGGACACCGACGGCGACACCCGCTGGGAGGACCTCGTGGCCGGCAACCCGACCGGCTTCGATTTCGAGCTGGACAACAGTCCTGCCGTCACCCGGGTCACGGGTGTCAGTTCGCTGCCCGGGATCACGGCGGCCTACGGTTTTCCCGGAGGGGCCACGGGCAACGAGGCGGGTGCTCAGCTTTCGGACGCGGGGACTGCCACGCGGCGCTCGCTCGAACACGCCCCGGGCAACTGGTCAACCAAGGACGTGACCATCGAGATCTGGTTCAAGCCTGCCGACTTGAACACATCGCCGGCCAACGGTGAGATCCTGTTCGAGAGCGGCGGCGGCACCGGGTTCGGCTTCTTCATGAACGACAACGTGCTCCAGTTGCGCAAGGCCGGCGGCAGCGGACTGGTGGCGTTCAACGTCGCTTCGATTGCGGACGAGTTCATCCAGGCGGTCGGTACGTACGACGTTTCGGCCGGTGCGATGGAGTTGTTCGTCAACGGGGAGTCCGTGGGGACGTCCTCACCGGGCGGCAACGATTGGAGTGGGAGCGATCCGGCCGGAGTGGGGACGCGCGGAGGCGCCAACACCGGCGGCATTGGCAACGGCCAGTCCAATACCGAGAGCTTTGACGGCCAGGTCGCCATCTTCCGGGTCTACAGCAATCAGATTCTGACTCCGGCGGAAGTCCTCTCCAACTACGATGCCGTCGTGGATACGGGGATGGGCATTGCGAACACGGAGGCTTCCGAAGTGGGGGGTACGTCGGCAAAGCTGAACGCAGTGCTCGATGCGAATGAATGGTTTTTCGATGTGTGGGCCTACTACGGCTCCGTCGATGGAACCAACAACCCGGGGGCGTGGGAGACGAACCGGTACGTGGGTGCTTTCACGGACGTGGCCTCGGGGACGGTGAGCACAACCGTGACGGGGCTCGTGCAAGACGCGGACTACTACTACGCGTTTTTCATCACGAACAGCGTCACCAACATGTGGGCCGCGCCCAGCGCGGCGTTCCGCACGCAGGGAGGCTCCCTCGTGGTGAGCAACGGCGCCCCGGTCGACGTCGGGCCGACGCAGGCGTCGTTGGTGGGCGCACTGATTGCCGGGGGCAGCGGCGAGGCGGCGATCTTCTGGGGCCTGGACGATGGCGGCACGAGCCACGGGGCATGGGCCAACACAAGCCATGTCGGCACGGTCTGGCACCAGTCGTTCACGAGCTCCGTGCCCCTGCTGGCGGGGGCCACGTATCACTATCGGGCCTACGTCACCAACGCGTTCGATGACGCCTGGGCAGCGTCCACGGAGAGCTTCGGGTCGCAGCCCGCCGAGGTCACCCTGAGCATGGAAGTGACACGGGAAGACCTGGGCATCGACCCGCTCTCTATTGCCGGTTGCGAGCTGTGGCTGGCGGCAGACGACATCGACGGTGACGGCAACACGGACGACAATCCTGCCGACGGCACGCCTGTTGATATCTGGTGCGACAAGTCCGGCCACGGCCGACGGGCCACCCGCGACGGGGTTGACCGCACCGCCTACAACACCGACGGCCCCAACGGCCGCCCGGTGGTGACGTTCGATGGTGACTACCTCTCGACGAGCCACAACTTCGATTCGCTCAAGGAGTACACGGTTTTTGCGGTGGCTCGTTACACGGGCGGCGACAACGAGCGCGTCATCAGCTCCGCGACCCGCAACTGGCTGTTGGGGTACAACAGCAACGGGGATGAGCGGTTCTATGCAGAGAGCTGGGTTCACAATGCGGGGACCGCGAACGCCGAGTGGCACGTTCACGCCGGGCACATCAACAGCGATGCCGATCCCAAGGCCGGCTTCTGGAAAGACGGCGTCAACCTGGTGACCGACGGCACCGGCTCGCATGACAGCAACTACACCATCGGCCGTCTGGCATTGGGCGGGTACCGGCTCGACAACCAGGAATCCAAGTGCGAGATCGCCGAGGTATTGATCTACAACCGCGTATTGAGCGCCGCGGAGTTCGGCCGGCTCGGACTCTACCTGAGCTGGAAGTATGGCCTCGATAACGCCTACACCGAATCGGGGCCGACCGTGGTGACGGAAGCACGCGGCGGGTTCGAGGTTACGGCGGAACTGAACGCCGTGGCGATCTCGAACGTGACGGTGAACCTGGCGCCCGGGACCAACGCGATGGGCTACGCCGAGGGCATGCGTGGATCGATCTTCCGGCAGGGAATCCTGAACGACAGTGCCATCAACCTGGATGGCGCCGATTACACGGTTTCCGACCGACGCGTGGTTACGGGCGACAAGGCCGGCACGATCCTGGCGTTGGACGAGGAGCCCGACCACAACGTGATCGCCACGGGCACGATCCAGGCTTGGAGCCAATTCCCGGCATTCGACGGCAACGCCGAGCAGTTCGCGACCGTCTTCAGCGGCACGATCGTTCCGCGCGTGAGCGGCAGCCATGCTTTCCGCGGCCAGTGCGACGACACGGGATGGATGTACATCGACATGGCCGGCGATGGCGTATGGGACAACAGCGACCGGGTCTTCGCGGGGAATGCATCCGGCAGCAAGGCCTTGGCGCTAGGGCAGCCGTACAACTTCGTTTTCATGCATCGCGAGGGCGCCGGCGGCCAGAGTATCGACTGGTACGTGACCGAGCCCGGCGGAGGCGAGCAGCGCGTCAGCACGGACGATCAGCCTGGAGTGTGGCGCTGCAGCGTACCGATGGCGACGCTCAGCAACGACTACACGGTTTCGGGCACGAGCCTTGTGATCCCCGCGGGCAGTGTGACCTCCACTTCCAGCATCGCGATCACGATCGTGGACGATCTCGATCGGGAAGACGACGAGGCGGTTGCGCTGGGCGTCGCATCGGTGGTCAATGCCACCAACGGCCATCCCGACTTCGTGAACGAAATCGTGAGCAGCCGCGATCCGAAAGTGACGGTTGGCGATGGCGCCACGGATTTGACGGGAGACTCGGCGACGCTGAATGCCATGCTGACCATGGGCGATGACGCCGAGCTGACCCTCTATTGGGGTGACACCGACGGCGGCACGAATCACGCGAGCTGGGGGGCGACGGTACACGTCGGCGCGGTCAGCGAGGACGTGCCCTACGCCACGACCGTCGACGGAGTGGTCGCGGGCAGAGCCTTCTACTACCGGTGTTACGTCACCAATGACAGCAATCTGGGCGAAGACTGGTCCGACGCGACGACCTGTCTTACCAACACAGCCTCAGTCACGATCGGCGACATAGCGGTGGTCGAGGGCGGCACGGGGGAGACGAATGCGGTATTCACGATTGCCGCATCGGTAACCGGTGTCACGGATGTGTCGGTGGGCTACACCACGTCCAATGGCACTGCCCTGGCCGGCGCGGACTATACCGCGGTAACGGGCAGGGTGACGCTAACGGCCGGGGCCATGAGTACGCAGATCACGGTACAGGTCACGGGAGATACCGAACTCGAGCATCCTGACGAAGTGTTTGCGGTCTACCTGGACAGTCCGACGAACTGCACCATCGCGGACGGCGAGGCGATGTGCCGGATTGTCGACGACGATGCCGGCGGCTACCTGGCGGGCTTCCGCTCGCGAATGAAGATCACCGTTGCCGGGTATGCCGGCACCAACACGCTGGTCAACTTCCCGGTCCTGGTGCGTATGCACGAAAAGATCGACGGATTCGAGTACGAGACATTTGCATCGTCGACGGGCGGCGATCTGCGTTTTGTCGATTCTACCGGCAAAACGCTGTTGAGCCACGAAATCGAGGCTTGGAACACCAACGGCGAATCGTGCGTCTGGGTGCAGTTGCCGACGCTGCCGCCGGGCGGAACGACGTTCTGGGCGCGCTGGGGCGACGAGGACGAAACCACGCCCCCGGCCTACACGTCGGACGGGTCGACCTGGTCGGACGGCTACATCGCGGTCTGGCACCTGGCGGAAGAGAACGGGCCCGGCAGCACTACGGCGCCGGACTCGGCCGACGGCAATGACGGTACGCTGCAGAACATGAATCCGTCGGCCAACTGGGTGGACGGGATGATCGCGAATGCGCTCAACTTCGCGAGCGCCGACAACCGCGTTAACGTCGCCGGCCTCGGGAAGGACTGCGGGGAGACGACGATTTCGTTCTGGGCCAGGCCGACCGGCGGGGGGGAGCGCTCGATCTTTCACACCAAGCAGGGGAACGCGGGCGACCTGCACTACTTCCTGATGAACGGCGACAACATCCGTTTCTGGGTCAACGGCGCCGGCTTCAATCCGGGCGGGAACGACTGTGACAGTACGGCCACGCTGCCGGACAACCAATGGACGCACTGGACGGCCGTGTACAGCCTGGATGCGAAGCGCATGAAGATGTACAAGAACGGCAGTCTCGAAACGGAGCTGGAGATCACTGGCAACCAGACGATCCAGTACACTCACGGTCTGTACATCGGCGCGAACAACGCCGGCACCGGGCGCGAGATGAAGGGACGCATCGACGAGCTGCGCGTCGGTGACGTAGCGCGGTCGCCCGACTGGATCAAGGCCTGCTACGACAACCAGGCGCTCGGGTCTGAGTTCGTGCAGTGCTCCGACGTGTTCGTCCCGAAGGGGCTGCTGCTGATAATTCGGTAGATTGGTTGATTGGTTGAGTGGTTGATTGGGAATCGGGTCGCCAAGTCAGCGGGTCATCCCCCCTTCGTAGAGCGTCCGCAGGTGCGGCTCACAGAGCCGCACCGGAGGGCGCAGGCCGCGCACGGCCCGGCTTCTCGTCTCCGGGCGCGCGCGTTGCGCGCGCCCTGCGGCGAGTCTACGAAGGGAGGGGGCAGCAGAGCGGAAGGGGACCATGCCCGTGGCGCGGGGCAGACGACCTGTCATCCCGAGCGCAGCGCAGCGGAGTCGAGGGATCTCGTGGATTGGGAAAGACGCTCGGGGCGATTCCAAGCCACGAGATCCCTCGACTCCGCTCCGCTGCGCTCGGGATGACAGGTCGTCTGCTGAGTGCCGCGGCGGTCCGTGCAAGAAGACAGTGGGCCGGATTGCAAATCCGGTCCACTGAAGGTACGCCTGCCCACATATTCTCGGAAAGAAACCGCATGACAAGTCTGTTTTTCGGATATACTATTGGGCCTTACCGTGGCAGGGATTTACACGCAATCGCCTTGCTCTACAATTCAGGAGGGTCGGCAATGAATCGCGCGAGACGTTGGCTTGGAACACGCACGATACCGGTGGCTGTGGCCGGACTATTGGGACTATCGCTCTTTGTACGGGCGGAGCTGCCGCCGGGCTGGTCGACACAACACTGGGGTAATGGCGAGAAGATCGCCGCCGGCGCGACCGGCGGCACGTGGACGGTCACCTGCGACGGCTCGGATCTCTGGGGTACGAGCGACCAGGGCGGCATGGCCTATCGCGCCATCAACGGCGACTTCGACATCTCCTGCCGGATGGTGTCAATTGCCGGGCGCACGACCGATGCCTGGACGCGGGGCGGCATCATGGCCCGCAACAGCCTCGCGGCCGATTCCCGCAACGCGCTGGTCTACTGGAAACCCGTTCAAGGCTCGTCCAGCCGCGTCGACTTCAACCGCCGCGAGACAGACGGCGGCAACACCGTCCGCGACGAAGGCATGGGCATCGACTACCCAACATGGATGCGCCTGAGACGTACGGGCGACGCGTTCGCGGCCTTTATGTCCTGGGACGGCCAATCGTGGATGCCGTTCCGTTCCGCCCGAACTATCGAGATGGACGACACGATCTACTGCGGCTTCGCCGTGGCTTCGCGCGATGCGAACCAGACGAGCACCTTCACCTTCGACAACGTAGGCGGCCTTCCGATCAACAACGACATTGGCGCGACCAACGTCATGATGCGGGAGGCGACCTTCCAGGGCGAGTTGGTCGAGACGGCGGGGCCTACGTACGTGCGGATCTACTGGGGCACGACGGACGGCGGGGTCACGGCGGGCGCGTGGAGCAATGTAGAGTCGTTCGTGACCGCGCAGTCGGTCGGCATGCTCGGCACGAACATAACCGGTTTGACTCCGGATACCGTCTACTACTACCGCTGCCACGCCTCCAACGCGAATTGGCAGACGTGGGCGCCGTTGACGGCCAGTTTTCGTACGCAAAGCATCTTCACCTGGGACGGCGATACCGACGACATGTGGGGCACGCCGGAGAACTGGTCGTCCACCAACGTCCCCGAAACGGTGGGCGAGTTCGCCAAGTTCGAGGGGCTGGGCGAGGGCGACGTCGACCTTGGCGGCGGCAACTACACCATCGACAGCGCCCTGGTCGTGGCCGGCGACTATGTGCTGACCAACTCCGGCGCGTCGGCGCTTCTGAACGTGACCGGCACGACCGCCGTGACCGGCGGATCGCTGACTTTCGACAACGTGGCCGAGTTTCGCACGGACGCCCTGGTACTGGGCGGAGGCACGGTCACGGTCGACGACGCCATTATGATTGTGTCGCCCCGGGAGGGGGCGTTGCTGCACAGGGGCTACCATGTGGCGAACAACGACAACTACATGAGCCTGGACGGCAACGGCGGACTGATGGCCCTGGAACCGGAAGGGACGTCCGTTCTCATCGATGGCCCGGACGGACGCGGGTTGGATTTCGACCACGATGCCGATTTCACGCGGACCGGCGCCGTCAGTCGACGCGACAGCTTCGCCAATCTCTTTATCGGCTACTTCAACGCGCCGGAGACGGGGCGGTACTGGTTCAGGGTCACCCAGGACGACGACCGTTGCGGCATCTGGCTCGACCTGGACCAGGACAACGTTTTCGAGTCCAGCGTGGCGGGGCTGGGACAGAACCGCGGCGAGCAGCTCGCGTGGGAAGATTACAACATCCACCGGGTGGAGCTGACGGGCGGCTCGCGCTATCTGTTTGCGGTGACCCATCGCGAGGGCGGGGGATTGTCGGGCATAGACGTGCGGTTCAAGATGCCGTCGATGGTCGAAGAGGCGGTGATCAATCCGGGCGATCCGGCCCAGGCGGGACTGTGGAGCGTATGGGAGGGCGACGTGGATGCCTCGCACCTTTCTCCGATCGTGGTGACGAACGATTCGGAGCTGGCCGCGGCCGGTCTTCCGCTACAGCAGGACGGCACGGTCAAGGGCGCGGTCTTCGGCGATGTCGTCCTCAGCAACGGGACGCTGACCGTTTCGGGCCAGCCGGGCGCGCCGCTGCACTTCAACGGCATGACCGGCACCGGCAACGTGTCGCTGTCCGACAACGTTCTCCTGCTGGACACGGCCTCGACGATGGGCATGCTGATTGCCGGTGACGGTGCGATGACGGGTGCGGCGATTACGGTCGACGAGCTGTACGACCTGGAGCCCCAACTGACGGTCCACAATGCGTTGGGCGGTGACGTGGAGTTGCACGCCGGCGCCGACGACAGCGCCGACGGCATGATTGCGCTGCTGGGGGCGAACACCTATACGGGCGCGACACGCATCACCCGCGCGCAGTTGCGGGCCGACGACGGCGTGGGGTTGCCGACGGGCAGCCGGCTGGTGTTCTCCCAGAACACCCGCGACCAGACCTGTATTCTCGAGAGCAAGGGGACGTTCGAGCGCGACATCGGCCAGGAGGCGGGCGAGGTGTTCTGGGAGGACGTCGGCGGGGGTGGCGGGTTCGCGGCCAGGGGCGGCGACTTGACTGTCGAGCTGGAGGGCGGCGCGGAGCTGGCGTGGGACAGTGCCGACGCCGGTTTCAACAAGGTCGATTCGCTGCAGTTCTCGTCTCGCACTGCCGACAGCATGGTGGAGTTCAAGAACAACATTGTGCTCGACAGCAGCAGCTACCGCTCGATCCAGGTCATCGACAACCCTGACACCAAGGCGGACGTCGTGCGCCTGTCCGGCGACATCGGCGGCGGTAGTGCCGATGCCAGCAAGCGGTTCAGTTTCAACGAGAGCTGGGGCAACCAGTTCGATCCGGCGGACCGTTACTGGAGCCCGCTGGTCGAATTGACCGGGAACAACAGCTACCTGACGGCCACGGCGATCAGGCTGTGTACGCTTGCGGCGGACGACGGTGTCGGTCTGCCGACCGACAGTTGCCTGCGGTTCTGGGGTCACAACGACTGGCGCCCGGCAGTATTGCTCACGTCCGGGGCTTTCACTCGCAATATCGGGACGGGCGCCGGCGAGGTGCACTGGAGCGGCCGCGGCGGCTTCGCGGCGCGCGGCGGAGACCTGGCCGTCAACCTGGAAGGCGGCGCCACGCTTGACTGGTCGGACGGCAATGGGGGATTCAACGGACAGGTGCTGCAGCTTGGTTCGCAGCACGCCGACAGCGTCGTCGAAATCCGCAACAACATCATGATCGATTCCACGAACGTGCGTTACATCAACCTGTTCGACAACCTCGACACCAAGGCCGACTATGCGGTCATCTCCGGCAACCTGTTGACCCAGGACAATCCCGACAGGTGGCTGTGGATCCGCGGCAACGGTCTTGTGTGGCTGACGGGGACGAACAGCACCTACGAGCAGGGCACAATTTTCGACGAGGGCGTCACCCTGCGCGTGTCCGACCAGTCGATCATATCCACCAACACCACGATCGCTTTTGACGGCAACAACCTTGACATGCCGTGCATCCTCGAGTGCAAGGGCATGTTGACGCTCAACGTGGGTCCCCAGAACGAAGACGGCGCAGTGAGCTGGGACCGGGTGCACGGCGGGTTCGCGGCGTATGGCGGACCGTTGACGGTCAACCTCGAGAATGACGTCACGCTCACGCCGGGGGGAACCGACACCGGTTTCGACGCGCATGCGCTGGAGCTCGGCTCGCACACGGCCAACGACATGGTCGACTTCCAGAACGACATCTTCCTCGATCGCACGCAGCGCATCCAGGTCTACGACAACCCCGACTCCGAGAATGACCGCACGGTCTATTCCGGCGACATCACGTACTCTGGGGCGGCGGAGCTGGACATCGGCGGTCACGGCACGCTGGAGATGACCGGGGCAGTGGGTGCACGCGCTATGCGGATCTACCAGACGGTGACCGTCCATCTCAACGGCTCGTGTGAGCTGGGGAACGAGATGTATACGCAGGTGGACCAGTCCGGGCGCGTGGGCGGCACGGGGACGGTATCGGTCATAAACCGCATGGACATCCGGCAGCTTGGTCGCCTGTCGCCCGGTTGTTGGGGAGTGGGGATGTTGGACGTATCCACCGGCATGCATTGGGATGACGGCCTGCGGATGTACGACGAGTCAACGTACGAGTGGGAGCTGGGGTCGGCGAACAACGACCTGGTGGCGGTGACGGGCAGGCTCGAGCTGCGATCGGGGTGGAGACTGAAGCTGATGGGGGCCGGCGGCACGCCGCGGGCGGACGAGCAGTACGATCTCTTCACGTGTGAGGGCGACGTGGTCTTCAATCCGCCCGAGCTCGACACGAGCGAGATGCCCGCGGACTGGGACGTCAGCGGGGCGCGGGTGGTGCATGACTACGAGGACGGACGCGTGTACCTCACGGGCGTGTCCTCCACGCTGGCCGTGGCCAACCGCGAAGCGACCGACCTGGCTTCGACGTCGGCCATGCTCAACGGGACGCTTTCGTGTTCGGGCCTGGCGATGAACGTCTGGGTGTACTGGGGCACGTCCGACGGCGGCACCAATGCCGGCGCGTGGAGCAACGGCGTGCAGGTGGCGAGTTACACCGGCGTGGTCGACCAGGCCCTCAGCCATACCGTTTCCGGTCTCGATACGAACGTACAGTACTACTACGCGTTCCGCGCGACCAACGCCACGCTCGACATGTGGGGCGTGCCGTCGCAGGGATTCACGGCGCTGGGGCCGCCTGTCGTCGACAACGACGGCGCGACGGACATCACCCCGTTGGCCACGGCGCGCCTGCGGGGGAGCTTTGTCGACCACAACCGCGGCGAGGTCACGATCTGCTGGGGGTTGAGCGACGGGGGCACGAACAGCCCGGCCGACTGGGAGAACCACGCCGTGCTGGGCGAGCAGACCGTGGCCGCGTTCGCGCACGTCGCCTCGGGGCTGCTGTATCCGTTGACCTACTACTACCGCTGCTACGCCACCAACGCCTGCGGGGAGGACTGGTCCGATACGGCGGCGACCTTCGTGATGGACCAGCCGCCCATGGGGGTCGAGGGCGCGGCGCAGGGACTCAAGGTGCGCACCTATGACACGCTGGCGGGGACGGCCAACCTGGATCCGATCGCCAACCTCTTCGATGCGACCGAGAGCGGAAGGACGACGCAGACCGTAGCCATCGCCCACACGTCGTTCACGTCGTTTCCGGGTATCACTTCCGACGACACGCTGTCGATCCTATGGCACGGTGTATTCCTGGCCGACGAATCGACCGACTACGTCTTCGCGACCGACAGCGACGACGGCGCCGTGATCTACCTCGATCTCAACCGTGACGGCGATTACGCGGACTCCGGCGAGCTCGTGCTCGACGCCAACTGGGCCCAGGGCGTGGGAGTGCCGGAGATCGACACGATCTATCTTTCGGCGGGAGTCTACGAGATCGCGATCGGTTTCTACGAGCAGGGCGGCAACCAGGGCATGACGGCCAGGTGGGGCAAGGGAACGACCGCCAACTGGGGAACCATGAATCCGATCGACGGCCTGTCCGAGAGGTTCTTTGTTGAGATAGGCTCGTCGATCAAGGTCATCAACGAGCAGCCGACGGATCGCACGCTGACCGGGGCCACGCTCAACGGCGTGGTCGACATGACCAATTCCGTGTTCGACCTCTGGGTCTACTGGGGCGATGCCGACGGCGGTACGAATGCCGGGCAGTGGGAGACGAACGCCTTTCTCGGGACTTACACGAACAAGTACGACATGGACGTAAGCCACACGATCGGCGGACTGGCGCCCCTGTCCACCCCGTTCTACACTTTCCGCCTTTCCAACGCGGTCGACAGTGCATGGGGCGTGCCTTCGACGAACGTGCCGGCCGTGGCCGCACCGATCGTGGAGAACAGCGGCATCGTGACCGCAGACGTGGGCGTGGTCATGTTGCAGGGCACGTTCACGACCGGCATTGTCGGCGACGTGACGATCTACTGGGGACGCTCCGACGGCGGAACCAACGCTGCCGCCTGGGACAGTGCCGTGGTGTTTGAAGATCGGCTCCAGGGCGCGTTCTCCGCTGACGTGGCTACCGGCAGCGGTTTCACCTACTACTACCGCTGCTACGTTACCAATGCCGCCGGCCGGGACTGGGCCGACGCGACCACGGACTTCACGATCGAAGCGCCACCGCAGATTGAGTACACCTTCGACGCCGTGAGATACGCCTACTTCGGCGGGGCGGCGCAGGATCAGCTTTCCGCTATCGACGACGGCGCGGCCAACGGCCAGAACGGCGGGCTGTTTGCGATCGCGCCGTCGCCGGAAGCCAACTGGCCCAACCCGGTCAAGGGCAAGGCGGTCTGGACGACGGAAGTGCAGGGGCCCGGCAACATGGCCGACAACTACTGCCAGATGTGGTGGGGGCACTTCCATCCGCCGGAGACCGGAACATACACGTTCTACCTGAGGGGCGACGACTACGAGATCTTCTGGGTGGACCGCAACCGCAACGACGGCGAGTTCGAGGCCGGCAGCGACGACTTCGTTCGCAACTATCCACCCGAAGGTTGGAATACGTGGCACGACAACGAGAACATCACGCTAACGAATGGAGAAGCCTACGCCTTCGCGTTGGCCTGCCGGGAAGGCGGCGGTGGCGACTGGGTCGACTTCAAGATCACGGTGCCGGGCGACACCCAGCGTGAGGTCAACCCCGGCGATCCGAACCAGGCCGGCTGGTGGAGCATGCCGGAAGTGACTTACTACACGCCGGCGATTTCCAACACCACGGAGTCCGCGTTGACCGCCGATGCCGCGACGTTGAACGGGATGATTGTCGGCGGCACGGGAATTACGTACGACGTTTGGGTCCATTGGGGAGCAACCGACGGCGGGACGAACGCCACGAACTGGACCCACCACGCCTTCGCCGGGGCCTACACCAATCACGATGGCGCAGTCAGTTGCACTGTCACGGGGCTGACCGCACAGACCGCGTACTTCTACACGTTCCAGGCGACGAACACGCTGGGCGAGATGTGGGCCGCGCCCAGCGAACCGTTCGAGACGTTGGGCGGCACGCTGGCGGTCACCAACATCCCGGCTTTCGACATCGGGCAGACCCAGGCCACGCTGGGAGGCGAGCTGGTCGCGGGCGGCGGCGCCGAGGCGACGATCTACTGGGGGATGAGCGACGGCGGGCAGAACCACACGGCGTGGGCCAACACCAGCCACGTGGGCGAGGTCTCGTTGGAGAGTTTTTCCGAGTCAGTGTCGCTGCCGGCCGGTGCCACGTGTCACTATCGCTGCTACGTCACCAACGCGGTCGACGATGCGTGGGCGCCGTCCACGGCAGTCTTCACGTCGGCCGTGCCCGCCGTCAGCCTGAGCATGGCCATCGTCAGGGGAGATCTGGGGATCGATCCGCTTTCGATCGATGGCTGCGAGCTGTGGCTGGCGGCCGACGACATTGACGGCGACGGCGAGACGACCGACAACCCGACCAACGGCGCGCCGGTCGACATATGGTACGACAAGTCAGGTCACGCCGAACAGAGCCGGGACGCTACGCGCCACGGCTACGAACAGACGGCCTACAACGTCAACGGCCCCAACGGCCGGCCGGTGGTGACTTTCGACGGCGACTACCTCTCCACGAGCCACAACTTCGACGACCTGACCGAGTACACCGTCCTGTCGGCGGCGCGCTATACCGGCGGCGACAACGAGCGCGTCATCGCCTCCAGCACGCGTAACTGGCTGTTTGGTTTCCACGGCAATGCGGACGAGCGCTGGCACGCGGAGGGCTGGATTCACATGGCGGGAGCCGCCGACACCAACTGGCACGTGCATGCCGGGCACATCGACAGCGCAGCCGATCCCGAGGCCGACTTCTGGAAAGACGGCACGAAACTGGCGACCGACAGCACCGGCTCGGGCAACGCCAACTACATGATCGGCCGCCTGGCTTTGGGCGGCTACAGGGTAGACTCCGAAGAGTCCAAGTGCGAGATCGCCGAAGTTCTCATCTACAACCGCGTATTGACCGCGGAAGAGCTGGACCGGCTCGGGCTCTACCTGAGCTGGAAGTACGGCCTGAAGACCGGCTACACCGAATCGGGACCGACCGTGGTAACGGAAACGCGGGGCGGGTTCGAAGTCACGGCTTCGCTGAGCTCCGAATCGGTATCGAACGTCACGGTCAACTTCGACTTCGGCACCAACGCGATGGGCTACGTCGAGGGGATGCGCGGATCGATCTTCCGCGACCGGATTCTCAACGACAACGCCATCAACCTGGACAGCGCCGGCTACTCCGTCTCCGACCGGCGTGTGGTCACGGGCGACAAGACCGGCACGATCCTCGTGCTGGACGAGGACCCGGACTTCAACGTGATTGCGACGGGGACGATCCAGAACTGGAACCAGTTCCCCGGCTTCAATTCCGGCATCGACTACTTCGCCACTGTGTTCAGCGGCACGATCGTCCCGCGCGTGAGCGGCAGTCACGAATTCCGCGGGCAGAGCGACGACACGTCACGGATGTACATCGACATGGCCGGTGACGGCGTGTGGGACAACGGTGACCGCGTCTTCGCCGGCAACACCTCCGGCACGGAGACGCTCACGCAGGGGCAGCCCTACAACTTCGTCTACATGCAGCGTGAAGGCACCGGCAACCAGAGTATCAACTGGTACGTGACCGAGCCGGGAGGCGAAGAGGAGCGCGTCGGCACGGATCTCCAGCCGGGAATGTGGAACTATGGCGTGCCGATGGCGACCGTCAGCAACGACTACACGGTTTCGGCCGTGAGCGCCACGATCCCGGCCGGCAGTCTGTCGACGAACATCAGCCTGACGATCGTCGACGATCTCGACCAGGAAGACGACGAGGCCGTCACGGTTGGCATCGCTTCGCTGGTCAATGCCACCAACGGCCATCCCGACGTCGTCAGCGGAGTGCTGAACAGCCACGATCCGAAGGTGACGACGGGGGCGGGCGCCACGAACATGACCGGCAGTTCGGCGACGCTGACCGGCATGCTGACAATGGGCGACGACGCGGACGTGACCCTGTACCGGGGCGACATTGACGGCGGCATGAACCACGCGAACTGGGGCGCCACGGTCGTGGTGGGCAACGTGACCGAGGACTTTGCGTTCTCGACGGACATCAGCGGCTTGTGGGCCGGCAAGGCTTACTACTACCGCTGCTACGCCACCAACGACAGTAACCTGGCGCAGGACTGGAGCGATGCCCTGTGCTTCACGACCACGGCCGCCGCGGTTTCGATAGACGATATCGCCGTCGTCGAAGGCGACGCGGGCGACACGAACGCAGTATTCACGATCTCCGTCTCGGCCACGGGCTTGGCTTCCGTAGCGGTGAGCTACAGCACGTCCAACGGCACGGCGCTGGCCGGGGCGGACTACACGGCAGTGACGGGACGGGTGGTCATCGCGCCGGGCGTTTTGAGCACGCAGGTCAGCGTACAGGTGACGGGCGACACGCTGTACGAGTTCCCGGACGAGGCGTTCACGGTGATCCTGAGCGATCCCACGAACGGCGTGATCGACGCGGGTACGGGCACGTGCACGATCGTTGATGACGATGTCAGCGGCTACATCGCGGACTTCCCGAGCCGGATGAAGATCACGATCAGCGGCTACACGGGCACCACCACGCTGGTCAACTTCCCGGTGCTGGTGCGGCTGAGCGAAAACATCGACAGGTTCGAGTACGCTACGTTTGCGTCGGATACGGGCGGCGACTTGCGGTTCACGGATGGGGACGTGAAGCGGCTGCTCTCGCACGAGATCGAAGAGTGGGACACGACGGACGAGTCGTGTGTGTGGGTCAAGCTGCCCGAGCTTCCGCCGGGCGGCACGTTCGTCTGGGCGCGCTGGGGCAACGCCAATGAGAAGACCGCGCCGTCCTACACGACCGACGGCTCGACCTGGTCGGAAGGGTATGATGCCGTGTGGCACTTTGCGTCCACCAACGGCACTACGGCGCACGAGTCGACGGCCAACCCCTATGACGGCACGCTCCACAACATGGAGGACGGTGACTGGGGCGCCTCGCCCGTGGGCAACGCCCTGCACTTCAACGCCGAGAACCAGAACAACGAATTCGTGGACGTGCCGGACGGTTTCGCGGACTACACCGACGGGATCACGGTCGAGGCGTGGGCGAAGTATGACAACTTCGAGAGCTACTCGCGAATCATGGACTTCGGACGCGGGCAGGACGTGGACAACATCCTTCTGGCCAACCAGGGCACGAGCGCCACGTGCATCCTGGACGTCAAGGATCCCGACGACAGCCTGGCGCGGGGCAATGTCTGGGAGCTCGGCAACTGGGTATACGTAGCGGCCCTGATGGACGCGTCCGCCGTGGCGACGATGTACAAGAACGGCGTGCAGCAGGGCGCAACACAGGCCGACTGGGGACCGCCGCCCGTCATCACCCGCACGATCAACTACATCGGGAGGAGCAACTGGGGCAACGACCGCTACCTGCGCGCCACGATCGACGAGTTGCGCATTTCGCGGGTAGCACGTTCCGCGGACTGGATCGGGGCCGCCCACGACAACTGCGTCGAGGACTCCAAGTTCCTGGAGTACTCCGACACCTTTTCGCCGACGGGAATGGTGTTGATTATCAGGTAGGGGCGGGGTATTGGTTGATTGGGACCTGGTCACTCCCTTCGTAGAGCGTCCGCAGGTGCGGCTCATAGAGCCGCACCGGAGGGCGCAGGCCCGGGTGTGACCCGGCTTCTCGTCTCCGGGCACGCGCGTTGCGCGCGCCCTGCGGCGAGTCTACGAAGTGGCGATGAAATCGACAGGGGTCCATGCGGGCAGGAATGCGCTGTGCGCTGAAAAGTGAAACCGGGAGAGACGGATGGATTACTTTCTGACGGTCAAGTCCAAGAACGGGACCGGCGAGACGATACGCGTGGAGGAAGGCGAGACGATCGTCGGCCGCTCGAAGACAGCCACTTTCACGATTGACGACAAGTACGTGTCGCGCGAGCACCTGCGGATCATGCGCACGGGCAACGAAGTGATTGTGGAGAACCTGAGCCGGTTCGGAACGCGGCTTGACGGCAAGCCCCTGGATCGTCCGGCGGTCATGTGTGCCGGCCAGGAGATCCAGCTCACCCGGGTCCTGACCCTTTCCCTGGAAGGACGGGAAACGGAGGAGGACCTGGGAAGCGGGGAGTTCGAAGCCGATGGCGATGGCGACGAGACGATCGTCGTGGACGTGCAGTCAATGAGCGAGGAGTCAATGGACTTGGAGTCCGTGGACGTGGAACCCGAGGACGTGGACGAAGTGCAAACGGACGCGCGAGAGGTCGTCGAATCCGAGACGTCCGACATCGCGCAACAGGCTGCGAAGACTGCGAGCCGGCAACAGAAGATTCGCAAGTTGCGTGTGCCCGCTGTGCTGCACTTGTCCATCCTGGGGGCGGTACTCCTGCTGTTTGTGGTGCTCAATCTCGCTATCCCGAACGAGACCTGGGCGAATGCGTTTCTGTTCGAGAGGGGCGTTGTGCAGTGGATCACGATCTACATCTTCGTGTTTGGATTGGTCCTTCTCGGACGGCGTTGTCTGCGGCTGGTGAGGGAGGAGCGCTCCCTGGCGTTGCTGCGCGACGGCAGGCTGGAGAGGGGTGTCCTGCGGATGGTCTCACTGCGGTTTCGTCGGCTGCACGCGCGACTTCAGAGAGGCAAGGATCCCGGGATATGGCCTTACGCCAAGGATCTCGCCGAACGCGATGAAAACGAGCTCGAATCGTCCTACGGCACAGTCATGGCGGTTATTCAGGTCCTGCCGCTGATCGGTTTCTTCGGCACGGTCCTGGGGCTCAGCAGGGGGCTTTACCGCAGCTTTGTCGTTATCGGCGGGGCGTCTTCGACGGCGACTTTCGGACAGGCGATCGGCACTGCGTTCGACACCACGCTGCTGGCGCTGGCTTGCACGATCGTGGTTATCATCGGACAGCGGTTGTTGCGCCAGAAGGACGAGAGTCTGTTGACCCGCTTGAACGCGTTTGTCGACGACTACATCGAAGATGCCGTGCCGACCCACGGCGAAGATGAAGGGGGGAAACTGCCGGACGAGGTGGTGCGCAGCATCGAGACGATTCTGCGCGAGACCTCGGCGCAAGTGGCGCAAGAGGCAAAGGCCGCTTTCGGGGACGTGGGCAAGTCGATGGCGGACGAGGCAAAGGGGACTTTCCAGGGCGTCAGCAAGTCGATGGCCGAAGCGGTCGATGCGCAGCTGTCGGCGATGTCCAAGAAGATAGCCGAAGACACGGATGCCCAGCGCCAGGGGCTTGCCGAGGCCGGGTTGAGTGCGGTCGAGGCTATTCGGGAGAAGCTCGGCGAGGCGGGCGACGCGGCGCTGGCCGCGATTGCCGAGAAGCAGGCGGGAATCGGTCCGGAGGAACTCGACAAGCTGGCCGAGCGCTTCGAGGCGAGTGTGGGCGAGCTCGCGGAACGGCTGGACGGACTGCGTGAGGCGCAGCCCTCCGCCGAGCAGGAGGATCCCGTCCCGGACCTGCTGAAGGAGCTGAAGCAGTCCCTCGACGAACTGAAGGCGGGCAATGCCGAGAGTGTTCGGAAGATCGGGGAGGATGTTCGGATTGCGCTGGAGGACCTTGACGGGAGAATGGCGGACCTGGCGAAGCAGGATCTCGCGCTCACGGAGGGAATTACCTCGTCGATGAGCAGCAATATCAAGGCGCTGGCGCAGAGACTCGAGCGCGTGCTCAGTCGTCCGCGCCGGATAAATTTCGTCGAGAAGGCGACGGTGTTGCCGGATGACGAAAGCACCGGCGACATGACGCCCGGCTTCGAACCGACCGACGACGGAGTAGGCGAATAGAGCAATGAAGCGCTCGGAGAACGTTGCCACGCATATCGGCCTGGTGTCATTGCCGGTTATGGCGTGTATGCTTGCCGCCGTGCTGTACGGCTCACGGCCGGAACAGATGCCCGATCCGGACGAAGCGGCGCGCATCCTGAGCGAGGCGCGGCCCGAAGCCGAACAGGTCAGGCAGAGGATAGACCTGGCCACAAACCGCCTCTACGAAGCCGCTGCCGCACTGAACGAAGTCAAGCGTCTGCAGGCGGCGAGCAGACGGTTTTCTCAACAGATCGCGGAGCTGAACAGCACGATCGCCCGCCTGGAGAAGCAGGCGGCGGAAGCCGGCACCCGGATCTCCTTGCGTGAGAAGATAGAGGCGCTGAAGCGCAAACTCGCCGAGATGACGCGAATGAAGGACAGCCTGCGCGCGTTGGAGCTCGAGAAGCGACAGCTCGAGCAGGAGATCGAGTCGTTGACGCGGGACATCGCGCGCATCGAAGCCGGTATTACCAAGGCGCAGGAGCGCGTCGCGTTGCGCAAGACGCTCAGTGAACTGGAAGCCGAGCTTGCCAGGCTGACGGAGGAGATTGCCCTGCTCAAGAAGAAGAAGGACGACATCGAGAACCGGCTTGATCTGGTCGGCCTGGGAGAGTTTCCCCGTCCGTACATGTCGCTCGAGTTCAAGAAAGACGGCGTGGACGCATATGCGCCCGGCAAGGAACCGGCTGCGCTGCGGCCGCCGCTTGCGGAGGCCAGGCGAACGCAGCTAAAGGAGCAGATCGAGGAGGTCGGCGCGGTTGTCTTTTTTGTGCGGTCTTCCGGTTTTGAAACCTACGAGGAGATGCTGACCGCGAAGGACGGCATCTTGTCGAAGATTCTGCTGGGCAAGATGGAGGTGAGTTGGAGTGTCATCCCCATCCAGGATTTCGAGGACATCTCGGGCCACATTCTGCTGGGAGGTGGAGAGTGAAGAAGAAAGGCGACGGCGTATTGCATGACGCCTGGATCTGCTTTTCCGACATACTGCTCGTGCTGGTATGTGCACTGCTCTTTCTGCGGATGGTGGCCGAAGGGGAGGACACCTCAACGACTATGAGTCGCGCCGACGCGGCGCGGCTGATCCGCGAGCTTGAGCAAGAGGTCCTTGAGATGGAGCGTGAAGTAGAAACTGCAATGGGTGAGCTCGACGCAGTCGGCCGGCTTGCCGGGAGCCTCGAATTGGATGCGGACGGGAGAGGTCGATGATAGTGGTGAGCCCGCAAAGAGCAGCCGGCCCGCGGATGGCGCAGATTGCCGCGGATGGAACCCCGAATTCGCGTTCATCTGCGTTATCCGCGGGCAGTTTCCTTCTCACTTGCTTTTTCACCGGATGGACGCGTTTTCTGCGCGGCACTGCCGTGGTCGCCGTGCTGTGTTTTGCGGGGATGGTGGGTCCTCTTGACGGGGCTGCGGCAGCTTCTGATGGTGACGCCGCCGGCGGCAGCGGCCTGTCAACCGCCATCCGGGGTGCGGTTTCCGGGCTGAAGTCGAGAGTCGGCGAGTTGGAGAGCGGTGTTGAGCGTTTGCCCGATGCCGGCGCCGAAGCGGCGCGGCTGGCGAAGCACAACGCCGAAATGGCCGAGAAGTTGAAGCAGCTTCAGGCCCGGTTTGCCGAGTTGAAAGAAGCGCTCGATGAAGGCGTCAAGAGGGGCGACGACGAGTCCGTGGCGGACCTGGAGGAGACGTTGCGGCAGTTGCGCGAGCAATTGGAGGCGGTGGAGCGGGAACAGCGGGAGGCGGAATCGTCTTCAGATGCGGAAGCCAGGCGGTTACGGCTGGCGGATGAGATTGCCGAGCTCAGGCAGGAAGCGGAGCGGCTGCGGTTGAAGCTTGAGACGCTCAAGAAGGCCCTGGTGGCCGCTGAGAGTGAAGTCGGTGCGAAACCGGACCTGGCGCTGGAAGACCGGGTGCGCGAGCTCAAGGAGCGGTTGGAGAAGCTGCGCGGGGAGAAGAAGTCACGCGAAGCGGACCTGGCCAGGATGACGCAGAAGAAAGGCAAGGGCAAGGACGCCAAGGCGGACATAGGCAAAGGACGCATGCTGCGCAAGAAGGCGCATCACATTGCCGTCATCGGCAAGCAGGTCATGCCCGTGGACGAGCCTTACTACGAATTCGAGTGGAAAACCATGACCCTGGGCACCTTCAAGTACAAGTATGTCAGCAAGGTGACGCGCGTCAAGGACGGTGAGACGGTCGAGCGTGCGCTGGCCAGGGGCGGTTGCATTGCCGAGCTGCTTGACAAGTGCAAAGCCGATTCGGATTACATCAGGCTGTTCGTGTGCCCCGACGGCGTCCCCGCGTTTCGGCGCATTGTTGCCGAAGCGAAGAGCCGCGGAATCGACTTCTTCTGGATCCCCCACGACGACACGCCGATTGAGGGCAGTGCCGGTGGCGGCGGGAATTCGCCGATGATGTAGGCGGGACGGGCGGATTGTCGACTTCCCTCGCCTGAATACACTTACTCCCACTCTTACTCGCACTCTTAACCGCCCCCCTTACTCGGATACACTTACTCGCCCACCGCCCGTCCGACCGTCCCGCCGGCCTGCCTACTCTACTCAGCTCGACGACAACCGCCCCATCCGCGGGTGGCGGGAAAGGGTGGCGAGTAAGTGGGTGAGTAAGTGTATCCGAGTAAGGAGGGCGAGCAAGTGGGCGAGTAAGGACGGGGCGGGGACAGACCTTGACCCAAGCGTAACATCGAAACTCACGACCGTGAGTTTGGATGTTACGCCGCGTTCGTTCAAGGTCTGTCCCCGCCCCGCGTTCGTTCAAGGTCTGTCCCCGCCCCGCGTTCGTTCAAGGTCTGTCCCCGCCCCGC
>CAZKRK010000061.1:0-27413 GCA_964555035.1 uncultured Victivallales bacterium | reverse complement strand
GCGCCGGTTTTTCTTGTTTTTTTCGACAGCTTTGGGAGGGTGAGTCACTAATACCGGCGTCGTGTACACGCCTTCGCTCAAGGGCTCAAGCCCCACCTTCCGCGCAACGCCGGCGGGAAAACGGGTGCAAACCGCGTAGAGCTGCACATCCGTCGGTTTGATGCGTCCAACACCTCTCGACTTGCGATAGTTGACGTAGTGACCGATCAACTCCGCGAGGGCCCACACCGTCAGCGATTCGCGCATGGACTTGTAGGTCACAAGATTGACCTTCGCAAGGTCCTCGAACCCGTCGCAGATGTCGCGGATCCTTCGACCGGACTTCTTCTCGATGATGACCAGGTCCAAGAGCTGCTTCTTCAGCGACAGGTCCACCTCGAGTTCCACCTCGTAGCCGCTTCGGGCGAAATAGTCCACGAGGGCGATGCCAAAAAGCCGATGCCAGTCGATGCGCCTGCGCTTGCTCATACGAACAATTGTGCAGATTCCGAGCCAGAGAACAAGCGCGAACCCTCACATGCCGGCAATTCTCACTATGGCGCCGCGGTTGCCGACGAACAGGCAGTCGGCCCCTTTGCGATCCGGTTTCTGGAGATACGTCAGGGGGCGCCTTCTTCGTAGAGCGTCCGGAGGTGCGTCTCCGTGAGACGCACCGGAGGGCGCAGGCTGTCGGACCGGCCTCTCGCCTCCGGTCGGCGTGCAACGCCGACCTCCGACGAGTCTACGAAGGACGGGGCCGGAGGCTGCCGCCGCCAACTGCGCGGTGGCGGCGCGTCCGGCAATCCTGCGCACGGTGAGAGTACAGTCATATCCGCAGACGACCTGTCATCCCGAGCGCAGCGAAGCGGAGTCGAGGGATCTCGTGAACTGCCAAGCACGTCCGGCGTGGTTGCCAATTCCTGAGATCCCTCGACTCCGCTACGCTGCGCTCGGGATGACAGGTCGTCTGCTCTGTTCGTCAAGGGCCCCTGTCACCGGGGGGAGCCCCAATTGCGATAGCCCGCCTGTCACCTCTCCCCTGTCCGTTTCGGCGGACGAGAACGGCACGAACGGTGCACGATTGCGACGTTCTCTACTCGGCGTCCATTCTCGTCAACCGATCCGGGAGTACTTCAGAACAGGTCGTCGAGATCCTGTTCGTGGACACCCTCGGGGTGCCAGCCATCGAGGGAGAACGGGGACAGGTAGCGGCCGATACGGGGCACGGGGCGGCCCTCCCGCATGGCTTCGGCAGCGTCCTGGACGAAATGTCTGAATCTCACGGCTACGTCGAGCCCTGAGTCCTCGGCGTCGGAGTCGAGGCCGAGCAAGTCGTACACGTTCTGCCAGCGCTCCTCGACGAACAGGTCCATGAGCGGATTGAGGACGTACTGACCGTGTTCGACGCGCAGGAAGAGCCTCCGGTTGTAGGGACCGTCCCGGTAGTACTCGTTCTTGGAGAGAATGCTGGAGATGTAGCTGCGCTTCTTTCGCCGGGCCGGCAGGACATACTCGGGAAAGGCGTCAACGGCATAGAAGAAGTCGCCCGATTCGAACGACGGTTTGGGCATACTGTAGAACCACTGCGTGGCCTTGTAGCGGAGGATGCGGGGGAAAATCGCAAGCATGGACTGCACGATGAAGAACTCCATCAGGTGGCTGTCGAGTTTGATCAGCCGGTTGTCCACGCGAACCTTCAGCGACGCCGGTGCGAGCAACGAGTAGAGCGTCCCCAGGCGGTGCCGGGCGTAGTCTTCCACGCAATAGGCCTCGGACAGAGCGATCTGAAGGGCGTTCTGGCCCCAGTTATCGACCTCGTCACGCGCAGCACCTGCCCTCAGCAACTCGCGAACGAGCGCCTCGTCGCCGATGCGGCTGGCAAGCATCAGCGGAGTCTGGTTCAGCGGATTCCGGAAGTCGACACCGTAGCGCTCAACGTTGCGGTATAGCTGCTTCGTCGCCTTGCCGCGGTAGTCGTTGGTGTAGTAACGGAAGATGGCGCCGGCGCTTTCGTCCGGCTTGCGAGCGCGGTTGAACTTGAGCTCGACCAGCTTCTCGAGAAAACCGGGTAGATGATACGTGACAGCATATTCGAACAGGAGCTGTTTCGATTTCTTGTTGTACTGTTTCGGGTCCAGCGCTTCCACCTTCAGGTCCGGCAACGCTTCCCGCGAGATGACCCGCCATTCGACCGCCTTCGTATCGAGGATGTCGCGCCGAATCGCGTCGGCCTGTTCCTGCTTGCCTTGCGCGGCAAGGCGGTTGGCCTCTTCCCGCCACTCCTCGGCCGAGGACTGCTCGGTCGCGACGCCGGTCTTCTCGCCGGCCACGGAAACATCGAGCAGCCGGTAGAGGCGGTGCCCGGTGTCCTTCTCGACAATGTAGAGATTTTTCACGGCGCGCGTGAGTGCTACGTAGAGCGCGTTGACAAAGAACTTGTACTCCTCGAGCGACTTGTCGCCCTTGTCCTTGGCACGCGCATAGGTCAATTCGCCTTTCAGGTCGGATGGAGACACGCCATCGGTGATCGTATTGAACTCGTCGCGACAGGAGGAAACGAAATTGTAGAGGACAATGTTGTCGTACTCCAGTCCCTTGGCTTCCTGGATAGAGAAGAGCAGGGGCGTCGAGAAGTGCCCGGCGGCTTCCGCCTTGTCGTCGTCGCGGGGCACCAGCACGGCCGTGCGCGCGGAACGGGACGTTCGCGTGTCGATGTCGCGCAGGACGTTGCCGCGAGAGGGCAGCAACTCGACGACGCCGTCGTCCGTCGCGACGCAGGTCACCAGGTAGTTGCTCTCGCGGTCGATCGATCCGAAACGGGCGTTCTTGACCTTCAGCAGCCGGTTGGCCAGTTCGGTGACGTTTCTGAAGTTGCGGTAGTTGCTGACCAACACGCGCGAGATCTGTTGCGCGCGGTTTCCGTCTCCCAGGCGTTGCTCGTAGAACATGGTCTTGAGGCCGCTCCACGAGAAGAAGTTCGGGTGGACGATCTGATTGGAATCCCCGCACAACAGAAACCGGCTCCACTGGCGAAGCAGTCGCAGGATGAAGTTGAGCTGCGTATTGGTCAGGTCCTGAATCTCGTCGACGACCACGAAGTCGTACGTCGGCTTGCAGAGCGCGAGGTACTGCTGCGCCACTAGGTTGAGATCGTAGAAACCACGGTTTTTCAGGAAACGCAGGTACTTCTCGAAAAGCGCGTGGACCGCTTCGCGCGATTCGGTGTTGAAGATCGAGCGCTTGATGCCGAGGTCGAGGTACTCCCCGCGCGTGAGGAACTCCTTGTCCACGTTGCCGCCGGTGAGCACACCGTTGAATTCCTCGAAGAGCTTGTGCCCGTCCTTTATGGGTGTCGACCCGCGCTGGGATCTGAACCAGGTGGTGAAATCGCGATAGGTCAGTTCGCGGCCTTCGGGCACCCGGATGGACTCGATGAGCTCGCGGAAGGACAGGAAGCTCACGTTCTGACGTTCGTTGCTGTAGTAGTTGCTGTAGTACAGATCGCGAGCATTCTGCGTCAGGTACGGTGAGAGCGTTGTGTACAGCACGTCGCCGCGAAGCTGCTTCAGTTTCTCCAGAGTCAGGGCCGTCTTGCCGCTGCCGGCGGAGCCGATGACGACCAGGGGGGGGCGCACACCGAGAATCGCGTCTTGCTCGTCGTCGAATGACAGGATCTTGTCCAGGAGGTGAAAGCGTCGCCGTTCGGGGTGGAGATAGGTCAGGGCAACCGTCTCCTTGTCGTCGCACGCCGCGGGCGTGTCGATGGGGGTCAGTTTGGCCTCGTCGACAACAGCGCCGCTTAGAAAACGGGATTTCTCGTAGGCATGATTGCGGATGACTTCAAGCACGAGCAGGACCGTGTCCGAGCGATAGCGTCCGATCCGAAAGAGGAGACGGTCCGCGTGCGACAGCTTTGCGCGATAGAAACCGAGCGGCTTCAGTTTCTTCACTTCAGCCGAACGGAAGTCCCCGCGTTGGAGCTGCTCGATCGTCTTTTCGGCCTGCGCCTTTACGCCTTTCGTGTCGAGTTCGTTGTGAACGAGTACCCGCATGCTGTCTACCGGTCGCTCCGATTCGTCACGTCAATCGCCGACCGCAGAGGCTTCTTTCGGCTTCGCAGGTAAGCCAGGCGAAAATCCTCGAGCAAGGGCAGGCTCGCGCGGTCCTTTTCGCGACCAGCGGCCCTCTTGCTGGCGATGATGTCGTCGATGGACGCGACGGGGTATACATCCTGCCTGACCGACCGGCTCTTCGCGGCATCGTAGCTCTCGATGCCGTCCGGCGCGAATATCAGGTCAATGTCGAAGGGGCCGGACTTGATCTGAATGAAGTCCTTGCCCGAACGGATCGCATCGGCTAGTTCGGCGTCAATCTTGTACTCCATCCCCTCCAACGCCCTGATGACTCTCTCTCCGTTGTCGCGCGATTTGCGGACGTAGAGATCCACATCCTGCGTTGTGGCCGGGAATCCGAGAATGATGGCCCCGCTGTTGCCGATGAACAGGTAGTCGACGCCCTCGCGGCCAAACGCCTCCGCGACCTCTTCCGCCTGCGCCAGACTGAATTTACGCTGTTCCATATCCGAGGTAACGAGGCAGGTTCCGGTCGCACCACTCGCGGTAGTCGCGCATCGTGTCGAATACCCGGTAGGGAGCGTCATCCAGAACCGGTTTATGTACGTAGGCGAATCCGTACTTTATGCGCGTGGCCACGTCCCGCCGCAGTTGCCGTTCACACTGATGAAACCACTGCTCGTCGTGAATGCCTTTCATATGCGTACCGTATTGCCGGAAAGAACGTCTGTCAACTCTGCACCGTGGGGGACGACTGCGTCGACACTATACTGGTTGGCACGGCTTTCGCCGACTGGTTTGACTACGGTACGACTCCGCGCCAACAGAACACGGCCGTTTTAAACGTGTTCGCGACTACTGCCGCAGGCGCTTGCCCAGCAATATGACGTCCCGCAACCCCTTCTCCCCCCGCGCCCGCACCCATCGTTCGCGGAAATCGGGCTGCTGCGCGATCTGCGCGATGGCGGCCAGGGCGCGCAGGTGATAGTTGCGCTCGTCGCGCGTGCCGGCGAGGACGAATACGGCTTGAACATCCGCTGCGTCTTGAGAGAATCGCACGCCGTCAACGCAGCGGGCCAGAAGGATGTCGAACTGGTGCTCGCCGTCCAGCACTATGTGAGGAATTGCCAGCCCCGGGGCGATCACTGTGCTGCTCTCGGCTTCGCGCTGTTCGAGCAGCTCGCGCAGGGCAGACTGCTCGAGCCCGAGGCGCGGTGCCATGGCTTCGGCCACGCGATCGAAAAGTGCGTCGCGCGAAACGGAAGACTCCATGTCGAGCACCACGCAGCTCTCCACTAGGTGATCAAATCGGTCCTGCGAGATGTCGTCGCGCTCCCGGATGATCTCCTTGAGTTCGGTCTCCAGCAAGTGGTCCGTCAGTTCACGCGAGGTGATTCGTTCCACCAGGTGCAACAGCGCGTATTCGCGCGTGGCACGGATTCGGCCGTAGAACCAGTAGATAAAGAGCCCGCCTCCCACAAGAACGGAACCGCATAGTACTGCTTCGGTGCCAATACCGCTCAACAACACGAGACAGCCCACGGCACCGACGATCTGCATCCACGGATAGAAGGGCGATCGGAATTTGGGCTGATAGTTCTGGACGCGACTTTCCCGCATGATGATTACGGACAAACAGGAAAAGAAGAACGTGAGCACGAGTACGCTTGACGCAAACTTGACAAGAACTTCCAGGTCGAGGAACAGCACGGCTACAATGAACGCACCGGTGACGGCGAGAGCAACGTGCGGCGTCCGGAAGCGCGAGTGGAGACTGCCAATCCGTGAAGGAACCAGACCGTCCCGAGCCAGGGCCAACGGGTAACGAGCCGACGCCATGATACCGGCGTTGGCGGTTGACACGAAGGCAAGCACGGCGGCCAGGCTGAGCAGTACGGTCCCGGGACGGCCCATGATGACTCGCGCCCCGTCGCTGATCGGGGTGAGCGAAGGGTTGAGCTCGGCGGCAGGCAGCACACCCGACGTAACGAAGACGACCAGCGTGTAGAGGATACTCACGACGACCAGGGAGAGGATCATGGCACGCGGTATGGTGCGAGAGGGATTCTTCACCTCCTCTGCCACAGCGGCGACTTTGAGGAGACCGCCGTAGGAAATGAACACGAAGCCGGCCGTAGAGAGAACGGCCCGTCCACCTTCGGGGGCGAACGGCGCGAAATGGTCAACCCGCACGAAAGGCAGGCCCCGGGCAATGTAGAATAGCAGTATTCCCAACAGCCCCACGACCAGCGCTACCTGCAAGCGTCCGGCTTCCTTGATGCCAATGAGGTTGACCGTCACGAAGACCACGGCCAGGGCCACGGCCATCAGGCGCAGATCGACGCCGGGCAGAACGATACGCGCAAAAGCCGCCATGCCGACCAGCGCAAAGGCCGTCTTGAGTGACAGCGAAAACCAGGTGACAAGGCCGTCAACCGTGCCCACGGCAGGCCCCATGCTTCGCATGACGTAGAAGTACGTTCCCCCGGTCTTGGGCATAGCCGACGCCAGTTCAGCCTGGCTGAGCATGCCCGTCATGGCGAGCAGTCCTGCAATCAGGTATGAAACGACTACCGCCGGGCCGGCCTGTGCGTGCGCCAACCCCGGCAACACGAACAAACCGGAACTGATCATCGCACCGGTTGCCGTGCAAAAGACATCGAGAAAACTCAAGTCTCGTTTGAGTTTCATGAGCAGACCTCCCCAGTCCCTCTTCTTTTGCGGGTCACAGTACCATGATCAGTCAACTCATGAAAGCGCATTGTGCGCTGAGGTGGCTCGTTTCTCTGATCGAACGCTGCGGCAAAAGCGATTGAGTTTGCGTACGGCAATCAAACCGCGCAGGCAGATGTAGACACCCATCCACGCCGCTATGGTCTGTCCCGGGCTTTCGTCCGCCAGCGAGCATCCCATCCCGGTGGCGAAAGCCAGCAGAAGCAGTGAAAGACCGCATGCCGTGCTCATCCAGCGGTGCAACCCCCATGACACAAGCGCAACAAACGCGGCCAGCGCCAGGGCAAGAAGGGTGTAAATCGAATTGAATCCGAAGCGGGGAACACCGCGACCATCATAGACAACAAAAGCCGCCGCAGAATGATATGCCGCGCCGACATACCCCACCCAGTAGGCCAGCCGCCACCAGGCAACCGCCTTGCGCAAGGCCAACTTCTCCGCCAACGTCTGCTGCATTGTGCCCCTAATGATGAGACGTCTGAGCAAGACGTTTTCTTGGGCGCGAACGACGACTCACACAATATCAGCCAAAACGGCGGCACGCGGGGACGGCACGCGGGGACGGACGGCACGCCAGGCACGCGGGGGCACGCGGGGGGCACGCGGGGACAGGTACTCTCGACAGGTACTCTCGACAGGCACGCGGGGACAGGTACTTGGCGCGCTGAATAGCGACACACGGACGAGACACGGGGACAGGCACTTGTCTTCGTCATCATGGACCGGGGACGAGTTGAGCTCGGCGGAAGTAACGCAACATCGCTTCGTCTCGACCGAAGTCCCGGACATGATTGATGATTAGCGACTGATGATTGTTGATTTCTGAAGTCGTGTTGTCGGATTCTCGAAGAAGTCGGTTGGTGTCGGACGCTGTCGGAATCCTGACAATCCCGGTACGGTAGGCGGTACTTCACAAATCACAAATCATCAATCGCTAATCATCAATCAACCACTCACGTTCACCCATTGCGCGGCACGCGGGGACGGGTACTCTCAGGCAATTGCGCGGCACGCGGGGACGGGTACTCTCAGGCACTCAGAGGCACGGGGGACAGGTACTCTCAGGCAGGTACTCTCAGGCACTCTCAGGCACGCGGGGGGGACGGGTACTCGTCCTCGTTCGGCGTTCGAGGGGAGGCGGGGCACTCCTTGCGATGAGAAAAATGGGATTACCGAACTTTTTTCCGGAAAACACCGTCCGGCGGAGCTTCCTACATGTAGAGAGCTTTGTCGCACGACACGGGTGAACTGGAAAACGACCGAGGAACTACGATGAGAAAAGCGCGCGACATACCAAAAGGTAGCAGTTTCTTCTGCCACGTCTGTAACCGAACCGTCGGAATGCCAGACGAACTGCCGTTCGCACATAGGGAGAAGAGCCGGTTTCTGAAGCTAGTAAGGAGACTCACCAGGTACTACGTGATTGAAGTTGTGTCCCTCGTAGTGATGGGAAATCACTATCACATCAAGCTGCACGTGCCGAGCGACCCCCCGTCCAGTAAGGAAACCTGCCGACGCTACAGCCAACACTACAACGGACGCAAGAAGCTCGATCCTGATAGCGACGAATGCACTCGGATCTCACTGATGCTGAACGACTTGAGCTGCTTCATGCATGATCTGCAACAGCAGTTCACCGTATGGTTCAACAAGACCAGGGACTCCAAGAGGCAGCGGCGAGGCCCCCTGTGGGCAGATCGTTTCAAGAGCGTAGTGCACACCAAACCTGCTGCCGTCTGGCGGTGCTTGGTTTATCATGTAATGAACCCGGTAAAGGCCGAAATCGTCCGCGATCCGGCAGACTACCGGTTCTCCTGCTGGGGAATGTGGAGCAAGAACGGCTGGCATCCCTTCCAGAACAGTGTCAGACGCCGCCTTCTGCCCTATCTGGGGGAAACCATAGGCGCCAAAACGATGGAGGAATATCACGCAGCGATGGTCTCCGCGATCAGAGAGCGTATCGAGACCATGACTACCGCGCCTTGACGGTTCTGCCGGTTTCGGCGCTCTTGCGAACCATATCCATCAGTTTGGCGAAGCGGAGCCCGACCTCGGGAGGACAGGGATTCTCGGCCTTGCCGTCTCTGACTCGCAGGAACTCCTCCCACGGGCCATGGCTGCATCGGTATTTGACCGGCTTGAACTCGCGGTCCTTCACAAGCATCAATCGCAGGTACTCGCCCCATATGCCAACTTCAAGAATGCCTTTGTCACCCATGACAGAAATGCGAGACGTGCAGTGCACTGAGTCGCCCGCACCACAGAGAGAAAAGATGATGCCGTTACGACACCGCCCGCTAACGGACGAGTTGATTTCCACAGGGGCACCGCAGTAGTCGAATATAGCAGAAACCTCAGCAACATCATCGCCCATCAACTCGACCACGGTGTTGATCATATGTGACCCGGTGTCGAAGAGGAATCCGCCACCGGAAACCTCTGGAACCTGGCGCCAAGCCCCCGCGGTCGCCGCCTTCCAACGCTGATGGACGGCGGCCGATATCCCGGAAATCTTGCCAATCTTGCCGGATGCAATCAGCTTCCTGGCCTTCTGAACGGCGGGGGACAGGCTCCCGGGAAACGCCACCATCACCAGCTTACCAGTCTGATCGCGAAGCTTGATCAACCGTCTGGCTTCCGATGCGTTCATGACCATCGGCTTCTCAATCAGCACGTCCATTCCCTGTTTCAGGCAGTCGCGCGCATTCCCAAAGTGGAACTTGTGCGGCGTACAGATGAAGGCGGCGTCAGGCGCCAGGTCTTTGGCCAACGCTCTGATCGTCTCATAGAAAGGGGGACAGGTGAGATTGCACTCCGCGTACAGTTCCTGGACTGCCGCGCGGGATTTGTCGCTTATCTCGACGAAGCCGACGATATCAGTCGTTCGTTTCTGTTTCAGCATGGTACGAATATGCCAACGAGCCATGCCGCCTGTCCCTACAATGATCGCTTTCACGCGTGCCATATTGGACTCCTCCTGTACTTGAATAGCACAGGAATGATGTACGGCGCCGGAGCGGGAGTCCAGACGAATGTGCCTGTCCCTCCCGTACGTGTCCCTCCCGTACGCTACTCCGTCTCGTTGTCGACAAGCATCTTCGCGCCGGTGACCAGCATGACATGTGGAGATAGGACGCGTTCTCGGAAAGCCTGCTTGACCGGAAAAGGCCGCTCGCACTTGGGACACCTCGGGCATCCCTTGAGGGAGTACTTGCCGCCACAGTGGCATGGGGGCAGATCCCTCAGGATCCGATCGATTTCCGATCTGAGCCGCCGATCATCATTGATGTCCCAGAGCGCAATCCGGTCTTTGCGTCGCCAGATGGGGCTTCCGCACTCCTCGCAGTAGAAGTGCGGGAAACTCTCGCTCATCCCGGACGTCCACCAGCATTCGATAGACGCACCGCAATCCGGGCACTCCTGTCGGTGGGTGTACGGGCGTTTGCCCTCGACTCGTTCGTACTTACGCAGTCTCTTCGGCACACCTATTCTCCAGTGACCAGCCGGGGCCACTCGATATCTACCACATTCTCCAGGCAGCATCCACGTCGGGCCCATCTATCACATCTATCAGCTGCGAGCTGCGTGAAAGCCGTCGCCAGGATAGTCACATTTGTCAAGCTCCTCGTCGAGGTCAATCTGCATCGGGTTCGTTGGTGCCGCGTACGAATCAGTTCCTTCGTTCTCGACACGCGCAGAGCGTTGCGGTACCCTGCGTGGCAATATCGTCTTCATCGTCTCACACGCTGTTCATCATCGAACACACCAGCAAAAAGGAGGAGGCAAGATGAACGTAGGCGTATTCCTGTTGATCGAACCATTCGCGAGCGTGGAGCAGCAGCTGATCCGGGCCAAAGAGATGGGCTTCGATCACGCGGACATCACGGACACCAATGCGGGGGGAAGCATGCTCGGCTCGGCCGGATTCTCGCCGACGGTCAGCCTGGACGACAACCCGTTTGACGTCCTGCGTCTCTTTGAGAAGCATGAAATCAAACCCTCTACGGTGTGTGCGCACGCGGCCCTGCTCGAACCGACTAATCCCGGCAAATTTGGCACGCCTGAGATAATGAAAGCCGTCAAGTTCGCCGCGGCGATAGGCATCAAAGACGTCATCACAACCGATACGGACCCGCGGTCCGAGTGGGCCGAGAACCTGAGTTACGAAGAGCGCGTCTTCATCATCGCCGAGAAACTCTACACGCCCGTCCGCATGGCTGAAGATCTCGGCGTGCGCGTCCTTCTTGAGCCGCACGGCCCGATCACCGATTCCATCAAGGGCATCCAGGACGTCATGGACCGCCTGGGCAACCCGCCGTCGCTGGGTGTGAACCTGGACACGGGCAATTCCTGGCTGGGCGGCGCGGACCCGGTTGAGATGGCCAAGGTGTTCAAGGACAAGATCCACCATGTACACTGGAAGGATTTGGGCGAAGAGTGGGTTGAAAAGCGCGGCACGATCTTCGGCTGCGGTTTCTCGACGATCGCTCTCGGCGATGGCGTGATCGACATCAGGGGAGTCTGCGAAGTGTTGAGGGACGCGGACTGCGACAGCTCGACGCTGGAGATCGTCGGCACGGAAGACATTCTCAAGAAGAGCGCGGCCTATCTCAAGGAGTGTGGTCTGTAGGATACGTGATGTACCTGTCCCTGCGTCTCTGCGTCTTCTTCTCCTGCGTCTTCTAGAGTACCCGTCACCATCTCCGGCAACAAGCTGACGCACGACATAGACTGGATCACACCGAAGGGACAGGTACTGAACCTTTCCGAAGGGACAGGTACTGAACCTTTACCAAAGCGAGAAGACTTATCCAGCAGGAGACGATGAAATGAGCGAAGAGCAACTCGGCGTGACCCGACGGCAATTCATTCGGACAGCGGCAGCAGGGGCAGCCGCGCTTTCGACCGTCCACGTATCACGCGGCCAGGGCGTCAACGACCGCATCGGAGTTGGCTTCATCGGCGCCGGCGGGCGCCAGGGCGCTCACCTGAACATGCTGAAGCACCTGCGCGACAAGGAGAACATGCCGATAGACTTCGTCGCGGTGTGCGACATTTACAAACCGCGCATGGAGAACCGCAAGAAACAGTTCGGCATCGCTCACGGATACATGGACCATCGCGAGCTGCTGCGGAACAAGGACGTCGATGTCGTTTGCATTGCCACCCCGGACCATCTCCATGGCTACCAGGCCATCGACGCCATCGAAGCCGGCAAAGATGTCTACTGCGAGAAACCTGTCACCCACTGGCGCCAGTTCGAGCTTACCCGCAAGCTCGCCGACGTTGCGGCAAAGTCAGACCGCATGTTCCAGCTCGGGACGCAGGCCATGAGCGACGGCGTCTGGCACCAGATGAAGAAACTGGTACGGGACGGTCTCATCGGCCAACCGCTTTTTGGCGAGACGGGGTTCTTCCGCGTCGGCGACTGGGGTGAACGCGGCATGCGCGTTGATGACCCCAACGCCAAGCCGGGGCCGGACCTGAACTGGGAAGCGTTTCTGGGAGACGCCCCGAAACGCGAATACAGCGTAGACCGCCAGTTCCGCTGGAGGCTGTTCGAGGACTACGCCGGCGGCCCCGTGACTGACCTCTATCCGCACTGCCTGACGCAGGTCATCGACATACTGGGCGTCGGGTTCCCGTCGGAAGTCGTCGCCGTTGGCGGTATTCATCGCTACCCTTACAAACTGCGCGAGGTGCCGGACACCTTCAACCTGCTGGCGCAGTACCCGGAGAACGTGACCATCTCTGTTCTGGGCACACAAGGCAACGACTACCAGACCACCGACCGCCGTGGCGCCGGCCAGCGCTGTCCGGTCATCCGCGGCTGGGACGGCACGCTCAGCATCGAGAAGAACCGCGAGATATTCTTCATGCCGATCCGCGTCAAGGGGGCGAAGAAACCGCAGCGTTTCCCGATTGAGCGCGGCGAAAGCAACGTTGAACACTGGAAGAACCTGCTGCAGTGCTGTAAAACACGCAACAAAGAGGAGCTTTGGAGTAACGCCGACCTCGCATTCCGCACGCAGACCGTTCTGCAAATGGCCATGCTGGCGATGCGCGCAGGCAAGACTGCCAAGTATAACGCCGAGAGACGCGAAATTGCCATCTAGGAGGAACACGACATGAGCGAAATGGAATCCCTGTACCAGCAACGCCTCGCCCGCTACGTAACGGCCATGCGCAATGAGAAACCGGACTGCGTGCCCATTCGACCGTTTGTGGCCGAGTTCACGGCCAACGTCGCCGGATTCACGTGCCAGCAGGTGACCCACGACTACAACCTCGCGTACGAAGCCGTCATCCAGACCGCAAAGGCCTACGATTTTGACGCGATGGTTGCGAACATGGTGTGGGTGTGGACGGGACTGAGTGAAACCATCGGCCTGGACTACTACGCCGCACCCGGCATCCACATCGCCCCCGACATCGGCTTCCAGTATCTGGAGCCTCCGGAGGGCGAAGCGTTCATGCGGGCCGACGAGTACGACGAGCTGATCGACGATCCCACCGCGTTCCTCCTGACCAAATGGTTGCCGCGCATTGCCAGTCCGGTCTGTGCCATGGGCGAACCTGTCACGCCGGAGAACAACCTCTCCTTTCTGCGCGGCGGCATCAACATGATGAACTACTTCGTTTCCCTTGGGGGACAGGTACAGCGCATGCGCGAAGAGGCGGGCATGCCGTCGGCCATTGCCGGCATCCTCAAGGCGCCGCTCGACATCATCGGCGACAAGCTGCGGGGGTACCTGGGGCTGCTTAGCGACCTCGAAACACAGCCGGAGAAGGTCCTGGCCGCATGCGAAGCGATCGCGCCCCACCTCTACCAGGTAGCGCTCAACAGCTCCGATCCAACCGGAACGGCACCCATCGGACACTGGATGCACCGGAGCTGCGTGCCGTTTGTGTCGCCGGAGACTTTCGACACGATCCACTGGCCGACACTCAAGCCCATCATCCAAGAGCTGTGGTCCAACGGACGGCAAACGCTGTTCTATGCCGAGGGGAGCTGGGACCATCATCTCGACGCCTTCACCGAACTGCCCGACCGCAGCGTGGTCTACCACGTGGACCAGGGCGATGTCATGCTCTGCCACGAGAAGCTCGGGCACAAGTTCTGCCTTTCCGGCGGAGTACCGAATGCCATGCTCGCGTATGGGACGCCCGACCAAGTCCGCGCTCGCTGCAAGGAGATCATCGAAGGCGTCGCCGGCGACGGCGGCTACATCATGGACGCCAGCGCCATCGTGCAAAACGACGGCAAGCCGGAGAACATCCAGGCGATGGTTGACGCCACGCGCGAGTACGGCGCCTACTCGACCGGATCGGTCGGGTCCGTGCCGGAGTTCGACAACAGCAATGCCGTGCCCGGCATGCTGGACAATCCCGAGTGGACGAAATCGCGCGTCGCGCCCGACGTGTGTACCCCGTGGGAGACGTATCGCGCCGGTTTGCCGGGGATCACCGGCGACGAGAACCTGGTGAAGCAGATCTGGGCCGGCACCGACGCGATGGCCAACATGTACGCCTGGCATGTGCTGGAGTCGTTCTAGGCTGGCATCGGAAACGCAAAACCGGGAGCCGACGGTCACCGCCGGACGTACGAACATGAGACGTTGTATCACGTTGATCACGCTATTCGCTCTTTGCGCGGCGGCTCACGCCGCGCCGGCAAAGGTCTTGATTCTGTCGGGGCTTAACAATCACAACTGGAAAGCGACGACTCCTGTTCTCAGGGCCATGCTCGCCGAGGCCGGACGCTTTGCGGTCGACGTCACCGAGAACCCGGAGAAGCTCACGCCGGACGAGCTGGCGAAATACGACGTGATCGTCAGCAACTGGAACTCGTGGAAGAAGAAGACCGTGGAGAAAGAGTGGTCGCCGGAGCTTCGCAAGGCGTACCTCGACTTCGTGCGCAACGGCAAGGGCCATGTGGTCGTACATGCGGGGAGTTGCTCGTTCTACGACTGGCCGGAGGTGCATAAACTGTACGGTGCGACCTGGAAGCTGGGCTCGACCGGCCACGGACCCTACCATGATTTCTCCGTACGCATGACGGGCGTCAAGCACCCCATTACGCAAGGCGTTGCCGAATTCCGCATCAAGGACGAGTTGTGGCACCGACCGGGGCTTCAGTCCGACGTAGTCGTACTCGCCGAGTCCTTTTCAGCAAAGGAGAAGAGGGGGACGGGAAGCTGGGAGCCATGCCTGACGGTGAACCCGTTAGGAAAGGGACGCAGCGTCACGCTTCTCCTGGGACACGATGCAGCCGCCATGGAGCGCGACGGATTCAAGACGCTGTTCATCCGGGCTACGGATTGGGCGGCAACCGGCGCGGTCAAGGGGCAACCGTCTGGGGAGTAGCGGATCGGGCCGAGGCTCAGAGGTCTTTGCCCCTGGGGGCAACTCCCGGTGAGACCACTTCGCCACGGGTTCAGACATCCTTGTCTCAAGCAGCTCTCCCGTGACGCTCGCCTCGTCCCAACAGGTGAATCTCCAAAGCGTTGTGGTGAATTGTCCGCGTGATCGCGAAAACGACGATGCGGGAAACGTGTCTGGTACCTTTGCCGGATGCATGTTCGACTGATGTGCGGCAGATGTAGGTCCGATTTGCAACCGGACCCAACTCCGGTCGGATTTGGTCGCCCGTGGCGTGATCTGCGGAAACGAGCGGTGGTTGGGTCCGATTGCAAATCGGACCTACATTTGCCGCACGGAGGTGTCACGGCTGTTTCCGAGAGGGAGGTTTCTCCGGGCCTACTCCGGGAACGCGAGCATTTTGTAAAGGGTCAACCAGCCTTCGGCCTCGTCCTTCATGCGCCTGGTGCGCCAGTCGTTCTTCTTCACGAGGCGCGACACCTGGTTGAGAGTTCGCCTGCTCTTGGTGGCGACCGTGCTATTCAGGTCGGATCGCACGGCATTCACAACACGCTCATACTCTGACGCCGCCTTGTCGCGCCGCACATTGGGCGACGTAAAGGCCATCTTGCTTCGGGCGTTGTTCATGGCCGAAAAGGATGAGCGCTTGACCGCTTTGTTGAACTCCGTGACCAGGTCTTCAAGCGAACGCGGGAACGAACCGCACCGTCGGTACCGGCGCCCCTGGTCCGCGCGTGAGTAGACGTGGGCTCCTTTCTGCCGATCGAAGTAGGCGGCCGTGTAGTACAGGGCGTGCACGTCGTGACAGAACGTCTCCAGATCCGCCAGATAGTCCACTCGCACGAAGTAGTCGTTGTTCTTCATCGCGACCCACTTCACGTTGCGGAAGCGCTCGCCGAAGCGTCTGACGGCTGAGAAGCGCGTGCCGCGCCTGACCCAGTCACGCGGGTCAGGATTCACAGTCACGAAGGTAGCCACCCCGACAACACTGCCGTCGGCCAGCACGATTGGACTGCCGCTGTTTCCTCTGACGAACTCGGCGTCGATTTCAACGGCATCCGGACCAATCCCCAGTATCTTCCCTGCGATGCCGGTGACGACAGAGGCGCCGTCGCTATTCCCGAACACGCAGATCGGCTCCCCAATCGTGGGTTCTCTCGCTGCAAGCTTCAGGGCAGGCAGATTATCGGCCTGGAGGAGAGGGAGTCGAACAAGGTCGCGGGTATTCTCGGCCTCGACGCGCCACGTAACCAGCTTCGTGCCGTCGATGAGCATTGCTCTGAACGGCGCTCCCCCGCGCAAGACATGATCGTTTGTGACCAGGTACTTCGTTCCTCCCATGTCGAGGATGAATCCCGACCCCTTTCCGCGCGCCGTTTCGAGGATCGCCATCGACCGCTGGACCCGGCCGGCGACAGCCGCCATATCGGCAGCCGGGCCTTCGGCCGAGAGGCCGGCCAGGAGAAAACCAACGAGTAGAGTCCGACGCACTTCTAACGCCCCTTCCTGTATGGGTAACCCCACACCCTCTATTCCTACGTATCATTGCTCGCACAGGCAAGCGAATTCGCGTGTGTGACTTTGCTGTTGCCAAACCGGCGGAAAATCCCGCATAACCTGTCGCAAGGAGGAAGGCCATGAAACAGACGACCAGTCATCTCACGACACTGACACTCATCTTCATCGCCGCCGCGCTCACAGTCACCGCCGCGCCGCCCAAGAAGAAGAAAGCAAACCTGACGTGGACCGACCCGGCAAAGGCAGCGGCTGAGGATTCGAGCTTTTCCATCCAGGGTGAATACGGCGTTTGTGCCGAAGGTCAGGCGTGGGGAGTCCAGGTTGTGGCCCTTGGGGACGGGCAGTTCGATGCGTACCTGCTGGAAGGCGGACTGCCGGGACTGGGCTGGCATCGCGAGAAGGCGCGCACCAAACTGACCGGCCGCCGTGAAGGGGACGTCATCAAACTGGCGTCCGGCGACAAGAAACTGTCGGCCACGATTGAGGGCGGCAAGATAGCAGTCAGCAAGGAAGGCGCCGAGATCGCCGCTCTGCCGCGGGTCGAGCGCAAGAGCGCGACACTGGGTGCGAAACCGCCGGCTGGCGCGGTTGTCTTGTTCGACGGCACATCAGCGGACGCATGGAAGAACGGCCGTGTTGAAAACGGTCTTCTCCCGAACAGCAACATCACCACCAAACAGACGTTCGGCAGCTATACGCTTCACCTTGAGTTCCGCACACCCTACAAGCCGTTCGCACGGGGTCAGGGTCGCGGCAACAGCGGCGTGTATCACCAGGGGCGCTATGAGACGCAGGTACTCGACTCGTTCGGACTGACGGGGGCCAACAACGAATGCGGAGGCGTCTACTCCATAGCCCAGTCCCGTATCAACATGTGTTTCCCGCCCCTCTCGTGGCAGACCTACGACGTCGATTTGACTACAGCCACGTTTACTGAAGACGGGAAGCTGGAGAAACCGGCGAGAATCACGGTTCGGCTCAACGGGGTGATGATTCACGAGGAGCTGCCCCTGCCGAAGACCACCACCGCCTCACCGATCAGGAAGATCACGCCCGACCCCGGCCCGATCTATATCCAGCACCACGGCAACCCCGTGTATTACCGCAACATCTGGATCGTGGAGAGATAGGCGAGGAGGCCGATCCCAGTCCCGAGCGCACCGTAGCGGATTCGATGCATCTCGGGAATCGGCAACCACGCCGGGCGTGCCTGGCAATTCCCGAGATCCCTCGACTCCGCTACGCTCCGCTCCAGCCTTCGCCTCCCGGCTACGGCCGGGCAAGCGGGATGACAGGGCGGGGGTTTGGAGTTCCCGGTCAGTTCCGCCCCCGGTGCGCTGCGCTTCCGAGGCAATTCGAGGTGGAAACTTCAGAAATGTTCAATGTTCAATGCTCAATTTTCAATGCTCCAGTGAACTTGGACATTGGGAATTGAGCATTGAACATTTCTGAAGTTCCCGGTCAGTCCTTCTTGTCGAACCGCTCCGCGAAGAAGCTACGCAGGGCGCCCTTGCCGGTAACGGTGCCTTCTACGCCGCGGATGCTGCGAATGGTGAACGTCACGTCGTCAGGGAAGGGGCCCTGTGCGTGTTCGACTTCCTCGATGTAGAATTCCAGACGTTTGACGGAATCAACGTTGAAGATGCGTTTCTTGTCGTCGTTGATCAAGACGGAGAATGTGCCTGCCGGAGTCAGACGATCGACCGCCTTGTGGACGTCTTCTTCGCCCTTCAGCCCGCCAACGAAATGGCCGTCGTAGAGGAGCATTCCGCCCGAGCGCGATCCATCCTGCACGATTGGTTCTCCCGGCATGGGCGTAGGGACGAGTTCGTCCGGCGGCGAGGCGGTTTGGCAGCCGACTACCAGGGCCAGTCCCGCGAGCAGGCCGGCACGCACGACGAACAGACTCACTTCCATGATGGACCTCCACACTACCCGGCTGCGCGCCGGGCAATCGCACTCGCAACGCACACTGCAGGGTACTATAGCGTAAATCCTCTGACAGAGCAAGCTTCCTTCGGGTCCGCAATTCTTGCCTTGCCCAACGTGGCGATACGATTATGATGTTCTCAATGGATAACGTTCAGCGCGGACGAACACCGCTACATCCTCTTTCGACATGAGATTTGCTTTTGTTTCGGACATTCATGCGAACCTGCAGGCGTGGCGCACAGTGTGGCCAGACACGGTTGCCCACAACGTGGATCGTGTGATCTGTTTGGGGGACATTGTCGGCTACGGCCCACGGCCGGCCGAAACGCTTACGGCGATATACCCCAAGGTGGACTACTTCGTGGTCGGCAACCACGACGCGGCCGTTGCGGAGCTTTGCGATCCCTCGGAGTTCACGGAAGATGCGCAACGCATGATCGCCTGGACTCGCGGACGCCTTAACAAACAGGCGTTCGATTTCATCAAGAAACTGCCCTACGCCTTTCAGATTGATGCGGGCGGTTTTGACGCTGTGTGCGTACACGGCTCCATGTCTGACCCCACGGAATTCGACTACGTTTTCAATGAGGAGGACGCGCGTGCACACTGGGCCGCTTGTGAAGAGCGCCTGTCTTTCGTGGGACACACGCACATTCCCAGCGCAGACGTCCTAAGCGCGGACGGCGAGTATACGCGTCTTCCTCCCGAGGTGCTGCAGATCGAACCGGACAAGCGCTACATTGTCAATGTCGGCAGCGTAGGCATGCCCCGGGACGACGACTTTCGCGCCGTCTACTGCATCTATGACACGGCCATGCACGTCGTGTCGTGGCACCGAACGGCCTACGATGTCGAGGGCCTCAAGGACGACATAAGGAAACTGATCGGCACCAGTGCCCAGGCAGAGTACATGCTGGCGTCGTTCGAAGCCGGCAACAACACTTCGGTCAGAGAGCTGCTGGATTTCACGCCTCGCGGCAAGAAGAAGACCATCACCGTTCATCGCCGCACGGCGCCCGCGCCTGCCCCGTCGCCCACGGAGGAGACGGACGCTGCCGAAGCGGAGAGTCGCGGCGACGAAGTCAAGCAGCCGCGGAAGTCACGCAAGCTGCGTGTGCTTTGGATCGTACTCGCACTGCTGGGCCTGATGCTGCTTTCATTCGCTTCGACAGCCGTCGTTATGGTAAGCAGAGCCGACAAACGAGCGGAGCGGCGAGCCGCGGTTCGCAAACGGGCGGCCGCAAGGAGGAAAGCCTGGGAGGAATCGCGCCTGGCCGCGGAGAGCCGCAAGGCGTCGGTGCCCCAGGCAGGAGCCAACCGGCCCGAGCCGCCGGCAGGGGCAACCACCACGGACAGGGCGACACAACCGACACAAGCAGTGGCAACTGCGGGGCAGTCCACCCGGCCCGTCAAGCCGGACCAGGCCGGGCAGGTACTAGTCGGCGGCGGGGAAACATGGCTCTATCGCGACAGCGCGGGATCGCCGGGGAGAGACTGGATGAAGCCGTCCTACAACGCTACCGGCTGGTCTTCGGGCAAGGAGCCACTGGGCTTCGGCGACGACAACAAGGCAACGACGCTGCGGAGCAGGAAGAACCACAGGAATCCGCAACCGTATCTGGTTGCCTACTTCAGAAGAACCTTCAAACTTGAAAACGGCCAGTGGTCGGCCGCCAAGATCAAGCTTCTCAGGGACGACGGGGCCGTTGTCTATATCAACGGTCGAGAGGTCTTGCGCAGCAACATGCCCGCGGGACGGATCGCACCGGCAACGCTGGCAGCCGCCACCGTAGGTGAACCCGACGAAACTACCTACTTTGAGACGATGATCGACGGAGACTGCTTTACTGCCGGCGAAAATGTGATCGCCGTGTCGGTTCACCAAGGCAGCGCAACCAGCTCAGACCTCGGCTTCGGGCTGGAGCTGATCGGCTATCGCGAGTGAGCGCTACTTCTCCGCCTCGGGCAACGTACGTTCGATTATTGCACGCAGCAGACGAAACTCGACTTCGAAGACCTGCCGCATCTCGGGAGTGGGTTCTATGTCCGTGCTGATGCCCATGTTGTCGTCGCCGAACCGCGAGCCGAACCCGACATAGACGGCGCTGCCTTTGCCGTGGCGAGCCACCGAGCCAACGGTCTTGTCGCCGATCTTGGCGAACGGCGTCCCGCCTTCGACGGGCAGCGCCTCGGCCACTCCGACGACCGGCCAGCCCTCGGGCAGATTCAACGCGCCGTCGAGCTGCTCCGCGTAGCGGTCCAGCGACAGGCCGAATGGCTGGAGCAGACTGCACGCAGTGGACTTCTGGTTCAAACCTGAGTCGAGCACGAGCACGTGTCCCCCTTCGCGTACGTACTCCTCCAGCCGCCGCACGAATTCCGACGTGACCGACTTGTGCGGATGCATGAACACGATCAACTCGCTGTCAAACAGGTCGTCACCGGAACGGCGCGAGAGGAAGTAGCCCAGCTTGAGTACCCACTGTTCGAAGATGCCGAACCCTTCCGGCGTGGCCTTAATGAACCCGCTCTTCGACAGCAACGCGTCGCAGTGGGTCCGGTCGATCGCCACCGTTGTCAGGGGACGCTTGGCGTCGGGTACGGGCATGGCGGCGCGATGATACCGGTTCACGCCGACTCCGGCCACGACGAACCCCAGCAGCCCAACGGCCGCGATCAAGCCAACCATGGCATCGGCATGGATCAGCAGAAACGCCGCCATCAGCGCGGCGACGATGCCGGCGCCCACAAGCCACGGGCGGAGATCGACGAGAACGGGACGGCGATTGGCCCACTCGATCATTCCCAGCATCAACTCGGCCTTGCCCGGCTCGAAAGCGCTGAAATTCGAAAAAATGGTGGAATCCGCGAACGCCAGCACCCGTCCCTTGCCACGGCGCGTGCTCCACAACTGCACAAAGGCCCCGTAGCGGCAGTCGGCACGGTCTTCGACCTGGGGATAGAAATTGCTGGCGTGGTAGTCCGCCGGCAGATGCCAGAGGCCGGTCGACCCGATGACCGTTCTCCCTTTCCCCCTTGGGGCAATCGAACAGGATACGGCAAAGTCCATCGGCGGCATCCACTGCACAACCGGGTGCGGAATGACGGGTGGGGTGTAGAGTTGGTCGAAGGACGAATCGATGCCAAACAGGCAGTCATTGCGGAACTCGAAGCCGAACCGGCGTGCGACCTGATTCAGATGCGTACTGGTCATGAAGACGTCCGTATGCTCGCCGATCAGCAGCAACCCGCCACCGCTATCGACGAAGCTCTCGATTGCGCGCACCTCCGAATCGGCATAGGCCCGTTCGTTCGGCACCTTGAGCACAAGCACGTCGCACGCCTCGAGGGTGCGGGGACCGATAGCGTTGGTCATCCGGGACATCTCGTAGAAACGGGAACAGTAGTCATAGATGCAGGCGTAGTTGTAGCCGGCGTCGTGCCCGTACCATTCCGTGTCGAAAGGCCGTTCCGTCGGTTCCCAGGCGGAGTGATGCTCGTCGACAAAGACGCGTCCCTGCTTGCGTTCCCCCGCGGGATTCAGAAGCGCGCCGACCGTCACAAGCGCGACGGACAGCGCCACCATGACAAGCGCGAACCGGCCGCGAACGGCCAGGATGGGGGGGCCGTCGCCCCACTGCCTCTCAGGCGGCAGGAGCGAGACGAGTCCCGCAGCGGCCAGGACCGGAGGAACGAGCAGCGCCGTCAGGACCCAACCGCTCCAAAACTGGTTCATCAGGATGAGCTGGGCGTCATAGTCGGTGAGCAATGCCCGGTGGATGAAAATCGCCATCATCAGGACGGCGCGCAGAGGCAACCACAGCAGCATGATGCCCAGAAACGCGCCCAGCGGCCGTCCCCAGCGGTTGCGTATCGCGAGGTAGATGACACAGCCCACGATGAACGCGATGGAGACGGGATCCAGAAGGAGTTCCCATGTTGCGGCCAGGGCATGCGTTTTGCGCATCGTGAAGAGGGCGATTTCGCCCCCGTTGTAGGAGGCGTCGAAACCGGCCAACGTGGCCAGCCCTGCCAGCGGTCGGGCAAGCACGGCGGGCAGCTCGTGAGCGTGCGCCGTCAGGCCCTTATAGGCGAGCAGTCCCAATCCCTGCACCAGCATCACGACGCCGGCATCGGTTGCGGCCGTGCCCAGACGTGAGGGCCACACTCGCGGCACGGGAACGGCACGTAGCACCATGCCGATCATGAGCAAAGCCGGTGCGGTTTTGAAGGGCCAGGGGAGAAACCACACGGCCGGGATCAGCAGTACCGCCGCGACGGCAGCCTGGCGGGGCGATGCCGCCCTGGGGCGGCCGATCAGCGCAAGCCACCCGGCGAAAACCAGCATGGCAAACGTCAGCCAGCCGGGGCCGTGGAAAAAGCCCGAACCGAACGCCCAGGCGCCGGAGAGCAGAGCCAATCCTATCCAGTTCCTCTTCATGGCGTCCCTCCTTCCCCCGCGGCGGCCGGTGGTTCTGCCTCGGGCACGACCGCCTCGCCTTCCGTCTGCGGAGCGTCATCTGTCTCCGGCGGCGGCTCGGGTGGCGGTTCGGGTGGTGGTTCCGGCGCCGCCTCGACTTCGGCGGACGCATTTGGATCGGGTGGGATCCAATACGGTTCGTCGCGTATGAAAGTAGCCAACCATCGCCAGAAGTGGGGGTTCTCGCGCATACCTTCGAACGGTTGCCCACTCTCCACTTCCAGGTTCTTGTTCATTGCGAAACCGGTATCGCCCACAAAGATAGCGCGGCCCTTTCCCAACCGGCGGCTAACCGCCACGGGGGCATCGCCGCCGCCGTAGGCCAACGCCTGTTGATCGTCGGGATAACGACATCTGACCGGCCACGAAGCATCAAAACGCACGTAGACACGGTAGTCCCCGGTGTCGAAATAGGGGGCCTTGAAGAACCCCATGGGGATGGGATCCGTCAGGGTCGTCGGCGGTTCCATGGCCGGTCCGCCGAAGTCGAAGCCGAACTCGTCCAGCAGCGTTTCCGCCCCCCAGCGATCGGGATAGGAAACCGTCACAATCAGGGTCCCGCCGCCTTCGACGAACGCGCGCAGCGCGCGCAGCTCCGACCGCGTGTAGCGCCGCATCGGCCCGATGCAGACGCACAAGTCGGCGTGCTTCAGGCGTTCCGCGCTAAACTTGGGCATGGTCAATGTCAGGTAACCGTTCCGCATCAGGTTCAGCATGAGGCCCATCGTGCCGTCCATCCGCCACGACTCGTGGCTGAAGCGGCCGTTGTGCGACGTGTCGACGTAGGCCAGCTCGTAATCGCCGATGCGTTCGCTGCGGGGGATTATCTCCATCGCCCGGTGGGTAACGATCGTGCAGGCGATTCGGGCTACGGCAATCACCACGGCCAACACCGGCAGGTTGACGCCCGTCGGCCAGGAGAAGATGAAGACCACCAGCACGAAAGCCGAAACGCACGCCACTATATCCCGCCAGAGGGACGGTCCCGCCAGCTGATTGGCAAGGTACCCGAACATGCGCGAGTTGAAACGATTGGCGCCGATGTTGATACCGTTGGACAAGCTTGAAGTGTCGCCGAATACGACGATGCGTCCGTTGCCGTAGCGCTGCTCGGCGGCGAGCACGAGATCACCCAGCATCTCACCCGCGTCGTAGCGGCCGTTGCCCATGTAGGACGGCTTCTTGCCCATGTCCCCCCAATCCGACCAACCCCACCGGCCGGACACGAGCGGACGGCCCGGCAGCTTCGCCTCTACCGTGGCGCCGATGACCATCCCGAGCTGGTTGCGGTCGTCCTTGAAGCCGAGTGTCGTCGGGTGTGCCAGCATCTCGAACGAGTGCAGCCAACCGCCAACCGCGAACGTGCACGAGTCGAAAAGGACCTGCATTCCGGTCGGCTCGATCAGCTCGTTGTAGGCATCGGTTTTGTCCTCTTCCTTGGCAACGGTATGCTCCCCCAGCACCCACAACGACCCGCCGGTCTTGACGAAGCTGCGGATACGCTCGAGCTGGCCCTGCTTCCACGGCTCGTCTACATAGATCAACACCAGAAGGTCCGCGTCTTTGAGGTCTTCCTCGCCGTAGTCCTCCGTCAGCCGACACTTGGCGCCCAGGCTTTCGAGGAACTTCGGCAGCAAGCCATACATACCTATGGAAAGGCGCCCGTAGTCCTCGTGCTCGGGCTTCAGCCAGTTCAGGAACCCCTCCTTGTTGATCACGACGGTCTTGCCTTCAAGGGTGGAGCGGCCAGGGAACAGGGTTGTGCTTGCCATCAGGGCTACGGCGGCCAGAGCTACCATGACCGGACGAATCCAGGTTGGCACTCGCCGCAAGGGACCGAAGGTTACAGACGACGACGGATTCCACGACGCCCAGCGCGCCATTCCCAGGCACACGACAAGCTGACCGAGCGCCGCCACGACGGGCACGTTCCAGGGAATACCGTGGCGAACGACCGACACCCAGAGAGGATCGGGCGTCTGGGCCTTGAACTCGGGCAAACGCTCGATCCAAGCGGGGACAAACGAGAGCAGGACGAGGTACGCAATGTGAACGGCCAGCACAGACAGGAGCCCGTACAGGGCTCGCCGCGCGCGCGGGGCGACCGTGTGCGTCAGCCAGGCGGCGTACCAGGCCAGCATGAGAAGCAGAAAATCGACGCCGCCAAAAGACACGCCTACGTTGAGCGGACGTTCCATGATACGGCCGACGCTGGCAGCAACCGCTCGACCGGCGCCGTTGGCCAGTAGCCAGTAGGCGGGAATCGAGACCAGGAGCAAGCGGTGAAGCGCGAAAACCGTCGTAGCCACAAGCGCACAGCGCAACGCCCGCCGGTTGGAATCAACGTGCGTCTGCATGAGCGCGGCGACGATGAGCGGAACTGCAAAGACATTTACAGCCTGCTCCTGCCATACGGAAATGCCAAGAGCCGCCACCACGCCGATGGCAAACGACATGCGCCGCCAAGCCGTCCAGCGCGCTCCCGGCAGCGCGGCCAGGGCGACGCCCGCAAGCAGCAGCCACATCAGTACCCGGCGCAGGGGATGGGCCATTAAGCCCAGCGAGCCCGCACCGGCCCAAGCCGCCGCAACCGCGCACACCGCCGCGATACTTACACCAACCGATGGAACCGTCCCGTCGCCGTCCTGAGTGTTGTTTGTCGCGACCACGTCCCTGACTCTCCGTTGTATGACCAATCCCCCTGCGGACCGCCGTTTGACGGTACTGACGAAATAAACAACTCGTAGACTAACCAATGACCATGAAAAAGGGTAGTCATTTTTGAGGCCAGTCGGGGGAACCGACCCCCGGGCTGTCATCCCGAGCGCAGCGCCTGCTCGCCTCTGAAGGAAACGAAGTCGAGGAACCTCAGAACAATCGAGTACGCCCGGCGTGATTTCAGTTCTCGAGGTCCCTCGACTCCGCCCGTCGCTCCGCGCCGGGCTGCGCTCCTAATGACACACCTTTCATCTCCACGTTGTCGGGCAAGGAGTTGCCCGCAGATCACGCAGATCAACGCAGATCATTCTACCAGTTCATTTGCGCTCATCTGCGTGATCTGCGGGCAACTCCTTGCCGGAGAGAAAAACGTCATGCCCACGAGCCAACGGGAAGCGCCCGTGACGCTCCTCGGGATGACAGGCAGGAGCGGGAGTTCCCGGCTAGCGGCCGCGCGTACCGGCCCGGCGACAATTGACGCCGGCCGAGTTGACGGGGCATTTCGTTCTCACCTCCGGACAACGAGTTCTGGTCGCGGGACAACGCGTCTGCACGCTGGGGCATTTGGTCTTGACCGTCGGACAGCGCGTGGCGGCCGCCTCGGTCGTGGCCAGACAGCGCGTCACGACAGGCGGACACTTGGTCCTGATCACCGGGCACTTCGTCTCGACAACGGGGCAGCGCGTACGCACCAGCTCAGCCGCGCAGCGGGTTGCCCTGGCAGGGCACTTAGTTCGGATCGAGGGACACTTGGTCTCGTCGAGCGGACAGCGCGTTGCGATCGCGGGACACCTCGTCCTGATCGCGGGACACACTGTGGCCGCCTGCTTTACGGAGCACACCGTGCCGACCGGCGGGCACTTGGTCCGTAGCACGGGACAACGCGTATCGTTGGCCGGGCAACGTGTCATCACGGGGCACTTGGTCACTTCCTTTGCCGTGCACGCCGTCGGCGTGCCCGGACACCTGGTCCGCTGGGGCGGGCACTTGGTCTCCACCTTCGGGCATCTGGTCGGGACGGGCGGACACTGTGTCGGGACGGCAGGGCACTTTGTCGCCACGGCGAAGGAGGAACACTTCGTCACCGCTGGCGGGCACTTCGTTTCGACCGCCGGACACTGCGTTTCGTTGGCCGGACACTTGCTTTGAATGGCCGGGCACTTCGTTTCGGAAGCCGGACACTTCGTCTGGACCGGCGGGCAGTGCGTCGCGAGCACACGCTCACGGGTCGGACGCGGCGCGCCCTGGCCAAGGGCCTGCGTGCAGGCATATGCGGCCGCAAGCACTGCCGCTACGGCAACAATCGATGTCTTGCGCATGACCTATCTCCTTCATTCCATTATCGTACAACCCCATAATCCCCCCTGTGCCGATGAGCGTCAAGAAGAATATTGTAAATATGTAAACAAACGCTACAAAGTCGAGTATTGGCGATCCAATCGGGACGCAACCGCGATTCGGTGCACTCGAAGCCCCGGCCCAAGGAATTATCTTGTATCGAGATTGTTTGGGCTGTGGAGGCCGACAAAGCGGGTCGGTTAGACCTAGCCAGCTCCGCTGAAAGTGTTCAGTGTTCAGGGGTTCAGTGTTCAGGCGGT
>CAZKRK010000060.1:0-27841 GCA_964555035.1 uncultured Victivallales bacterium | reverse complement strand
CGGCACAAGGCCGGCGGGGGCCACTCTGCAAGTGCAACGAATCGCAGATGCGCCCTACCGCGCGCTCGCCGAATTTGACGTTGCGGCGCGAGGCCAACGGCGGTACAAGACATCTACACCCCGGGAGGTTGATCAATGGAAATTGTTGTTCTTGTTCTGACGTTGCTGGTTGTCCTGGTCCTGGTCCTGCTGCCGTTTGCAGCGTAGAAGCGGAAGGAGACAGATGACCGGCGAACTTGAAAAACGTGTAGCCATCGTGACCGGCGCCAGCCGCGGTATCGGTCGCCGGATCGCGCTCACTCTGGCCGCTTCCGGCGCCCGCGTAGCGTTGGCCGCCCGGTCGCGTGAAGCGCTTGACGCAGTCAGGGGAGAAATCGAGACGGCAGGTCATCGTGCCGAGGCATTTCCCGCCGACATGGCGTGTGAAGCGGAGATCGTCGACCTCGTGCGCAATACTGTCGACGTGTTCGGACGGATCGACATCGTGGTCAACAACGCCGGGATCGGGTTGTTCGGCCAGCTGGCGGAAACGACCAGCGAAACCTGGGAGCGGGTCATGGCCGTAAACGCCCGCGGACCGTTCCTGCTGTGCCGTGAAGCTCTGCCACACCTCAGGCGGCAACCCGTCTCTCACATCGTCAACATCACGTCGGTCGTAGGCGTCAAGGGATACGCAAACCAGTCCGTGTACAGTGCGTCCAAGCACGCCGTGATGGGATTCACCAAGGCGCTTGCGCGTGAAGAGCAGAATAACGGCGTGCGCGTTCACGCAATCTGCCCGGGTGGCGTGGACACCGGCATGGTCGGCGACGCCCGCCCCGATCTGAACCGCGCCGAGCTGATCTCGCCGCGGGAGGTCGCCGACACCGTGCTCTTTCTCGTACGCCAACGGGGGAATGCCGTCATCGACGAGATCCACATTCGCCGCCGCAGCTCTACGCCGTGGGCGTAGGTCCGACTTGCAGTCGGACGCAATCCACGCCGATCCCTTCGAGTCACGGACGAGGAACACCCCCCATCCGGCCGGCCCCGGGATCCGATTGCAAATCGGACCTACGTCCCCCCTTGACCTGGCGCGCGCGTCGTGTCCTAATGACGTGCGATGGACACGGCCCCACAGCTTCCCGAATTGCTCGCGCCCGCCGGGACGATCGAGGCGGGGTTGGCGGCGTTGGACGCCGGCGCGGACGCGGTCTACGCGGGGCTTCCCCGCTTCAACGCGCGCGAGCGGAGCGAGAACCTGTCCCCGGAGGAGTTGCGAAAACTGCTCGCCTATGCCCATCGCGAGGGCCGGAAGCTCTATGTCACCCTGAATACACTCGTGAAGGAGTGCGAGTTGGCGGAGGTGGCGGATATCCTGGTCGAGCTCGCCGTCCTTCGCCCGGACGCGGTTATCGTGCAAGACGTCGGACTCGTGCGCCTTATCCGCGAGCGTTTTCCCTGCCTGACGATCCACGCCTCCACGCAGATGGGCATTCACAACAGCGCCGGCGTGGCCGCCGCGCAGTCCATGGGCATCAGCCGCGTCATTCTGCAGCGGCAGACAACTTACGAAGAGATCCGCCTGATACGTGAACGGAGCGACGTGGAACTCGAGGTGTTCATTCACGGTGCGCTCTGTTGCGGTCGTTCCGGCGCTTGCCTCTTCTCTTCCTGGATGGGCGGGTGGAGCGGCAACCGGGGCCGCTGCAAGCAACCTTGCCGGCGACGCTACTTCTCTCCCGACGGTAACGGTTTCTTCTTCTCTCCCGGCGACCTGTATTCGCTGGAAGCCGTTCCGGAGCTCAGCCGTCTCGGCGTAGCATCGCTCAAGATCGAAGGTCGCTTGCGGCGCGCGGACTACGTCGAGCACGTCGTCCGCGCCTACCGGTCGGTTCTGGACGCCGCGGGCCAAGCCGCCACGGATGCCGTTCGCGAAGCGCGCCGGATCCTTGCCGGTTCTCTAGGGCGGAAGTGGGTGCCGGCCTTCACGCATGCCGCGCGGTTCGAGAGTGCGATCGACCACGAGTCGCTGGGCACATCCGGGCGTATCGTGGGACGCGTTGCGGAAACCGGTGCCGGCGGGTTCGCGGTGGACGTGAGTCGCGGTTTTGAGGTGGGCGACGTGTTGCGCGTCCAGCCTTCGTCGGGGGACGAGGGCCCCGTGGTGACGGCGCAGCGACTCGCCGTCGATCGCCGCCCGGTCACACGGGTTTCGCGCGGCGCGCGTTGCTGGGTGTATTGCGACAAGCCGGTGCCGGCCGACGGACTCGTGTTCAAGACCGCCGGCGTCGAAAGCGACCTGTCCGCGCGCGTGGCGGACCTGCCCGTGTCGCGGCCGGCTGTCGATCTGGACGTGACTGTGTCCGAGGCTCAGGTGGTGGTCGACGTTGCCCCGCTCGCCCTGCGCTGGGAACACGCCCTGGCCACACAGCCCGCACGGTCGCGTCCCCTGACCGCCGGCGCCGTGGCCGCGGAGTTCACCCGCTCAGCCGAGAGTCGCCTCGCCGCCGCGGAGGTCGCCGTCGACGTGCGCGGCGAGTGGTTCGTACCTGCTTCGGAATTGAAACGGGTCCGGCGCGCATTCTGGGCGTGGATCGATGGGCGCGGCGGGGAGGAAGAGCTGCGCACCGCATGGCGCGCATGCGCAAGAGATCTTGACGCCCTGAAACCGCGCCCGCCGGATGACCGTGCCGTCGAAACGGTGGTCATCATGAAACCCGGTGCGCCGAATCCCATTCCCGGTGCGGTTCGGGCGGCGCTCCTGGAGGACTTTGGCGACGACGCGGAGGAGTGCATCCTGCCTGACTTCTGCCCTGAAGCGAAACTGGATGAACTGCGCGAGGGTGTCCGGGATTTGCGGCGCGCAGGCGTCCGGCGGTTTCGGGTCACATCCCTCTATGGCCTGGAGGTGCTTGGACCGCCGGGCGAGCTCGACGTCACCGTCTCCTTCCCGCTACCCGTCTGCAACGGACTTGCGCTGGCGGAACTGTTCGAGATGGGGGTGTGCAAGGCGACCGCCTGGGTCGAGCTGGAACGTGAATCCGTACACGAACTCGCCGCCTGCGCCGGGAGCGCGCTTGAGGTCTACCGCTACGGCCGTCTCCCTTTGCTGTCCACCCGTTTCAGCATCCCCGCGGCCGGTCGAATCGCCGACGGACGGGGCGGCGTGTTCTTCGTACGCAAGACGAACGACCTGACGCGGCTCTATCCGGAACTCGTCTTTGCGGTCGAACCTCCGGCGGGTGTCGCAACCTGCGTCGATCTGTCCGCGGCCGAATGGGGAGAGACCGTCACCTCCTCCTTTAATTTCGAACGCAGCCTTGTCTAGTCGGTCGCCACCCCCTATACTTGGGAACGAAAGGGGGGACGATAGATGATGACTGAAGCTGAACCACTGCCGGCCCGCGACCGACGCCGCGTACAAATCGACCTGGAACGCTTCCTCAAGATCCTGCGCGTGGAGCTTGAACACCTCTGTGCGCACATCGACCTGCTCGTGGAGAACTACCACGAGAAACAGAGGCGCCACGAGGTCACCGAGTACGTCTGTAACGAGAACGTAGCCACGCTGCAAAACGAGGAATGCGGATGCTACCAGTTCATCCGTGTCGTCGAACGCCTCAAGGCCGGCGACTACGACAACCTCGCTGACGTAGTTGCCGATGTGCGGGAGCGCTTCAAGTCAGTCATTGAGCAGTCCGGCGTAGCCCCCGCCACCTACCTGTTCGCCGACGAGAAGATCAACAAGGTTGAGCGGTACGTAAGGGACAGTGCGTAGCACCGCGACGAGTCAAGTCTCCGACTAGTCTGGCGCGGCCGGGTTCTCTTTCCTGTTCTCGCGGCGGTCGCGCGTGACTTTGGCGGGGATGCCGGCGGCGATGGCGTAGTCGGGGATGTCGCGGGTCACGACCGCTCCGGCGCCGATGATGGCGTGGTTGCCGATGGCGACGCCGTCGAGAACCTTGACGCCCGCCCCCAGCCACGCGCCTTCCCCCGTCTTGATGCCATACGAGCAACGGCCCTGTTCGAGGACGGCCTTGTCCACGTCGCCGAAGTCATGACCGCCCCCGATGAGATAGGAGTAGGCGGCGATCAACGTGTCGGGGCCGAGCGTGACGTTACTGGCGGAAAAGACCTCGCAGTTGAAGCCGATGTTGGCGCGCTCGCCGAGAACGATGTCGCCGTTCTTGCAGCTCAAGATGCTGTTGCGCCCCATGAACACGCCGCTCTCGATGCGGATTCCGGCGTTGTCGCTGCCCTTGGCGTCCAGGAGGCAGTTGTCGTCGATGACGACATCGTCGCCGATCTCGATCTTGTTTGGATGACGCAGGACAACGTTGCGGCCGAAAACGACGTTGCGGCCGCACCGCTTGAGGAGTCTCGGGTAGAGGCGCGAACGCAGGAACAGGCCAAGCGCACCGGGCCAGGACATGAAGCCCATGATGAACTCGTACCTGGCAAGCTGCCACAGCCCGCGGCGGCCCACGACCAGGTCCGCGTACTTCTCGAGGCGGGACTTGTCGCCCGCGAACAGCTCTTTCTGAGCTTCGACGGTTTCCGTCTTGGGCGCCCTGGCCGCGTCATCGTTCATGGGTCTGCCCCTTTCTCAGCCAACCGTTCCGGACGTACCACTGCGTTGCCTGGATCAGGCCGGACTCGTTGTCGTATTTCGGCACGAACCCGAGCACGTTCCGCAGCTTGCTTGTATCAAATGAACGGTCCTTTGTGAAGAACGCCACGCGCCGCCGGTAGAGCGGCGGCTCGATTCCCAGCGGCCTGCAGACAAGCTCGCACAACGCCGCGGCGATGAAGAAGGGCGTGACCGGAATGCGCACGACGCGCAGCCGGCGTCCGAGCTCGCGGGCGATGATACCGGCCATGTCCGGCAAGGGAATCGCTTCGGTGTTGCCGCAGATAAACACCTCCCCCTCCGCCGCCGGGTGAGTGGCGGCCACGATCATGGCATCGCTCAAATCGTCGACGTGGATCAGGTGATAGAGGCATTCGCCGTAACCGAGAATTGGAAAGAACGGCCGCGTAGCCATCCGAAAGACCTTGAAGAGACGCTTGTCGCCGGGTCCGAAGATGCCCGCTGGCCGGATCACCGTCAGGGGCAGTGCGTTCTTCCCGGCATAGTCCCGGATCCACAGTTCCGCTTCGGCCTTGGTTCGCTGGTACGGGTCGCCCGGAGCGAAGGGGTGCTCCTCGTTGGCAGGGTCCCCCTCGATGTGTCCGTGAACACCGATTGTCGACACGTGCACGAAGCGGGAAAAGCCCTCAATGCGACGCGCCTGTTCGGCCAGGAGACGCGTGCTCTCGACGTGGACTTTGTCGAAGTACCCCGCGGTCCGTTTGCCTTCGCGGTAAGCCGTCGCGAGATGGAAGACAACCTCCACGCCCTCCATTGCGTCGCGCACGGTATCCGGATCGAAGACATCGCCGCGGAACCAGGCGATGTCGAGGTCGGCAAGGTGCGACGTGTCCGAGCTCGTGCGTGCAATTGCCCGCACGTCCAGTCCGGCCTCGGCGAGTTTGCGCGTCAGCACGGAACCGGTGAACCCGGTTGCGCCGGTCACGAGGACGCGCGAGGCGATAGGCGGGGCGGACGTCACGATTTGCCGCCCTCCGCCGGCCGCGCTTCCACGATCACGGGCGAGCCCCAGAGCCGTGTCAGACCGAGTCCCCTGCAGGCCGCTTCCATGCCGGCGCACAGCGGTTTGCATTTCAGGGCGCGGTGCAGGACCATCGGCAGAAAGAACTGGCCCTCTTCCCGCGTCATTTCAAACTTGCTGCGTCCGAACTCCGCGTAGACCTCCTCGTGCCGGAACAGTCGCCAGGTGCGGGTGTTCTTTTCAATGCGTTTCTTCGCGCCGAAAAGCAACGGAGCGATTGCGTTGAGGCTCTGGCTGGTCGGGTAGTCGGCGATAACCCGCTCGCGTGCCACGCGGCACAACTCCGCTACAAGCCGCGGCCAGTGTTCACAGTGGGTCAGGAGCCGGAAGCAGACAACAACATCGAAGGTGTTGTCCTCAAAGGGGAGCTCGATCACATTGCCCACGCGGAAGCTGCATTGACCCGAATCCACCACCTCCCGGATGCGAGTGCGGCAGGACTCGTCGCTGCCGACGACGGTGACGCGATGGCCCTTGCGGCAGAGCGGAATCGCGAGCTGACCGTGTCCCCCGCCTACGTCGAGGATCACCGCATCGGGCCGGTCTCCCAGAAACCCGAGTGTAATCCGTTCCTGGACCGCCAGCATCCACTGCCCAACGGCGCCTTTGAACCGGCCGGCGTACTCGTCGGACGATGTTTCGATGTCGGCCGTCTCCGGAAAGGGCCGACTGCCGCTGTCATCATGAGAACTGCCGCTGTCCATACTTGTTGCTCTCCTCCGTGCAAAGCTCTCGGATAATAGGCCGTTGCGTCGGGTAACTTCAAGACTCAACCCGGCTGTTCGGCGTCTCCGGGACGGTACGATTATGATTGAAGAAAACGCGAGTCTCCTCGATCCTGATGACACCCGTGACTTTCGACCCTGAGAAGTGAGCGCGACATGAGCATAGTTGTAAACGGCAGCAGCCTGCCGGGGATTCCGTGGGAACCGCGGCCTGACGGTTCAAACGATATTGTGTGGCGCTACTCGGCCAATCCCACCGGTGGAATGGACGAAGGGACGATGAGCGAACACAACGGAGACGTTCTTTTTCTTTGTCCGCAGCCCTTTTTCCAGTGGCGGGGGTCGCCGATTCGCGTGGGGTTTGACGTACAGGCGTTGGCGGAGCTCGGCTACGGGGTGGACCTGCTTGTTCTCCCGGTTGGCGAGGAACGCGAGGTCCCGGGTGTCCGCGTGTGCCGTGTAGGCAATCCGCTACGCGTGAAGAACGTGCCGATCGGGCCCTCGCCAATCAAAGCGTTTTTCGACCTTCTCATTCTATGCCGGGCGCTGCGGATGCTGCGGCACAAGCGCTACCGTGTCATTCACGGCGTCGAGGAAGCCGGCGCCATCGGCGCGCTCCTGGCGAAGCGCGTCGGGTGCAAGCTGGTGTATGAGAAGCACTCCGACCCCGCGTCGCACAAGAAGGGGGCCTTGCGCAACCTTGTTCTCGCGGCCTACGCACGGGTAGAACGGTTCACGGCGCGCCGGGCGGATGCGGTTATCGGGACGGGGTCGGGGCTGGTGAAGCAGATCGCGCCGTTCGCGAAATCGCAACCACACCATATCCCGGACATTCCTTCATCGCTGGCTCCGGTCGATCCGCAAGCGGCGGCGCGCATCCGCGCGGAGCTTTGCGCGTGCCCTTCCGACCGTTTGGTTACCTACGTGGGCTCCTTTGCCGTGTACCAGGGCATCGACTTGATGTTTGAAGCGATACCGCGAGTAGTTGCCGGCTTCCCGTCGGCGCGTTTCGTGATTGTCGGCGGGTCGCCTGCCCAGATTGCGGAGCGGCGCGCCGTCCTGGAACGCCGGGGCGTGGCGAATCGGGTGATGTTCATCGGAAAGGTGCCGCCGGACGAACTGCCGAACTACCTGGCGGCGTCGGACGTTCTGCTGTCGCCGCGGCTGTCGGGGGTGAACACGCCGTTGAAGCTGCTCGACTACCTCAAGGCGGAACGGGCGGTACTGGCGACGGATACCGAGGCCAACCGCCTGATTCTGGACGACTCAATGGCGGTGCTGGTCTCACCCGAGGCGGAGGCATTCGCGGAGGGCGCCTTGCGCCTGCTGGGCGACGACTCTCTGCGAGAGCGGCTGGCGGCCAGGGGGCGGAAACTGATTGCTACGACATACAACTTCGCCGAGTTCAAGCGCCGTCTCGGCGAGTGCTACGCCGGTGTGGTCGAAGAGGAGCAAGACAGCGCATGAGAGAGATCGTCGCCGACACCCACGTCCACATATACCCCGCTCACGACGTGTCCCGTCTCCTGGGCAGCCTGTTTACAAACCTGAGGCAACACTCGAAGGATGGGCTGCTGGCGGCGTTCTTGACCGAGTCGGCACACTGCCACGCCTTTCGCAGGATGGCGGACGGCGAGCTGTCCGCGCCGGGGTTCACGCTTACGCCGAAGACCGGCAAAGACATCATCGCAATTGAAGTCGAGGCGCCGGACGGTGACCGCCTGCTGCTGTATCCGGGAAGACAGATCGTGACGTGTGAACGGCTCGAAGTGCTCGCGCTGGCGACGGTAGAGACGATCCACGATGGGAGACATGCGAGGCAGGCCGTCGAGGACGTGATGGAACACGGCGGCGTGCCGGCCCTGGCCTGGGCTCCCGGCAAGTGGTTCTTCGGCCGCGCAATGGTCGTACGCCAGCTGATCAATGCCTTCGGTCCGGCATCGTTGCTGATCGGCGACACCAGCCTGCGTCCTCGAATCTGGCCGGAACCCGTGTTGATGTTCCGGGCCAGGCTGCTGGGCCATCACGTTGTGTGTGGTTCCGATCCGCTGCCCATTCCCGGCGACGAGAAGTGGGCAGGGACATACGCCACGCGGGGATGGGGAGCCGTCGACGATGACGATGTTGTTTCCGAGGTCCGCAGTATTGTGCTGGGCCTGGATGGTCGCCCGACCCGCATCGGCCGACGCTGTCCCCTCGTCCCATTCCTGCGCCGGTGGCTCACGCATCACCGTAAGGGCAAGTAATACCGATCCCGGATACCTATCGGTATCAAATGCCCTCATGGAGCCGGCGGTCCTCCGCCGGTAAAGGCGCTACAGAGACCCGCCGCGGTTCAGAACGGCCGAGGACGGCCGTCTCCATTTTGTACCGAGACGTTTCAGAGGCTGGTATAAGCCCTGGAACGACCGTCCTGCCGATGATCTGTGGGTCTCGGACTTGCGCGTGTGAGCATGAGTGGCAAACGTAGGTCCGACTTGCAGTCGGACCCAAACCACGCCGGCTGTTTCAAATAGCGTGGGGGGACGCTATGTCTGAGCGGTGTTGGGTCCGATTGCAAATCGGACCTACGTTTGCCGCAAATCGGCAACCCTCACCTGTAGCAGTGGGTTTTGCCGTCGGCGGTTGTGAAGAAGAGGCCGTCTGCGCAAGCGGCGAGGCTGTCGAAGACGGGCGGGGCTTCGAGCCTGTGCGCGACCAGCTTGCGGCCGTCGGCGGCAGAGACAGACCAGAGCCACACGTCGCTTTCCGGTGCGCTCGCGTTGAAGTCCGTTACCCGGACGGGGCCGGCCACAAACAGATTGTCGCCTGCCAGGGCCATGGCACGCACATAGAAGGGCAGCCTCACCGACCACTCGTTCCGGACGCGCGATCCGGGGAACGAACGCAGCCACTTGCCGGGGTCCTTTGCCGGCGGCTTCTCGGGACCCAACTCCCGGCGCGCGGCGAAGAGACGATAGGACGTGTTCAGGTCGAGATGGCTGCCGGCCTTCTCGTAGCTCTCGCGGCCGAAGCCGTAGACGATGTCGTCCGTTGTCACGAGGAGCCGGCCCGTGATGCGCACACGCCCCATGTACGGCCAGCCGTGGTAGTCCGGCGGCATGTCCTTGCCCAGCATCCAGTAGGTTCGGTGCCACCAGTTGTCATCCACAAAGCCGTCCGAGCTGTAGAGATGGTCCACGTCCGGCTGCTGCTGCTTGCCGCGCAGGTCAAAACGCGTGTGGCGCATAAAGAGCGATTTGCCGTCGCAGGAGAGAATGTCCGGCAACGCCCCCGGCATATACGTTCCGCGTTTGCCGGCGATTGTCTTCTGCGGCTCGCGACCGGTCTCCGGGTCGCGGTGCGAGATGATCTCGGTGAAAACACACTCGCCCGTGCCGGCGTCTATGCCGTGCAGGAAGAGGCCGCCGTCCAGAAAGGATGAGCGTCCCGCAACGGCGTAGACTGTGTTGCCGTGAACCAGTACGCTGCCGTGGACCGGCCACACCGATTCGGGCAGACCGTAGGAGACGACCTGGCGGGCACGCGGCGCGGCCCTGTAGCGCCACGCCAATGCGCCGTCGTCGCCGCGCAGACAGTAGACGTGACCGTCGGCCGACCCGAAATAGACGCAGGCGCCGTGGACTGTCGGCGGCGAGTCGATACGGCCGCCGGCGCCAAACCGCCAGAGTGCCGCGCCGTTCCCGGCGTCCAGAGCGTGCAGGACGCCGGCGTCCCGCTGGGCAAGAAAGACCTTGCCCCCGGCCACGACGACTCCCGTCAGCCCATCGCCAACCTGCACCGACCAGGTCGGCTCAAGCGCCGCCTTCAGGGAGGCCGACGACGCGCCGCCGCGGGCGGCGTCTCCGCGATACGTTGACCAATCCCCAGATGCCGTAACCCGCGATTTGGGATTTGAGGTCGCGGCGTATGCGGGGCCTTTCACCAACCGCCCCTCACCCTCTCCACGCGCTCCCTCGCCTCCCTTCTCGGCCCCCCTCCGAGCCGGCGCCAGGACGTTGAAGTTGTTGAGCTTGGCCTCGTTGTAGCAGGCGCAGGAGTGGGGCGGCGCATACAGCAGGCCGTTGCAGGGCATGAAGCCGTACTGACAGGTGCCGCGCACCCAGTGGTCGGCGACAACGTCATGCGAATTCATGTCGACAAGCTCCACTCCCGCGCGCCCATGGACCACGTACCTCGTCGTGGCTTTGTTGCGATGGCAGCGGCCGTGGGCGAACCCGACCGTGAACACTTCGCGATCGTGGGGACGCGTGTCGACGACTTCGCCGGTTGCGAGGGCATAGACCTTGGTGATGCCGGGCTGTCCCCCGCCCGACGTGAATCCGCTCCAGACCTTGCCGTTGGCCACGAGGACGTCCACGGGGGCATTGAAGGCTTCGAAGCAGGGCGCGGTCCAGAGCGGCTTGCCCGTGTCGGCGGCAAAGGCCATGATCGAGCCCGCGGTCGATATCATGGTCGGGCTGACCAGCCACTCCGGCCGGGTCTTGTCCTCTCCGCCCGTTTTGGTTGTGACCTTGGCGCCGCGGTCGCCCGAAAGCACGACGCCGTCCTTTACTACCAGCGTGGGAGAGGAAAACGCCGGACGATGGAGACTCAGCGGCCGGTTCGCGCGCCACACAACGTCGCCCGAATTGCCGTCGAGCGCGACAATCTGCTTCTCGTTCTCGAAGTAGACCCGCTCCCCGGCGGCGGCAAGCGTCGTAGGCATCAGGTGTCGGGTGTCGGCGTCCTTCCTGGCCCAGACGGTCCTGCCGTCGCCGATGCGCACGCGTCGGACTGCTCTCGGGGGGTATTTCATGACGTACTGCCGGTAGACGTCGCGGCCCGTCCAGGGCGGCAGTTTGCGGAGGTACTCCCCGGAGGTGCCTTTCGGATCGCGCGGGAGGTCGCAGGTAACCAGGTAGAGCGAATCGCCGCACAGCAGGATCTCGTGCGTGTTGTCGGTCCCGGCATAGGTGTGCGCGATTTCTCCCGTGGCGGCGTCCAGGGCGGTCACCGGCGCGTCGTAGCCCAGGGTCACGTAGACGCGGTCGCCCGAGGCGACAAGCCGCCGCGGCAGCTCGGTCGGACCGCTGCGGAAGGGGCGCAGCGTGTCTTCCCATTTTGCGATGGGCTTCTTCCACAACAGCACGCCGTTGAACGCATCGCGCGCGACGAGCATCCATTGCGGGGCTGCTTTGACGGATGCGATCGGACCTTCGTCGACGATGTAGAACACGCGGCCGGCCGAGGACACGGCGGCACTCAAACTCGCCATGTGATCGTGGCTGCGCGACCACCTTGGGCCGGCGACCCACTGCATGTGCCGGGGCGGACCGAGGCGCGTGTCCTCGGCGACGGCATTGTTGTCCGGGCCGTGAAGGAAATGCGTCCACTCGTCGATGTCGTCCGGCACGGGTTTGGTCCAACGCGAGGTTTCGGATTCCCGATCCGTGATGAACACGCCGCGAGGGGCGAGGACTCTCTCCAGCTCAGAGCGCTCAACCTGAAACTCGGAATTCACGGCGATGAGGTTCACCGAGTCGTCCACGTACGGCAGGGACTGTCCGTCCCAGTGCAGTACCGATACAGGGCCGGACGCGCCCTTGTCCGACAGGATGCGCCGTTCGCGTTGAACACTCCCCAGGTCTGTCGCCAGTCCTTGAACGACGTAGCGTTCGTTCACACGCGCGTCGGCGAGCTCGTCGGCGTCTCCATATCCGACGCACACGACCAGGCCGCCCTTGATGCCCGATTCCAGGACCAGCTCTTTCGGCGTCCGCGCCAGGCAGAAGCCTGACAACAGCAGTAGAATGGACACAATGGTCTTGTTCATCTTGTATCTCCGTTTTGAGCTTTTGCCTGCCCCGGGGTCGGTCCGACCCTGTCCGAAAAGGGGCCGCATTTCCGAAACACCCGCCTGGAGACGGCGGCTAGTCCGGCAGCGGGAAGGGACCTTTGCGCTTCTGGATGCAGGCCGTGGCCTCGCCTTCGTCCATGCTTGCGAAGGCAGATCTCTTCTTGCGCAGCTTGACGTACCCCCCCACCTTGCGTTTCAGCAGGTCGACCCACTCCCGTTCTTCATTTGCGTTCGCTACGGCAACTACGCCCCGCGACCCAGCCAGAGCCAGGAGGTCTTCGGCAGCCTGCAACCTCTGTTGCGATCCGGCTGCATGACTCATGTAGCGGCACATGGCGGCATTGAACCGGCACACGTCAACAGCGTCACTCCGCCCCGCCTTGACGAACGCCTCCGCAAGCGCCCCGCAGGCGTCCCGCGCGCGGTCGTATCGCTTTTGCCGCCAGAATACGGTCACGCCCTCCGTACGTAGCTTACGCCACTTCGCGACGGCCTGCTGTGCGCGCTTACGGTGATCGTCCCACACATACTTGCTCACCGACACGAGCTCCACGAGACCGTCATTTACGGTTGCCGGGTTGCCGCCGCTCAGCGCCTGTTCGAGTTTCTGCAAACTGGCGAGCGCCGTCGTCGGGCGCCAGTCGCCGGGAGGCGGCGCGGTAACCGGATCCTCGCCCGGCTCGATTTTCAACGCCACGGTTTGCGGCATGTAGTCGTCACGCACGTAGGCAACCTGGTAGTTCCCCGGTGCCAACAACACGCCGCTGCCGATGGCCGTAGGCTTCGCCCCGCCGATGGCGGTGCACGTCGCGGCGGCCGGCGGCGTCAGCGAGAGCCGGGGCGCTACCAGCTTGCGGGGTTTGGCTTTCAATTCGGGCACACTGAGGACAAGGCCGCCGCCGGGTTGCATCGTGAAAGTCTCCCGATGGGGCTCGTAGGCCGCCGTGCCGGCGCATGTCAGGGCTACGGTCCCGCCTTCGACCGGCACCGTGAATGCCTGTCGTTGTCCGGCTTCGAGGACGCCCAGCTCCTTGCCGGCAAGGGCAATGGTCAGCGGACTTCGCGTAGCGTTGCGCACGGCGAGGGCGAACTTGCTCATCTGTCGATCCAACGAAGAGCGGAGCGTCGACCGCGCATCGGCTCCCAGCAGAGTCTGCGCCGCTTTGCCGGAGATGATCTTCTCGACACGCAGTAGACCGTTGCGGCGTTCCTCGGGCCGCAGGGCATCCGCAAAACGCGAAACCGTGGCCAGGAAGGTGTTCTCTACTTCGGTCCACTTTGCGGTTACGGCTTTATGTCCGCGGACGTCCGCGGCGATGCCGAGCCCCGACCATTCGGCAAAGGCCTGTTCCCAGCTTGCCGGGTCGTCGGCCGCCAGGCTCCGCATCACCTTGCCGTCAAGCAACAGGGCCACGCGGGCCGCTGCTTCATTGACCAAACGGTCCCGTGTCTTGTCCAGCGTTTCGCGCAGCCGTCGGACGACCGCTGCTCCCGGCACGGAGCCAGTGCCGGCAAGAAGGGCTTCGACGGCGGCCAGCTCGTCCAGGCGCTTGCAGTCCGCCAGGTAGCGTGTAACGGCGCCGTCAAACTTCCTTTCCAACGTGACCAACACGTTCCGCACGTCTTTGTGTTCGCGCGCAGCGCTCGAGGTATTGAGACCGCGCCACTTCTTCAGTCCTTCATCGAGTTTGGCCATGTCCTCCGGCTGGAACAGTGCAGCCAGAGCGTCCAGGTCGAGAACCGCCGAGCGCACGTTCATGTCACCCCGCAGACGTGCCATAACCGCGGCTGTGAAAACGCCCTGTTCGCCGGCTTGTTCGAGCACCTCGCGGGCAACGCTCAGCTGCGCGCCGTCGTTGCACTCCGCGGTGTGTTTCAGGAGCGACTTTTCGAGCGTAGACGCCATCTCTTCCCACTTGGATTTGACGGCCGCGGTGCTGAAAACCTCCTGTTCGAATTTGAGGTTGCGCCATTCGTCCAACCCCTTCTTCCAGGAGGCCGGCGCGGACGCGGTCAGCAACGGGCTGAGGCTGCTCAGCCTGTTCTGAGCGTCTTCAATCTCCTTGCGGGAGCGGAGCCAGTCGGAGGCAATATCGCTCACATCCTTCTTGCCGAATTCTGCCGGCACGGCTCGCTTGAAGGCTTCGAGCAGATCGGCCGTACCGCTGTTGGCGGCCAGCTTGTTGGCGATTTCCATGCAGCGCACTCTGCCTTCGCGTTCGACACCCTCACGCTGCGCGGCCGTCCAGTCCGCGGCCAACCGTTTGTACCGTGACACCGCCTTTCCCAGTTCCGTCTCCGTGTCTTTGTAGGCCGCCGCCGACTCCGCAACGGGAATGGACGCTATACTGTCGCGCACGAACTTGATTTGCTCGGCATCCACTTTCTTCCGAAGCTCCGCGTACAGCACCTCCTCGCGCCGGTACAGCTCGGGCAGGCGTTGTGGCAAGCCGCGAAAAGCCTTGTGCCGCTCGGTCGCGCGGACCTCGTCGCCGTCACGATACGCGGCCAGTACGGCCTCGGCTTCGCCGTCGAGCAACGCCCGTACCGCCTTGCGTGCGGCATCATCGGGAGCAGCGCGCAGAAGTGGCGGCAGAGTCTCGTGTGCCTCTTCCAAAACGGCCAGGAGTCCGCGGAGCTCCCGCGCGTCACGCTTGGCGGCTGCCGCACCCATGGCTTCGGAGAGCTTGTCCGTCCAAGGCCCGCGCAATTTGGCCAGTCGATTCCCCGTACGGACCCACCACGCGCGGGCCGATGCCAGCGGCTCGCCCTGTTCCCCCGACCGGGCCTTCTCGACCACATCCGCCAGCGATTTCACGTACTCTGCCGTGAGTTTGACCTCCTCCAGCTCCCTGGTTCCGAGCGCGAACTTGTAGCGCGACGCCATGCTTTCGCGTACGACCGCGACCTGGTTCTCGGAGATGTCTCCGAATACGAGGTCCGCTTCCGATTCGCGCCATGCCCGCACGATCGCGTCGGCCTGGTCGAGTTCGCCCACCGCCAGCGCCGCGCCAAACGCATCGGAAAAGTCGTCGGGAAGCGCGCCCCAGCGCGTGGCCGCTTCGCTGCGGGTGGCGCTGGCCCACGGCGTTTCGTTGCCTTGCAGGCGCTCGTCGATCTCCTGTACCCTGGACCTCAGGTCCCTGATGTGTGCCGCGGTCGGCTCGAACGGGCCGGCTTCTCGCATCAATTCCGCCACCCCCGCGAACGTGGAGCGCTTTTGCAGATAGAACCAACCGCCGACCGCGATTGCGGCCACGGCCGCCGCCGCCAGCCCCCCCCACACCAGTTTTCCGGCCGGCGCCTTGCGCGGCGCGGGCGCGAGCCCGCCGATTCTCGAAGCCGCTTCAGTTGCCGCAACCGTGTCGGGGAACTCCTCTTTCTCCTCCGGCTCGGGGGCAACGGGTTCGGGAATATCCTTGGCGCGCGGCTGGGGCGGAGGGAATTCCATTGCGCGTTTCGGTTCGCGATCCTCGCGGGGGAGGGGGTCCAGCGTGGGGGCATCGTCCATGCCGAGGCCCACGGTTGCCGCGGTTCCCGGAAAGGCGTCCTCCTCATCCTCGACCTCCGGTCCGCCGAGCCCGAACAGAGTCTCCTCGTCTCCCGGCGATTCAATCGCAAAGGCGTCCGGCTCTGGTGGGGGGGGCTTCTCCGAGGCCTGGAGAAATTCCGCGGCGCGGGTGGCTGCCGTCGCGGGGCCGTCTGCGTCCTCCTCCTCTTCGGCGGGCGCCGCCGCGTCCGGAGGCGGCTCCATCCCCAGGGCCCACGTGGCTACCGTATCGAGTTCATCGTCCTCCTCCGGAGGGACCTCGAGGTCTTCTTCGGACAGAACGAAGGCGTCTCCTTTCCGCGGTTTGGGCGGCGTCTCGGCCTCATCCCCCGTCGGAGACGGCGCAGCCGGCTCTTCCTCTGCCGCTACCGACGGCGCGGGCGCGGGCGGCGGCTCCGCCTGCCCCTCGTCAGCCGCCGTCTCTTTCGCCAGAAGGGCGTCTCGCATTTCCCCCGCCGACCCAAAACGCTCCTCGGGTTTGCGTTGGATCGCGCGCTCTACGATGCGTTTCAGTTGCGGATGGGAGTTGAAGACCGCCAGCTCGAAGTTGATCTCGACCTTGCCTTCGACGCGGCGCATGACTTCGTTCCACATGCGCATTGTCTCGCGCGGCAGGTGACCGAAGGCAGGTTGGCCGCATGCGCACTCGTACAGGCAGAGGCCGATGTTGAAGATGTCGGACTGCGGCGTTCCGCGCGCATTTGCGTCGAGGATGAGCTCGGGCGGCATGTACTGCGGGTTGCCCGGGACGCGGCCGCTCGTATGCGTCTTCTCGCTGCGAGCGATGCCCAGGTCGAAGATCTTGGGCTTCTGATCACAGTCGGTAGGCGGCGCGTAGAGGTTGGCCGGCGTGATATCCCGGTGCACGATGGGTTTTTCGTGGGCCGTGTGGAGAAAGTGCAGGGCGTCGAGATAGTCCGCGAAGAGACGCCGCATCTCGGCGAGGTCCAGAGCGCCTTCCTCGCGCAGCCGGTTGCGAAGGCTCCACTCCGGCATGCCGTCCATGAACTCGATTATGAGGTATAGATCCTCGCCGCCAAGCCGCTCAAGCCGTACGAAATCCTCGTAGCGGACGATGCTCGCATGCGCATGTTCCTGGAGAAGTCGCGCTTCGCGCACGAAACGGGCCGGGTCATGACCGGCGAAGAGATGCTTGACGGCAAAGATCTCGCCGTCGGAAACGCGGCGGGTCTTGAACACCTCCCCGAATCCACCTTTTCCGAGGTACTTGACGAATTCGTAGACGCCGCTCTTGGCCTTTACCCTGCGGCACTGGACCCCCTCCAGGTCGGCCAACACGTCGAGAAACGCCGCGTACCGCTTGGAGCGGTCCGACGTCAGTATCTTGCGTACGAAGACCGACGTGGCGTCGTTCATGACGCGGAAGACGGGCAGGTCAAGCTGCGGCTCCGGGGGTTCCTCCTGGTGCCACCGGCTGAGGTAACCGACCGATCCGGTGTCACGCTCGCCCGAGAACGGCAGGCGGCCGGTCAGCGCCTCGTAGAAGCAGACCCCCAAACTGAAGACGTCCGACTGTTCGTCACCGCGGAAATTGTCCTCCGTCTTCAGAAAGTCGGGGGCCATGTAATCGAACTTGCCCTTGAAACCGGACGTCGTCGCCGTTTCGCTGTCCTTGCGGCGCGCAATGCCGAAGTCGATCACTTTGACGACGCCGTCAGGCTCGACGAAAATGTTCGAGGGCGAGATGTCCCGATGGATGATGCCCTTGTCACAGGCGTAGCAGAGCGCTTCCAGGGTCTGGACGAAAATGTTCTTGAGCCGTTCGACGGGAAGCCCGCCCGGGTTGTTTGCGAGCAGTTGCTTCAAATCGGACCCGTGCAGGAACTCGACCGCGATGCAGCGCAGGTCTTCCCCCCATTCGTCCTGCTCGACAAAAGAGTCCTCGTACTGGACTATGTTGGGGTGCGAGAGCGTCAGGAAGCTCTTGATTTCGCGTTCGTAGCGGGCCCGGCTCGTGGCGTCGTCGCCCGTGTGGCGCAAGACCTTGAGAGCGACGATAGCCCCCTGCTTGACGTTTGCGTTGGTATCAACGGCGCAGCGTGCCTTGTAGACCGTACCTTCCCCTCCCGAACTGACGCGTTCGACCAGTTCGTAGTCGCCAAGCCGCCTGCCGCTACCTGCTGCCACCGTCTCTCTCCCGCCGCGCTATTGCCCGTAGGCACGCACTTCCGCCAGCAACGCCCGCAGTGTCTCCAGGTCGGCGCCGCCCTCGTTGTTGTTCCGATTCAGTTGTTCCGAAAGTTTGGCGATTCTTGAAAGCGTCTCGGCGCGTTTGCCGGTTGCCTCCCGGAACTGGTTGCCCGCGGATACGCCGATGCGAGCGGCCCTCTCGACCGTGTCGCTCCACGCGTCGCCGCATGCCTCTTCGGCCTTGCTAACGGTACGCCCATACAGCTGCAGGTGTTGCGGTTCGAGCGGGCACAACGCCATGTTGGCCAGCCATCGGCGCTTGCCGTCCAACCGGATGCGCGCCTGGCGCGCGCGTGCGCCCAGCTTCTCGGCAGGTTCTGTTTTGGCCTCCCCGGCAAACCGCCACAAGTCCCGCAAGGTGGCGGCCGGGTCGTCGCCAAAGACGGCCAGTTGTCGCGCGACGGGCGCGGCGCGTGAGTCGAGCTCTCCAAGGATGGTCTGCTGCCGCGCGTCGATCGCCCGGCAGAATGCACTTGCCCAGGCATCCTCAGCCGCGCCGAAGTTCACGGCCGGGGGCGGAGGCAGGTCGATCTGAAACTCGCGCGCAACGTTGTTGAGCTCGTCCATGGCGCCCAGGTAATGCTCCTTCCGCTCCGATGTGAAGATGATCTCGTGCGCGCTGTCCCACTGCGTCGACCAGGCGACATAGGCCTGGCGCAGCGTCGTCGCGGCGGCGCCCATCGCGGTCAGGTCGGTCTCGACCGCCTTGCCTGCTCCGCGCCAGTGTCCCGTGCCGCGGGACTGCGCGAAAGATGCCAGGCACCGTTCGCGCGCCAGCTCGGAGACCAGGGCGGCGATGGTGTCCTTGCCAAGAAGCGTTCTGCCCGAATCCGATTTCAGCAACTCCGCCGCTGTCGTGGCCGCGCTCACGCGCCCTTCCGGTGGCGCCTCTCGCACGGCCCGCATGACACTCTCCGTCCACTTGTCGACGGCCTTGTCCAGCAGCGCGAGGGCGGTTCTGTTCGTGCCCGTCCGCAACCGGTCGCGCTCTCCAACCAGTTTCTTCATCACGCCGGGCAGTGCAGCCAATGCGGGCTTTCCCGCCTCGACCAGCAGCGCCTCGAGGCCGGAAACGAGTGCCTGCTCGGCTCCTATCCGTCCGACCGCCTCGTCGAGTCGTCGTCGGGTGTCTTCGTCCAACAGGCTTGCCGTGTTCTCGTTGTCCAGCAGTCCGCGGCAGGCGGCGACGCGGTTGCTCGTCTCCGTGCCCGGCGCCTCCTCTCGGGCATAGCTCATGACCCTGTCAACCAGGCAGGTGCGGACTTTCCGCCAACGCTCACTCACCAGGCCCGAGGCGTCCCGGTGAGCCTGCAATTTGAGCAGGCGGTCGACGGTGGGTTGCCACGCCGAGGGTGACGACGCGGGAATGTCGGATGCCATCTTCTCAAGCTCGCCCTCGATCTCGGCGATACTGCGCGCGGCTTCCTTGCGGGCGGCCGCGGCTTCTTTCAACGGTCCATCGAGTGCGTTCGACGATATGCCCGGCGGCAGCACTTCCACAACCTTGCACAGGTCCTCCAGGCAACGGTCCCCCTCGGAAAGCCTGAGCGATTCGTACGCGGCGAGGCACGGCGCAATGCCCTTGGGGGCCATGCTCCGCAACGCCTGTTCGACTGCCTGACGCATACGCTGAAGCTCGCCTTCGTTCATCCCGTCACGCTGCGCCAGCCGATTGAAATCGGCCGTGAGCGCGGCAAACACGGAAGCCTCGCAACGCGACACTGCCGCCGCACGGGAAGCGAACCCGTCGACGGCCTGGCGCAGCCCGGCCTGGGCGTCGACGGCCTCGTCCACGCCGCGGGCCGCGGACCGGGCGATCTCCGCCACCGCGTCGTGAAACGATGTGCCCTCGGTCAGAGAGACCAGCGTCTGGAGGCGCGCCAAAGCCTCCCGCGCTGCGTTCGCGTCGCGGTTGTCGACCGCGCTACGCACGTTGTCGCGCATGAACCCGGCACGTTCGACAAGCCCCTGGGCGATTGCGATGCTCTGGTCGTCGTAGACCGTTCCGAGCGCGTCGACAAAAACGCGGTGGTCCCTTAGATTGTCCCAGGTCACGAGCAACGTCTTCACCCGGTCGCCAAGCTCTGCCAGTTCACTCGTGAACCGGTTGCCGAACAGACGCACCCACACAACGGCTGCATTTGTCGCGAGGGCTGTGCCTTCGTCAGACCACGACGGTTTCTGACCGTCCTTGCCCGCGGCTTCCAGCAGGAAACCTTCCAGCAGAACGACCGCTTCTTCATCCAGGCTCAGGTCGTCCGTGGTCCGTTGCAGGCGTCGCACGAACGATTCGTGCTCGAGCTTGCCGCGCATCTCCCGCATACGCCGCGCGTGCTCGGCGGCGGTGAGGGCGAACAGGTCGAGACACCCCTCCAGTCCGCGCCACTCCTCGAGGAGAGATCCCGCGGCCTTGGGGTCTGCGGCATTCACCGCGGACGTGAATTGCGAGATAACCGCGGCCGGCACGCCGGCCAGTTTCTGGTCGAGCTCCCGTTCGGTCTCCTCCAGGACCTCGCTGTCCCTTTCCGCACGTAACCGGCGGCACTCTTCGCGGGTGTCGTTGAGGCGTTGCGCGTACGCGGCCCACGCTTCGTTCCCGGCGCGTTTGAGGTCCAAGGCGGCGGCCCACTCGGCCGAGCGCCTCGAGTGCGAACCGACGAGGAGTGCCGCGACGATAGCGACCGCCGCGACGATGCCGGCGGCCCCCAGGAGCTTCTTTTTCGTCGACAATGCCGAGATCCTGTCACGGACAAGACCGGCCGGCGGCGCCATCTCCTGCGTTGAGCGCTCCCTGGGCGGCGGTTCTTTCGTGGGGATGTCGCCCGTCTCGTCCGTAGTGCGTAGCGGCTCGTCGGTGGTGCGCAGCTGCTCGTCGGTGGTGCGGCCGTCATCGCCGGCCGCCACGCCGCCCTCGACGAGTTGCATGTAGTCGTCCGGCGGGGACGCCGGTTCGAGTTTCCCGGCCCTGACCAGGATGACGGACACATTGTCGATACCGCCGTTCCCGTTTGCGGTCTCGATCAGCCGGTCGGCGAGCCGGCCGAGCTCGGACCCGTCGCCCTGCTTCAGGATAGTGCGCAGCTCCTTGTCCGGCACCATGCGCGACAGGCCGTCGGAGCAGAGCAGAAAGATGTCGCCTTCGCGCACGTCCACCGGCGTTATCTCCAGCCGGACGTCTTCCTTGATGCCGACGCCGCGGGTTACGACCCCGCGAAACTGCTTCGGCATCTTGCTCTCGTCCTTGTATCCCGCTTCTTCGGCCAGGGAGTGGTCCCGCGTGATCTGTTCCAGTTTGCCGTTGCGAAAGCGGTAGGCGCGGCTGTCCCCGGCGTGAAGCGTTGTGGCCTTGTCCGGGGCGACCGCGTCGAACAGCAGCATAACAACGGTAGAACCGGAGCCGCCGCGCCCGCGCTCGGCGGCGCGCCGGTTGATCCACCGGCTGGCGCCATTGACGGTCTCGTCGACCAGGCGTTTCTTCGCATCGAAGTCGTAGAGCGTCTGTCCTGCCCTGGGGGAGGCCATGGCCTCGGCCAGGGCCTCCACGATGCGTCCACTGGCGACTTCTCCCGCGTCGGCGCCCCCCATGCCGTCGGCCACGCAGAACAGGCCGTATTCGGGGACACGCAGCACGGCGTCTTCGTTGTTGCTGCGCTTGCGACCTACGTCCGTACGGTCGACCGACGAAAGATACCCAAACAACATGCCGCTCCTTTACTGCCCGCTGAAGTAACCGGTGACTCCGATCGAATACGCGCGCTTGTTGCGGTTCGCGGTAGAAGGCAAGGTAGCTTCCGTGCCGATCTTGAAGTCCCCGGGCACGACGAGCACGTTGCCTGTATCGGCGTCGTCATAGGGAATACTGACGGCGCCGGCGCTGTACACGGCGAAAACATCTTGAGCATATACCTGGAAGGGAAAATCGAAGCGCCAGTCGTGGCGCCCTCTCTTGGCGGCCGTCACGGCATTGCTCATCCACTGGACTTTAAGCCGTCCCTGTTCGTCGGCGCGCAGAATGCAGAACTGGACCTGAACGGGCGCCTCGCCGAAGGGCCCCTCCACAAACGCGCGTCCTCCCACCAGTGTCCCGCCGGACGCGAATCTGTTTTGCGCGTCCACGAAGAGGCAGCCCCGGTTGTCATCCGTGCTGTCGCGAGGGCAGATCTCGCTGCCCAGGTAGTCCACGGGCACGGTCTCTTCGTAGAGCTTGCGCAGGTTGCTGACCACCTGGTCCGAGAACTCCTGCACACCTCCACGAAGGGTGTCGATCTCCGCGACACGCGCGGACTTCTCCCGTTCGAGCACGGTCGATCTCTTTGTCTGGTAGTTCATCTCCTCTTCGAGCTGACGGTTCTCCTGCGTCAGCTGCAGGTTCTCGGCCTGCGACTCGGACAGCTCCCGTGCCAGTCGAGCGTTTTCGTTCTGCATCGTCTGCAGCCGGTCATCGACCGTCGTGCAGCCCGCCACAAGGACGGCCAGCACAACTACTCCACATGCCGCTTTCCAATTCATAGGCACCGCACCTCTTTCTAAACGTTCAAGCCTCAGTCTAGAATCTAAACCGGAGTGTAATCCAGAACTTAATCTAAAGACTTGTCCTGTTCCTTCTCTTCGCCCTGTTTTGCCTTCAGCATCTCTATCAGCCATTCAATACGCGCCATTCCAACCCGTTCGATCACGCCCTGGTCGAAAATGGCCGGGGCGTAGTAGGGCGCCTGAAGGTATTTCTGCAGCGCCAGGCGCAGGGGGTCGTCTTCGGCGCATTTCGATATCTGCCGCGTCAACGCTTCAATGCGGCATGCCATGCCCAGGAACGCCCGCCGGATTTCGGTCTGGCGGCGGGGCGACATGGCCATCATCTTGGGCTCGACCGTCTTCTGGGCCTGCTTGACCAACTGTTCGCGTATGACCCGCCAGGTAGCGGCGTCAAGTTGCTCCGCATGCTTGTCCGACAGGGCCGCGGCGGCGTTCCAGAAGGCGCTGACCGCAGCCTGGAATTTGAGGGCCTCTCGATCGGAAACGAACATATTCGTCACGTCCATCCCCCGGCGCACGCCCTCCGCGCTGGCAAGATAGTGATTGACCGCTTCCGTATTGACATCGGCGCCGCGCAGTGGTTTGTCCACGGCAGTCTTCCCGTCCTCGAGCGCCCGGACGACCTGCTTGACCCACAGGTCCTCCGGCGGCTTGGCGCGCAGCAGCGCTTCGCTGTAGACCTGGGGCGCCAGTGCCACCGCATCCGGCGCCTGTTGCCGCAACGCCACCAACTGCCGCCGTATCGGCTCGGCATCCTCTCCTGACTCGTAGGCCGTCGCCACGGCTGCGCCCAACTTGGCGACATGGGACTCGGCCGCCTTCTTGAGCTCGGCAGTCAGCATGTCCAGCGCGGTCCGCACGTCCGCGGGCGGCACGTCGGCGTGTGGCGCCCGGCGCAAGCCGGCCAGCTCCGTCGCGACAGCCTGCAGGTCCGTCGCGCCGACGTCCCCCGCCGACAAGGCGCCCACGCGCGAGCGGAACGCTTTGATGGCGCTGCCGAACCGATGGCGGTTCTCCCACAGGGCGACGCTCTTTTCGGCCGCTTCCAATTCGTCGCTCAGCATCGCGACAACCGTAGGCGCCTTGGCGCGGTAGTCGTCAAGCCGCCCTCTCAGTGACGCGACCGGCTGCCCCTTGCGGCCGCGGGCGTCGGCTGCGTCCCGGATTGCGGCCAATTCGGCTGCCGCCGGTTTGCGCAGCGACGCGCGAACGGCTTCGAGTTTGGCGGCCTTCTCCTCGCTAAGCATGCCGACTCGGTTGCGGCCCTCCGCGGCGTTTATGCGGCTCGCCACTTGTTCGAAACGGGCAGGCTCTTCCTTGACGGCGGCCAGTGCAGTTACGGCCCGGTTGAGTTGCGTGAGCTCGACAAAGAAAGCCTCGCGGCTTTCGCGCATCGCCGTCAGCTCGGCAACGACGGCGTCGGACTTCGCGGGCGCCAGCGCCCTGAACGCTGAATCCGCGCCGGTCACGGCCTTGATGTCCTGCTGTAACAGGGAATCGTCATGGCCGTTCAGGTAAGTGTTCGTGCCCGAATCGCGCAAGACCGTGAGGACATTCGTCACCAGCACCGCCAGGCGTTCCTCGATCCCTTTTGCGCGGGTGTCACGGTCCGCGGCGGTTACGCCCTCCCACTCCCGCGTGCACAGGCCCTTCAGTGCGGCAAACTCCCGGTTGAGGGTTGGAATGTCCGCCAGGCGAAGATCGTCCGCTCGAGGCAGTTTGGCTTCGAGGGTGGACACCGCTTTGTCGAAAGCGCCGGTCGCTGCCAGGCGCCCTTCCATCGCCGCCCTGCTCTCCGCCGCCCGTTCCCGGTCCAGTCCCAGAAAAGCCCCGTGGGGCAAGACGGTCCGCCAGCGGGCGAGCAGGTCACGCGCCTTGTCCTGTTCCTTGCGGTCCATCGCCTGGTTGAAAGCGTCGCTGTAGCGACGGGGAATGTTCCGGCCGTATTCCTCGATCCGCGCGCAGGCCTTTGCAAGGGCCTCTTCGTTCGGGTGCTCGTCGAGGGCCGTGCGTGCCCGGGCGAGTAGCCGGGACAGTTGTGCCACCGTGTCCGCCGTAGGCAGACCGCTGGGGAGAGGCTCCGAGACCCTGGCGATCAAGGCGTCCAGCTCGGCGCGCGGCGCATCGACTACGACGGGCGGTTCGTTCGACGGCTGTCCGTCCGTTGTCTCAGGCTTGTCGGGCTTCTCCGGTTTTTCCGGCTGCTGCGAAGTGGTGTCGTCGACTTTCGGTTCTTTGGACACGCTGGGGGGACGCTCGATTGTCAGGGCGGGTATCCGTCCCGGCCCGAACATGAAGTACCAGACGCCGGTCGCCGCCGCCGTCAGCAGCAACACGGCTGCTGCTGCCGTCAGCCATAGTCCGGACTTGGGCGGTTCAGCCAGGTCCGGAGGCTCCTGCCGCGACGCGTCGGCAGCTTCCGGCTCCGGGGACGGCGGCCGGACCGCCTGTTCCTGGTCCAGAGTAGCGGACAACACGTCAGTCGCGGCGTAGGGGAACGTGTCCGGTTCGTCCTCTTCTTCCTGCGTGTCCGCGGCGACAACCAGCAGCGCCTCCTCGAGAGCCTCGCGCATTTCGGTCGCCGAGGCAAAACGCTTGTCCGGCTCGCGCAGGAGCGCCCTGCGGACGATGTCGGCCAGCCAGGGAGACCGCTCGAACACGGGGAGCGAGTAGTCTATGGGGTCATTCCGTTTCAGGCGGCGCATCAGCTCGGAGGCCGCCTCGCGGTCGCTTTTCGGGAGGCGCGGCATGGCGGGCCGGCCCACTGCCGCTTCGTACAGGCAGAGCGCCAGCGCATACAGGTCCGACTGCGGCGTACCGCGGTCCGCGTCTTCCGCGAACAACTCGGGTGCCATGTAGTCCCACGTGCCGGGGATCAAACCTACGGTTTGCGTTCCCGACAGGTCGCGGGCAATCCCCAGGTCGATCAGTTTCGGCCGGTGTTTGTCGTCGCACGGGGCGTAGAGATTGCCCGGTTTGATGTCGCGGTGAATGATGCGTTGGTCGTGCAGGTACTGTAGCCCGTTCAGGTAGCCGCTGAAGACGCGCACAATTTCTCCCACGTCAAGTCCTTCCGCGGCCTCCCTGATTCGGCGGCTCAGCGTCCAGCCGGGCATGCCCGGCAGCAGCTCCATCACCAGGAAATACTGGTCGTCCCCGGTCGGGCTCTTGGTGGCGAAGAAGTCGACGTATTCGACGATGTTGGGATGAGGATTGCGGTGCAGTATTTTGGCTTCACGCTTGAAGCGGTCCACGCCCGCCGTAAGCGCCAGGTACTTGAATGCCACGGAACGCCGGTCGCTTTGTCTGCGCGCTTCGTAGACGGCGCCGTAACCCCCGCGGCCGATCAGGTTGAGCAGCTCGTAGTCATCGACGTCCTCGTGCTGAATCACGCGGCAGCGGACCTCCCGGAACGCTTCGGCCGCTTCCTGCAGCGATTGGAAGCGCTGCTCGCGCGTGGGAGAAAGCGCCCGCTTCAGGAACTTGCGCGCATTGATGAGCACACGCAGCACACTACGCTTCAGCGGCGCCGGTTCGGGTTTCTCGGCGCCCCACCGCTTGGCGAATGTCTCGGCCGATCCGCCGCACGCCGGCAGGAAAGGCAATTCGCACGTGAGCGCTTCGTGCACGCAGACCGCAAAACTGAATATCTCCGAAACCGGGTCGCCCTCGAAGCCGGGCGTTGTCAGGAACTCCGGTGCGGCATAGTCGAGTGCCGCGGCTGGAACCGCCGGCCGTTCCGGCGCTTCGTCACGCCAGCCCAGCATGCCGAATCCCGTGACGAGCGTCCTGCCGTCAGTCGTGACGATGACGTGTGCGGGTGACACGGCGGTGTGCACAAGACCGCATCCGCAGGCATGAATGAGCGCATCCAGCGTGACCGTCAGGATGGGTTCCGCGTCGACCCAGGACAGGCCGGCGCCCGTGCGGCACATGGTCATGCGCAACGTCTCGCCCTCGATCCAGTCGGTGACCATGCAGAGTACGTCGCCCGCCTCTTCGTGGCCGACGAGGCAGTCGCGGTAGGGAAGAATGGCGTCGTGCGGAACGGCCGCGAGCCGGTCGGCCAGGCGGCGACCGGCTTCTTCGGTAGCGGGCGCGTCGCGCCGAACACGAATCGCAACGGTCTCGTCGCGTTCCGTATCGCGCGCTTTGTAGACCGGGCCGAACTCCGTGCGCCCGGTCTGCTTAATGATCTCGTAGCCTGCGCCAAGCGCCAGCTTGCCGTCACTCATAGTCGATGCGCCCAAAAGAGGATAGGAGTCAACTCTTGGGAACCTATCGCATTTGCTCTGCCTTTCCCACCAGAAAACGTCGGCACTGAAAGGACTCGATCATTGCGAGCGCGTCTGACATAGTGTTTGCTTTGGACGACAAGGAGACCGCAATGATTCTGTCGTGGTTGATACTGGCTTTCGTCTGCATGCCGATGATTGAGTTGGCCGTGCTTTTCAAGGTCTACGAGACCTTCCACCTGGGACCGACGCTGGCAATTGTGATCGTGACGGGAGTGGTGGGCGCCTACCTGGCTCGCGCGCAGGGGATGATGGTTTTGATGCAGACGCGGCGCGACCTGGCCGAGGGACGCATGCCGGCCCCCCGGCTGATCGACGGCGTCATGATTCTTGTCGCGGGTGTGCTGCTGGTAACTCCCGGTCTGGTAACGGATACGGTCGGATTCCTGTTGCTCGTGCCGCCCGTGCGCGTAGCCATTCGCATGTGGATGCGGCGCAAACTGGAAGAGAAACTGCGCAACGGCAACCTGACGGTCACAACGTGGGACTGGTAGATTGGTCGATTGGTCGATTGGGGCATTGGTCAATCAGGTCAACCCGGTCATCGGTCATGCCGTGATCGACGGGTCGGTGAAAGTCGCTCTGTCGGGACGAGGTGGTGGGTGATGAGCGTTTTCGAAATTGTGATGCTGGTCTGCTTCGGCGTGAGCTGGCCGATATCGATTGCCAAATCGTTGCGCACGAAGATGGTCAAGGGCAAAAGCCCGGGGTTCATGGCGGTCATTTGCGTCGGCTACTTGAGCGGAATGCTGCACAAGGCGTTCTATTCTCTTGACTGGGTCATTGCGCTGTACGCGCTCAACTTCGTGATGGTGGCGGTCGACCTGGGGCTGTACTTCTACTATTCACGCCGGTCGGGCGGCAGTCGTGCCACCGTCCCCTCACCCGGTCCTCCTGCGTCGGACCGACCTCTCCCCCAAGGGAAGAGGTGAATGGCACCCTCCCACGGGGCGGTATCAAAAGGTCAGAAGCTCCGTTGCGCCCCGACCGGTCCACGGCACTCCGTTCGCTCCGCTCACTGCGAGCCTGACTAC
>CAZKRK010000059.1:0-28034 GCA_964555035.1 uncultured Victivallales bacterium | reverse complement strand
CCCGGAGCGGAGCGGAAGGGCAAGGGCGGGCGGAGAGTGAGCCGGATGCGCCCGGGAGATCCCGGCCCCCTTCCTCCAGCTTGCGTTGGTGTAGCAGCGCGTGGTATATGAACACGACGGGAGGGATGATCATGAGACTCGGTTCAAGAGGGGTTCACTACGCATCCGTTCTTGCTGTTGTTTTGATGACGCGGGGGAGTGCCGTGCCCGGGGAGACGGCGCCCTGGCTGTACTGGTCGTTTGACCATGAACCGGCGCCACCGGCGGAGAGTGTGACCGCGGCGCTCCGTGCACCCTCGCGCCGCGCCGCCGCCGTTCACGGCAGCGGCCTGATCCTGGCCCGTTCGCATCGCCTGAGGGTCAGCATGCCCGAACTGCCCGGCAAGCTGTCGGCGCTCTCCTTTTCCGCATGGGTGCGTCCGACACGCTTCGACCGCTACAACGAGATCTTCCGCCAGGAATGCGATGAACGACTGCTGTTCTCCTTTCAGGAAGACGGCAAGGTCCTTTCCCTCGGGCTGAACGTGAACGGCTACACCGAGTGCGACGCGCGGCTCGAACCGCGCCGCGTGTTGGACGGCGCCTGGCACTATTGCGCCGCCACGTTTGACGGCAGAACGATGCGGGTCTACTTCGACGGCCGGCAGATAGGGCAGAAGCAGCGGACGGGTACGATTCGCTACAACGCGAGTGCCCCGGCTTTCATAGGTTCGCAGGCCGGTCGCAACGAGTTCTTCCAGGGCGGCATGGACGAGGTGGCCGTCTTCACCAACGCGCTTTCCGCGGAAGCCATCCTGGAGGAGTACCGGGCTGGAGTCACGGTCCTGGCCGGGCGTGCGGATCGGAATCGTGAGCTCGTCGCCGGGGCCTACCGCAAAGCCTCCGGTTTCGCCGAGACACTGGCGTCGGTGCGTGAGCGACTCACCGAACGCGGGCAGTCGCTGGACGGCAGCCATGCCGGACTGCTCAACCAGCGGTTCAACGCGGACTTTCCCGAAGAAACCGGGCGCTTTGCCGAGCTCACGAAACTGACCCCGTTTGAGTTCGCCGCGGCGACAGATGCCGCGTTCGTACGCAAGACGCTGGCGAGCTTCGTGGGATTGGTCACGGAGTACCGCCCGCTTACGGAAGTACAGTGGGCACGCCAGACGCCCGAGCAGCGCGCGTATTGGGAAGAGGTCGACGCGCTCGTCGAGCCGGTGCAGGCCGGCATTGAGGACGGAACGCTCAAGCTGGCGTCGGCGGCATGTGTAGCCGCCATCCTCGAGCTCGGGTCGCGAGTGCAGCATCGCCCCGCGGTGCAGGAAGCGGTTGCGCCGTACCGTCTGCCCGAGACGCCGCCGGATCGCCGGCTCACCGCGGAGGAGGCCGCCGCTGCCCTGGAGCGCGACTGGTTGCACCAGGCCGGCGGCAGACCGGGGCGCGACCGAGTCCGCGACGAAATCCGTTGGGCACGCGAACTGGCCGCGCGCATTACCGCCAACCACCCCGGCCGCGTTGACTTCTCGGTCGAGCTGGCGGAACTGGAGAAGGTGTCCGGCCGGCTGAAGGACGGATCGGCCTCCGAGATAGTGAAAAGCGCGTACCTGCGGGTGCGGGCGATCAAGCGCGCCATCTTCCTGCGCAACCCTGTGGTCGATTTCGACGAAGTCCTGTTCGTGGACATGCCGTTTCCGGCGGGGAGGGAGTGGCGGCACGAGACGCGTCACCGCCTCGGCTACATGGCCGTTCCCGGCGCGCGCCTGATGGTGCTCTCCGGCCTGTCGCCGGACGGGGCCGTACGCCGTTTGATGCCGCGGGTGCCGCTGCACGGTTCATTTTGGCGCCCGGACCTCTCCTACGACGCATCGAACGTCCTCTTCTGCTTCAAGCCGCACAACGAGAAGTCCTTTCACCTCTACGAGATCGGCATCGACGGCAGCGGGTTGCGGCAGTTGAGCGACGGGCCGTATGACGACCTCGACCCGGTCTATCTTCCCGACGGCGAGCACATCGTCTTCAGTACGACCCGCGGTCACACCTATGTTCGTTGCATGCCGCCGACCAGTGCCTACATCCTTGCCCGTTGCGATCGGGACGGGAAGAACATCTACATCGTCTCGCGCAACAACGAGCCGGACTACCTGCCGTCGGTCATGGACGACGGCCGCGTGGTCTATACCCGCTGGGAGTACACCGACAAGCCGCTCTGGCGTGCGCAGGGGCTGTGGACAATGAACCCCGACGGCACCCAGGTCAACACGCTCTGGGGCAACCAGAGCGTGTGGCCCGATCTCCTCAAAGATGCGCGCAGCGTGCCCGGTAGCCGGAGGATCATGTTCACGGGCAGCGCGCACCACAACTGGTTTGCGGGATCCGTCGGCCTGCTCGACCCCGCGCTCGGGTTGAATTTCCCGGACGGACTGACCAAGGTCACGGCCGACACCGCGTGGCCGGAGTCCGGCAACGGTCCGGTCGATCCCGTCGAGTCGCCGCGCTACCACGCCGGCGGACGATACTCCGGCTACTACTCGCCGTTTCCGTTGAGCGAGAAGGACTTCCTCGTGTCCGCGGAACGCGGCGGCAAGTTCGTGTTGTACCTCATGGACGTGGACGGAAACCGGGAGCTGGTCTACGAGGGCCACCACAACGTGCTGCACGCGATGCCTGTGCGTCCGCGGGCGCGACCGCCGGTCATCCCCGACGGCGTGACCTGGCCGGGTCGCGAGTCGGCCGACAAGCCGAACGACGGCGTGCTGTTCAGCCGCAACGTGTACGAGGGTACGCCGGATGAACTGCACGGCAGGGCGCGTTACCTGCGCGTGCTCGCCATCCAGCCCAAGACCTACACCTACTGGCACAAGCGCCCCTATCTCTCGACCGGACCGGTGGTATCGGCCGTGCAGTCCGACGGCGTAAAGGAAATCGTGGGCACCGTGCCGATTCGGGCGGACGGGTCGGTGTCGTTCCGTCTCCCCTCCGGCAAGGCTTTCCATTTCCAGTTGCTCGACGAGCGGCATCGCGCCTTGCAGACCATGCGCAGTTTCACGGGCGTAATGCCGGGCGAGGTGCGCGGATGCCTGGGATGTCACGAGAAGCATCACAAGTCGTCGTACTCCGCCGACCTGGGGGCGCAGCCGTTTCCCAGGCCCGACACGATCGAACCGCCGCCGTGGGAGGACCGCACGATCGGTTACACGCGCTACGTGCGTCCCGTCCTGAACGAGTATTGCGGCAAGTGCCACACGGGCGACGGCAAAGGGCGCAAGACCTTCGACCAGACGCGCCGTCCCGGCAAGCTTGGCTTCGACGAGCTCTACTGGATCCTGACGGGCCACCCGAGCTGGGGCAGGCCTTACAAGCAACCGTCCAAGCCCGTGCCCGGTTGGGGGATCGCCGGCGTGATGATGGTTGAGGCCTATGACCAGCGCGATCCCGAGGGCTACCGGACACCGCCGCCCATGACCTCGCTATCCTACAAGAGCCGCCTGGTCGAGCTGGCGGGCAGCGGCAAACACCGCGACGTGAAAGTCGACGAGCTGAACCTGCGGCGGCTGAAGGTATGGGTAGACGCGATGTGCCCGTACCGCGGCGAAGAAGAGGTGCGCGCCATACCCGACCCGGAATTCCAGGGCGTGGACTGGCTGGCCGTGCGTCCGCGCATCGCCACGGCGCCGCGGATCGTCCGGCCCGGGCCGGTGGATTGATGGTAAGGAGGAGCAGATGAGAGAGATACTCGAGCAAAGCGCAAGACATCTCACCTTACCTGCCGCCTCAACCGTCGCAAGAACGGCGCGGGAGCACCGTTCTACCGAGGGCATTCGCGCGCTTCGTAGAGCGTCCGTAGAGCGCGGCCCCGGTGGGCCGCGCCGGAGGGCGCAGGCGGTCGCCCCGGCGTCTCGTCTCCGGGCTCGCGCTTCGCGCGCGCCCTGCGGCGAGTCTACGAAGGTGGCCGTGGCGCTTGTGACGGGTATCGTGTGCGCGTGTTTGGCGCCACTGACCGCCGTGGGTGGTCCTCAAATCCGCGCCGACCAGCCCTTTGCAGTTGAATTCGATGCAACGCGAACGCGGTTCGTGCGGTTGCTCATTCATCGCGCCTGTCGCGGTCAGCCGTGTGTCGACGAGCTGGAGGTCTTCGGGCCGGACGGCGGCACGAATAACCTGGCGTTGGCTTCGATTGGTGCGAAGGCAACCGCGTCATCGTGTCTCCCCGGTTATGCCATTCACCAGGTGGCGCATCTCAATGACGGCAAGTACGGCAACGACCATAGCTGGATTTCCGCCGGCGCGAGCGGCGAATGGGCGCAGATTGAACTCCCCGAGTCGATGACGGTTGCCCGGGTGGTCCTTTCGCGCGATCGCAAAGGGCGGTACCGCGACCGCGTTCCCATTGAGTTCGAGGTGCTGCTCTCGGCGGATGGGGAGAAGTGGCGGTCAGTGAGCAAGGTCAAGACCGCGGCGGCCGCAGCGCCGCGACGGCGGCAGCGCAAGTACTCCGGGCCGAATCGACTGCCGTCCAACCCCACGTGGGACAACCTGCTGACCTACGCATTCGACTGTGAGCGCCACACCTGGAAACGCATGTCGGCAAGCGATCATCTCTCCCCCCTGTCGGCGCCCCTGGCGGGGTCAGCCCTGGAATTAAAAGTTAACCGGGAGAGAAAAAACTCTGCGGGGGATTCAATGTTAACTTTTACTTCAAGGGCTGACCCCGACAAGGGGTACTGGACGCGCATCGCTCGCACGGATGCGCTGCCGCGCACGTTGGTGCAGATGGAGGACCTGATCGAGCGCCTGGAGGCAAAGGGGGTGGCCGTAGCGGATGCGCGTATGAGGCTTGACTCCCTGCGGGCGCGTCAAGCGGGAGGTGACGGGGACATTCCCTCCGCCAACCGGGATATCCAAACCCCGCCCCGTCATCCCGAGCGGAGCGGAGCGGAGCCGAGGGATCTCGGGAATCGAGATCATGCCGGGCGTTTTCGCAGCTCTCGAGATCCCTCGACTCCGCTCCGCTCCGCTCGGGATGACAGAGGGGGCTCGAATCCTGAGGGCGCGGGTCCTGATGGGAATGACGTGCGTTCGAGTGCCGTCGACCTACTATACCACGACGCGCGCCTGGCGAAGCGTGAGCTGATGTTTCGTGACCCGGAGCTGGCGGGACTCAGCAGCGTTCTTTTCGTCAAGCGCCACCCGTATCACGCGTCGCACAACTACAGTGATGTGCTCGATTCCAAGTTCCGCCCGGGTGGTGGCGTGTACGCTCTCTGCGTGCCCTGTCGTGGGGGGCGGTGGCGTCCGCGCGAAGCGACACTCACGCAGTTGTTCGATGGTAGCAACGGTATTGCGCGTGACCCCGTGGCTGACTTCGATGCCGGGCGCGTCTTCTTTGCCTATCGCCCCAACGAAAGCCCGCGGGAGGGCTGGAAGCCGTACTGGCATCTGATGGTTGTGAACCGCGACGGCTCGAGCTTGAACCAACTGACCGACGGGCCCTTTCACGACTACTACCCCTGCCCGCTGCCGGACGGCGATCTGGCCTTCATCTCCACCCGCTGCCGGGCGCGCTTTCTCTGCTGGCGGCCGCAGGCGTTTGTGCTCTTCCGCATGCGGGCGGACGGAAGCGACATTCGGCCCCTGTCGTTCGCCAACTTGAGCGAATGGTCGCCGCGCATGATGCGCGACGGACGCATTCTCTGGACGCGCTCGGAGTATATCGACAAGGGCGCCGATTTCGGTCACACGCTCTGGGCAATTCGTCCCGACGGCACGCACCCCGAATTGGTCTTCGGCAACAATACGCCCAACTGCTACATCAATGCGTGCGAGGTGCCGGGGACGGACGAGGTGTTGTGCACCCTGTTCTCGCACGGCGGCGATCACAACGGCCCCATCGGACTGGTCGATACGTCGAAGGACCCGTTTGACATCGGTGCCATCATGAACATCACTCCGGACACTCGCCCGCACTACAACATGAGTTGGCCGCGGTACGAGTGTTTCCGCGACCCGACGCCGATTTCGCGCGACTATTTCCTGGTCAGCCACGCGCCGGGTGGTCGTTTCGGGCTATACGTGATCGACCGCTACGGGAACCGGGAATTGCTCTACATGGACCCGGAGATCGGCTGCATGTCGCCAACGCCGCTACGCCCAAGGGAGCGTCCGCCGGTCCTGGCCGGTGCGCCTGAAACAGGGACAGCGGAAACGGACAAGGCGCAGTTGACGGTGATCGACGTCTACGCCGGGCTCGAACCGCACGTCAAGCGGGGGCAGGTGGCGTACCTGCGCGTCTGCCAGGAGGTGCGCGCCGAGCTCGGGCAGCTTGAGGACGGGCAGTACCGCTACGATCACACGCCTTTCCAGGACTGGTATGCCACGCCGATTCACAAGGTGCGCGGTCCGCACGGCTGGCCCAGCTATGTGGCCAAGGCATCGCTGGGTATCGTGCCGGTGGAGCCGGACGGTTCCGTGAGCTTCGAGGTCCCCGCGGGAAAGGTGATTTACTTCCAGGTGCTCGATGCGGAATTCAACGAGCTGCAGCGCATGCGCAGCGTGCTGCAACTGCAGCCGGGGGAACAACGGAGTTGCATTGGTTGTCACGAGAACCGGCAGACCGCACCCGCGGCGGAGACGGCCGAGGTGAAGGGTCGGAAGACGCTGAAGCCGCAGCCGCCGCCTTGGGGCGCGGTGCCGTTCTCGTACGAGGCCGTCGTGCAGCCGGTTTGGGACAAACACTGTGTGCGGTGTCACAAGCCGGGCCACAAGAGCGGCATCGACTTTGCGGGGACACTTGACCGTGACAAGGTGCCCGTCTCGTACCGCAGCCTGATCCAGGGAGGCTGGGTGCATTACTTCGACTGGACGTACAAGTTGCGCCACTCCAAGGCTGAGCCGCTCACGTTCGGCACGCTGAAGAGCAAGCTATGGCAGCACCTGAATGCCAGGCGTCGTCAGCCGAAGTGGAGCAGGGACGAGATGCGTGCCGTGAAGTGCTGGATCGACTTGAATTGCCCGCTGTGGCCCGACTACCGGTTTCGGCCGGAGCGGCGATCGACGACGGCGACGGCGGGCGGCAACTTGAACAAGACCGCGTCCTGAGTAGACGGGGCGCACCGACGACAACAAGGAGGAGTCACACCGCCGGAGCGCGATTGGCCAACTCTATGGCAGTTATGTTGTCGATGTCGAGGATCGCCAGACCCGAGTCGGTGTGTACAACGACGGCACGGTCCTGCTCCGTACCGACGCTGACGAAGTCCGGGTGTTTGACGGGATAGACCGAGCCGTCTGCTGTCTTGAGGTCGAACGGAACGGCCTTGTGCATAACTTCTCGTATAGTGTCTATTGTCATGGTGAAATGCTAGCATGAGTTGGGTGGGCTGCAACAGCAAAATCCGGGTGCATGTGATAGGGCTCTGCGCCGTGGTGTGTATTGAGCGTGCCTCGGCCTGCGCCTTGATATTGCTGGGAATGCTGCTCTGCTCGGTCAGTCACGGAGAGGAGCCGGGCGTTGCGTACAGACTGCTGACGTATCGCAATGCCCGGTGGTACGGTTCCACCTTCTGGACCGGACCGGACTGGACGCGGGTCGGAGAGAACTGGCACCACCCGGGACACAATTCACCGAGCGTCCGGCGCTTCGACTGTCCCGCCGATGGGCGCGTCAGCGTTACCGGGCGGGTTTTCAAGCTTCACCTTGACGGCGACGGGATTCGCGCGATCATCCGTCACAACGGGCAGCAGGTCTGGCGGACCGAGCTTGACGGCAAGGACGGCAGGGGCGCTGAACATGCGCTGACGCTTGAAGTGAAGAAAGGCGACTCGATCCGTTTCATCGTTCACAAGCGTGTGCAGATCTACTGCGACACGACCGGATGGGACCCGGTAGTTGTCTACGACGGCGGCGAGCGGTTCCAGGCGTCGGCTGCCTTTGCGGCGAACAAGCAGGGCGCGGGGAACTGGTTCTACGAGCAGGAGGGGAACGCCCGGGGGCTTGCGGTGGGGGTGAAGGTGGCGCCGGTCCGCAAGACACGCCCCGTGAGCCCTGAACTGCTGGCAGAGCTTCAGCGTTTGGCGCCCTCCGAAGCGCAGGACACCGAGCCTGAACTGCTGGCCATGGTGCTCGAGGAGTGGTGGCGGGAGGACGAGCTCGACGACACGGTCGTGACGTACGAACGGGCCGTGAGCAACCATCTGGAGGGGGGACGGGAGATTCTCCGCGATCTGGAGCCGGCGGTCCTCCGCCGGACTGGGGCGAGTGCGGGAACTCGCCCTGGAGACAATCGTGAACTTCGTTCGTCTCTGTCTCGAACCGCGCGCGACTCTCGCACCGGACCGGCGGAGGACCGCCGGCTCCAGGATGTGTCGTTGCGGGAAGGGGGGATCGACGAATGGCGTTCGCATTACCTTCGGGTCAGGTTGCGCAAAAGGGAGTTGCTCCTGGGCGATCCGCTCATGAACTTCGGCAGGCTCCTGGTCTGCAAGCGTCTCATGCCGTCCTACGCGCATCTCGTGGCGCAGTACTACGGCTGGCGGCAACGCGGGGGAGGGGGACTGTGCGTGGTTGAGAGTCCCGGTCGATCGCTCGAAACCCGCGACTTGATCGCCGGCCGGTTGCCGCAGGGAAGCTATCTCGAACCGCGGCTGAGCTATGACGGCAAGCGAGTGCTCTTTGCCTTCGTTGCGTGCGACAGGTCGACGCCTAACCCCGCATCGCTGTCCGTCAACGAGGAGGGGCCGGACGAACGCTATTACCACTTGTACGAAGTCGGCGTCGACGGAAGCAACCTGCGGCAGCTCACGCAAGGTCCCTACGACGACATGATGGCGGACTACCTGCCCGACGGGGGAATCGTGTTTTGCTCCACGCGGCGCAAAGGGTACTCGCGCTGCTTTGGCGCCCAGTTCAGCCGACGGTGGGACAGCTACACGTTGCACCGCTGCGATGGCGACGGGCGCAACATCCGGATTCTCTCGCACAACGACGTCAGCGAGTGGTTCCCCTCGGTCTCGCACTCCGGCGACATTCTCTTTGCCCGCTGGGACTATGTCGACCGCGATGCGGTGACGCATCAGAACCTGTGGTCGTGCCGCCCCGACGGGACAAACCCGATGGCGGTCTGGGCCAATGCGCTTCCGAAGCCGCACTGCACATTCCAGGCGCGTCCCGTCCCCGGATCGCAGAAACTCGTCTTCACGGCTTCGGCACACCATTCGATTACGGCAGGCCCCGTGTGTCTGTTGGACCCAACCGCGGGGCTCAATGCACCTGAAGCGGTTGAGCGTGTGACGCCGGTGGTCTATCCCGAGGCCGAGGGATGGAACATCCCCGAGTGGTACGAGAGCGCCTGGCCGCTTTCCGAGGATTCTTTTGTCGTGGCCTACAGTCCGGAGGAGCTGCGTTCCGAAGGGCGCCATAAGACCGATCCCAATCCCGACAACGCGCTACGTGTCTGCCTGCTCGATCGTCACGGAAACCGCGAGCTGCTCTACCGCGACAGGGAGATCGGCACGACGACGCCGATTCCGGTGATCTCCCGGCCTGTGCCCCCGGTCGTTTCTTCACTCCTGCCCGACGATGCTCCACCGTACGGCGAGATGACCGTCTATGACGTCTACGAGGGCCTTGACGGTATGACACGTGGCGAGATCGAAGCGATTCGCATCGTTCAGCTTTTCCCGAAAACGACGCCGCTGGCCAACCGGCCGCGCATAGGGTTGGCGGGCGAGGAGAACGGTCGGGCGATCCTGGGAACCGTGCCGGTTGAAGCCGATGGCTCCGCGCGCTTCCGCCTGCCGGCAGGGAAGAAGGTCCTTTTTCAGGCGATTGACCGCAACGGTTTTGCGCGCCGCACGATGCGGTCGTCGACGTACGTTCAACGCGGCGAAGTCACGTCATGTGTCGGGTGCCACGAGTACGGCACGAGCGTGCGAGATGTTCCGGGCAACGTTCCGCTTGCGATGCGGCGTCCGCCGTCAGCGATCGAGCCCGGCCCGCTGGGCGGACGTCCGTTCTCCTTTGTCGAGGTTGTGCAGCCCGTGCTCGATCGCCATTGCATCAAGTGCCACAGCGGCGAAAAGCCAAAGGGCGGTCGGGACCTTGGCGGCAAACCGCACAGGGGATTCACGCGTTCCTACTGGTCGCTCTGCGGCGGCGCCGGCCCCTGGCAGGCGCGCCGCAACAATCCCGAGCTGGATGCGAAGGACCTCGTGCCGCGCTACTGGATGCGCAACCAGATCCAGGTCACGCCGGCCGACGACGTCCGCAGCGCCCGCCGCAGCCGGCTTGTGCGCATGTTCACGGCAGACAAGCCGCACAGCGACGTCAAGCTGACCGACGACGACATCCGTCGCCTGGCCGCCTGGATCGACCTCAACGCGATCTTCTACGGCGTATACGATCCCGGCGAACAGGCCAGGCAGTTGCGCGGGGAGATCGTCGCGATGCCGTCGGTACAGTAGATGGCGCGCGTCTTTCACTGGGCTGTATCAAGAGGTCGCGGCAGTTCTCCACCTCCCCACGCGGAACGACGTGCGGAGACGTAGGTCCGATTTGCAATCGGACCCAACGCCGGTCAGGTTCGGTTTCCCCCGTTCGTGCTATGAAGGTGCCGGCGCGGGTCGGGTCCGATTGCAAATCGGACCTACGGACGATCGATCCCCTCGGTTTCTGAAGAGGAGCGGGTGAGGGGAGGGCCGCGACTGAATGCGTTTGCCGCGACAATCCGGTTGACCTGGCGTGCGGGCAATGATTGGCTATGCGTCTAGTCCTGCACTGTTGCGCGGGAACGAGGACCTCTATGCGGAAAGCAACCACCGCCACGCGCTCGCTTGTCGCCGTCATCAGTCTGTCGGTGGCGTTTGCTGCCCCGTCGGCGGGCACCTCGCAGCCTGCCCGTCGACACCACCCTGAGGGGAGTCGTCCCAAGGTGTACTTCGCGAACCGTCGGGGCGAGCCGGTCGCGGTGTACTGGCTACCGGATGACGGGAGTCCGCGCAAACAGGTGGGCTTTGTGGCGCCACGAAGCCGGTTGTCGCTCAACACGACGCTCGGGCACAAGTTCCTCCTGAAGGCGGTCCGGAGCGGTTTTCGGCGCGAGTTCACTGTTGAACGGCCCGGGCAGACTTGCGTGTTGAAGTCGGCGGTCGGGAACGCCGGCGGCAAGCAACCAGGGGCGGAGCTCCAACCTCCGGATTTCAAAGTCACTGTCCCGCCGCCCGAGCTCGGCCTCGGAGCCGTTTACACCAAGTTCACGAGCGTGAGCGGTTACCCGATCGTTGCCTGCTCGAACGTGAACGACTACGCGTTGAAAGAGGCGGCGCACCTGGTTGCCATGATGATGTCCAGGCGCCCCGACGCGCTCGACATGATGACGGCCAGCGGATCGCGGTTGTGTATTCTCGGCTACAACCAGTACACGACCGACCTGCCCGAGTTCGCCCAGTTCAAGCCGAAGGACTACTGGGACGCCCGTGCCCGGGGGACGGGCGGGAGTCAGACCGACCCGTACTGCTCCTGCGGGGAGGAGAACCTTCTCGGCTATCCCGGCGATCCGTATTCCACCGAGTGCATTCTGATTCACGAGTTCGCGCACAACATCCATCTGCGCGGACTGGTCAACCTGGACACGACATTTGACCGACGCTTGAAGGACGCCTACGAGGCTGCCATGAAGGAGGGGCTCTGGGCGGGCAAGTACGCCTCGGTGAACCATCACGAGTACTTTGCGGAGGGTGTCCAGTCCTGGTTCGGCAACAACCGCGAGAACGACCACGATCACAACCACGTTAACACGCGTGAAGAGCTGATCGAGTACGATCCGCGGCTGGCGGCGATCTGTCGCGAGGTCTTTGGCGACACGGAACTGGTTTACACGAAACCGGTCACGCGTCTGCACGGCCACCTGGCGGGCTACGACCCGAGCGGTGCGCCGCGCTTCGTGTGGCCCGATCGCCTCAAGACGACACAAAAGGAAATACGGCGCAAAGCGCGGGAACGCAACGCGGCGGCGCGAAAGAAGGAGAAGATGAAGTGATCGGACAGCAGTGGAAGACGGTATTGACGAGTTGCGCGGTCGCGGTGGCATTGATTTTTGGCGCGAGCGGCGTGCACGCGGCCGGCGCGGATGCGCGCGCAGCCAAGATCCTCGCCGAGAGTGGCGTAAAGGGCGGGTTGGTCGTGCACCTGGGCTGTGGCGATGGCGAGCTGACTGCCGCGCTACTGGCGAACGAGCGGTACCTGGTGCATGGCCTGGCCGTGGACGCGAAGTCGCTGGAGACTGCGCGCGCCACGATTCGGAAACGCGGGCGGTACGGCCCGGTGTCGGTCGACGTGCAGCGCGGACAGTGCCTGGCCTATACCGACAACCTGGTGAACCTGGTGGTCTGCGAGGCGGCGAGCTCGGTCCCGCGAGCGGAGATCATGCGCGTGCTGGCGCCCGGCGGGGTGCTGTTGATGAACGCTCAGTCCGATCCGATTGCCCGTGTGACTGTCAAACCGCGGCCGGACACGATCGACGAATGGACGCACTACCTGCACGGGGCGGACAACAACGCCGTGGCGAACGACTCGGTCGTCGGACCGCCGAAGCACTGCCAGTGGATATCCGAACCGCGCTGGACGCGAAGCCACGACCACCTCAACAGTCTGAGCGCACTCGTGAGCTCGGGCGGACGCATCTTCTACATTGTCGATGAAGCTCCCACATTGTCGGTGGCCCTGCCGCCGACGTGGCGGCTCGTCGCCCGGGACGCATTCAACGGCGTGTTGCTCTGGAAACGCGACATGGGGCCATGGGAGGGACACTTGCGCGGCTTCCGGTCGGGACCGACCGAGCTGGCTCGGCGGCTGGTTTCCATCGGCGACCGCGTCTACGTGACCATGGGCTACGGCCGGCCCGTCAGTGAGCTGGATGCGGTGACGGGAAAGACGATTCGCACGTACGCGGGAACGGAGAATGCGCTGGAGTTGGTCATCGACGAAGGGACCCTGTTCGCGATTGTCGGCGACCGCGTGCCTGACAACACGGACGGCAAGGCCCTGCCCGTGAAGCCCAAGGGTGTATGGATGCACTGGGCCATTCACCGCGAGACGCCGCCGCGGAAGACGGTGGTTGCTCTTGAGGTAGACTCGGGCAAGGAGTTGTGGCGTCGCGAGACTCCTGAGCTCATGCCGACTGCCCTGGCGGTTGCCGGCGGACGCGTGTATTTGCAGGATTCCGGGGAGGTAGTGGCGCTCGAAGCCGCATCCGGCAAAGAGGTGTGGAAGTCCGAGCGGAAAGTCAACTTGCGGCGGCCGAGCTGGTCGGCGCCGTCACTCGTGGTCCACAAGGGCGTTGTGCTCTGCGGCGATCGCAAAGTGGATATCGTGCATCCCGGTGCCGACGCGCAGGGCGACCCGACGCAGTGGATCGTCAATTCGCACGGTGGCGTCGCGCCGATGGGGGAGATTGTGGCGTTCGATGCCGCTACGGGGAAAGAGCTTTGGCGGGCGCCATGCAAGGAAGTCTACAATGCCCCGGCGGACGTGCTTGTGGTTGACGACCTTGTATGGTCGGGGCTACTGGTGCAGAAACGTGAGGTCGGCATCACGCAGGCGCTGGACCTGTTGACGGGCAAAGTGGCGAGGCAGCGGACAAAGGACCAGGACCATTTCGGCATCGTCATGGGGCACCACCGCTGCTACCGCAACAAGGCCACCACCGAGTACCTGGTGCTGGGGCGGGACGGCATCGAGTACATCGATGTGGAGTCAGGCAAAGGGTACGGCAACGCCTGGGTGCGCGGATCGTGCCAGTACGGTGTCATGCCGGCGAACGGATTGACCTATGCGCCGTCTCACTCGTGCGCGTGCCACGTCGAGTCCAAGATCAACAGTTTCAACGCGCTGGCGGCGGGCGTGAGTGAAGGCGCGTCGGCGGCTGGGATTCGATTGGAGAAGGGGCCCGCGTACGGCCGGGTCGTCGACTCTTCAGCATCTCGGAGCTGGCCGACCTATCGTGGCGATGCGGCGCGCAGTGGGCGCGCAGCCACCGACGTGCCGGCAGAGCTGGAGATCGCATGGCGCGTGAAGCCGGGCGGTAGTCTTAGCAGTGTCGTCGCCGCGGACGGCGTGTGTGTCGTGGCGGCGATGGACCGGCACACCGTGCATGCGTTTTCCATGGGGGACGGCAAACCGTTGTGGGAATTCACGGCGGGAGGGCGGATTGATTCGCCGCCGACGTTGCACAAAGGCGCGGCGCTTTTCGGTTGCGCCGACGGGTGGATCTACAGCGCGAGTATGGCCGACGGACGTCTGGCGTGGCGTTTTCGGGCCGCTCCGCGGGATCGGCGCATCGTGGCGTACGGACAGGTGGAATCCGCATGGCCCGTACACGGCAGCGTGCTGGTTCAGGACGGTGTCCTTTATGCCGTAGCCGGACGGAGCAGTTATCTGGACGGCGGGTTGCGCATGTGCCGGCTGAATGTCTCGACCGGCGAGCTTCTTTCAGAGAAGACGATCGCGAAGGGAGTGTTGCCGGACGTGCCTGCTTTCTGTGATGGGTCCTTGTACATACGTCACCGTCGATTCAGTCCCGCGGGGGATGACCTGCCCGGCAACGTGCGTCACCTTTACAGCTCGGCCGGGTTCCTTGATGGCTCGTGGTGGCACCGCACTTACTGGCAGTACGGCAGCTCGATGCGCTCCAACTACGGCGGGTGGCCGATCTCGGGCAGCCGCACGCCCGCCGGTCGTTTGATGGTCATGGACGACGAAACCGTCTATGGCTTCGGCCGGTTCAACCAGTACAGCCGGATCGGATCGCACGTTGGATTGGGTGGTGTGGCGTACCGGCTCTATGCGGCCGCCAAGGTGACGCCGGCGGCAGACCAGGGCAAAGGCAAGAAGGGACGCCGAGGGCCGGCGGCCAACAAGGTGCCCGCGCGTTGGTCGTGTGACTTGCCGCTGCTCGCCCGCGGCATGGTGTTGGCGAACAACGTTCTCTTCGTGGCCGGACCGCCTGACGTCTTTGCTCCCGGTCCGACGAACGTCGGCAATCCCTATGTCCAGGGACCGCTGGATGCGCTGCGCAAGCAGGCCGAGGCCCTGGAAGGGAAACACGGCGGCCTGCTGCAGGCTGTATCGGCGGTTGACGGTACGCGCCTCTCCGAGCTGAAACTGGACGCCGGTCCCGTCTGGGACGGCATGGCCGCGGCTGACGGCAGCCTCCTGCTTGCGCTGAGCGACGGATCGCTCTGCTGCCTGCGCGGAAAGTAGGGTCGAAGAGGGAGGATCGGGGGGGACACAAGGCGCAGGACTGCCCTTCGTAGAGCGTCCGTAGTGTGCGGCCGTTACCGGCCGCACCGGAGGGCGCAGACCGTACGGACCGGCCTCTCGTCTCCGGTCGGCGCGTTACGCGCCGACCTGCGGCGAGTCTACGAAGGCGGTGCGGGATGCTTGGTGGGGACAGACCATGTCTGGCCCACGGCAGTGCGGTTCTCTGTCGCAATCCGTTCGGTGTACGGGCACTACACGAGATGGTGATGGATCGGGGAGATCGGAGAATCAGTCGTCAACCGCTATCGTCGTCCGCTATCGTGAACCGAGCACCGGTGGACGATAGCGGGCGACGATAGCGGTGGACGAGGGCGAAGGGGGAACCAGTCCGCGTTTCTTGTTGCGTGTTCTTCGGGTGCAGGTGTACGGTCGTCGATACGGAGGGGTGTAGCGCGGGTTCATGAGAGGAACGGGAGGGACGTGAGATGGGACTGACGACGGTTGCGGCGACGGTAGGCAAGGGCAGAAAGGCGCTATCGGTCCATTTCCTGGTGGACAGCGGGGCGACCTATACGTTGCTGCCTCAGAAAGTCTGGAAGCAGCTTGGGCTCAAGCCGATCGACAGCATGGAGTTTTCGCTTGCTGACGGCACCGTGATATCGCGTGATCTCTCCGAGGTTTGGCTGGAGTACGAGGGCAAGGGCAGAACTGTTCAGGTCATAATGGGACGTCGCGGTGACGAGGCGCTTCTTGGGGCTTTGACGTTGGAGGCTCTCGGTTTGGTCCTGGATCCGTTCAGACGCGAACTCCACCCGATGAGACTGATGCTCGCGTAGTGAAGACGCCACTCGGCGCGTGGTGCCGGCTTTCAACGGTTCGGCGTGCAGATTTACGTCGAGAACCTGACGACCAACGGAGTTGCCGAGAAGTGGCTGGCCCGGCACGGTCTCACGAACCGGAGCCGGCTGGTGGGCTACCGGAACAGGATGTCGACCACGTTGCGGACGTATTGCTCATCGCTGATGCCGTCGGTGATTTCGGCGGGAAAGGCGGCGATCGGTTCGAGATTTTCGCGCAGTGTGCGGAAGAGCGACAAGCGTGCTTCGAGCTCGAGCGTTTCGCGGCGCAGCAGCGCGCGCAGGAGAATGCCTGCTTGTTCCGACGTGACCTTCTGGCGCAGACGCGCGGCGAGGTGGGGGTATTCCCGGAAGGAGTTGTACTTGTCGGGCAGGACCTCATCCAGGTCCGGCTCGAACAGGTCCGGGGCCTGAGCCACGATCGTGTTGGCGACCAGGTCACCCAACCGTTGGCCGTGCGCGGTGAGCATGGTTGACAAGCCGCCCACGAGATAGAAGGCGGGGAGTGCGTCGACGAAGCGCAGCAGGTTGCGGATCACGATCTGACTGAACTGCAGGCGCAGTCCCTGGCTGTCCATGACGCGGATCTTCAGGACGTGTTTTCCAATCGTGCGCCCGCGCCAGAACCACTCCAGGCAGACTGCATAGCCGATCGAGACGGCAAAACTGGTAATGACGAAGAACGCGCCCGCCAGGTCCTGACTCACAACGCCCACGCACTTGGCCAGGAATGACAGCAGTGCGGCGATCGTGTAGATACAGAGCTTGTCGACCAGGAGTGCCAGGAGCCGGCTGGCCGGGCTTGCGATCTGCAGCGGAAACACGACGCCCTCCGGCGTCTGAATGCTAAGAGTGATGTCGCGCTCACGCATGGTCTGCTCCCGTGACGTTCGCCGGCGCTTTCCTGCGACCGGAGCGGCCGAGGTAGACCACCACGAGCAGGAGCTGAACAGTCCCGAACGCGATCTTGACCGAGTAGGGAATCACCGGTTCGTGGTACTGCGAAAGAAAGGCCTCGATGATCCCGGCCCAGGCGAGAAAGAGGGCGAGCCCGCCTGCCAGCGTGGCGAGGTCAGGCAGAATCGCCCGAAGGCGGTCACGGAGGTGGCGGCGCTGTCGCAACCCGAGCAGAGTACCCCCCAGAACGAAACCGGCCTGGCCGGCGATCAGGATTGCCGTGATTTCGACCGATCCGTGCGGCAACAGCCAGGCCGTCAGGAACACGCCTTCGCCGGCGATGAAGTAGTCCAGGCAGACTGCGCCGAGCAGGATGCCGTTGATCATGAGCATCACGAATGTGCCAATGCCGTAGGTTGCTCCCAGGGCCATAGTAGAAAGCCCGACCTTGGTGTTATGCTGGATGTACCAGGCCGCGCCGCGCGCCTTGCGTCCGCGGAGCTGGTCGTGACCGGGGTCGGCGGCTTCCTCGTTGGCGACGCGTTCGGAAGGGTGCAGCAGGAGATGGTGATAGGGCAAGAGGATCCGTTTCGCATCCGGTGCGCTGACCAGGAGAATACCGCCCAGAAGCGAGCCGACAGAGGTGACCACGCACGAAAACGCGAAGGCGCGACTGTGTTTCCGGAAAACGCATGGGAATGTGACCTGGAGCCACGTCAGGGGGCGGAACCGGTGGGGCTTTTCGCGGGCCTCGTGGATCTCTCCGTAGGCCCTGGCGACGAGCGCCTCGAGGTGACGCCGCGTCTCTCGTTCCGCGGCAAAAGTAGAGAGTTTGGCGAGGTCGGAAGAGACGCGCTCGTAAAGGTAATGCAGCCGGCGCACCTGCTGCAGATCGAGCCGTTGAAAGTCGTCGCCCTGACAAGCGTCCAGCGTCCGTTCAAGCTCCTGCCAGTACGGCCGTTCCTCGGTGATGAACTTCTCGATGTCTATGATCATGACGGCTGCGCGCTCCACAGGCTGGGTGAAGGAGTTGAGGTCAGAATGATGGCTGAGGTTCTGCAGGATGGCAGAATGATGGACGGCAGAGTGGCGGCCGGGGCCGCGGATGGTGGTGAAATGACAGATGACAGGGTCATTTTTTACTCAATAGTGGTGAGGCTTATCGTTCGTTGGTCTAGGTTGATCCACTGAATTCTCTTCAAATCTGTGTGCCGGAGGAGGCGATGCAAGTGGGTTTGATACGAAGTGAGATGATTCCGTACGGCAGAAAGGTGCCAGGCGGTCTCGCTGTCGAGAATGCACATGGTTTGGGTGCCGATGATTCGGCCGTCCACCTGGATTCTCACTGGCTGAGCGCCCTTTTCTGCGCCACCGAGAAAGTAGAGAAGGGCCTCACGGTAGAGGTTTGCATCCAGAAAAGTCCCCCAGTCAGCAACGAGTGCGAGGAGTACTTCGCGTAGTTTCTGGCTCGCCGCATCATCACCTGTCCAGGCATGGTCGACGACGCTGACCTTGAGTCGATCTTCAAGCTGTAGACGAGTGGACACGAAGCGCGACTGAACAGAACCGGGGCGGAAATTGACGAGTTTGCCGTGGTTGACGGATGCCAGCAAGAGGTAGTGGATCAGCTGCTTCTCATGATTGCGGTTCAACTTGTCGGCGGCCTTCAATTCGTAGATGATTCCGGGCGCGATGAGCATGTCGAGATAGTAGGGCTTGGCGAAGTCATTGTGTACAGCGCGCAACAGTACTTCACGATGCACCTCGAACGCGCCAGCCCGACACCGATAGGCCAGTTCCTCTTGATAGGCGCGCTCACCACAGAACCGTCCCAACGTGTTGTGGATGTCGAAGACATGCCCCATCACGACCTCATCCACCTCGTGGAACTCCTTCTGTCCCACTCGTTGCATCCCTATGGAACACTCGACCGTCACTCAACCACTCCCCGTCACTCAGCCATCATTCTGCCGTCCATCCCCCCTGAGCCCGTCAGAGTGCCTGACGGGCCTTGGTCGCCATGTACTCCTCAACCAGGGTTGCGCTGAGGCGCTCGTTGTCGGTCAGGAGAAAGCGCATGCCGTGGCGTTGGAGTGAGCGTTCCAGCTCGCGCAGGTCGTGCCAGCGCAGGTGCCCGCTCAGACGCTCGTACAGGTCGTCTACCGTCTCGACGTTTGCGCGAGAGAAGACCGGCTCTATCCCGCTCTGCCGGATCATCAGTACGACAATGACGTGCTGCGGGCAGATCAGTTCCATGCTGCGGACGAATTGCTCTGCCAACAGGGGATCGTCGAGATGGGTCAGGACCGCAATCAACGAGCGGCGGCGGATATTGAGCCGAACAAACGTTGCCAACTCGCTGAAGTCCGGCGTCGAGAGGTCCGCGGTCAGCGTGTAGAGCGCGTCGCGGCAGACGTCGTAGTGCTGCCGACCGGAACGGGCGCGTATGAAGCGGGACACGCCACTGCTGAAAGTGAGCAGACCGAAGAGATCGCCCTGCTTCTGCGTCACCAGGCCCAGCACCAACGAAGCGATGATAGAGCGTTCCAAGGCACGCTCGCCCTGTATCTCCCGCCCGCTCAGGCGCGAGGTGTCGATGGCCACGTAGATCTCCTGGGTACGCTCGACCTGGAAGAGCTTGGTGACGAGGCGCGCCCGCTTGGCGGAGGCCTTCCAGTGAATGTCGCCGTAGTCATCGCCGGGCAGGTACGCGCGCAGTTTCTCGAAGTCGCGTCCCTGGCCGATCATGCGCTGGGTGTGGATGCCCAGGGCGCCGCGATTCAGGAACATGGAAGCGAATTGGCGCCGCTCGCCGAGGAGACTGGGGTAGACGCGCAACTCGGCGTCACAGGCGACCGCCTTGCGTGCGCCCCAGAATCCGAGCGGTGAGCGCAGCTCGCAGTAGCACGCCTTCAGCGGGAAGCAGCCGCGTTCGCCGGGAATGCAGGTCCAGTGAACGTGGGACTGCCGGCTGCCGGCGGGGAGGATGGTATCGAGGACGTCCGGGTCCGACTGAACGCTATCCGGCAGGGGCAGGCCCAGAGCCAGTTCGGCGCTATCTTCGGTCTCGTTGGTTATCTCTATTGCGATACGCGCCGTGGCGTGGGCCGAGGTGCGCGTGATGGGCGGCAGGCTGACGTCTATTGTTCCCAGCCGTTGCCGGACGCTCACTGCGTCGAACACGGCGATGAGCACGAGCGCCAGTCCGCAGACGCCGGCCAGCGCCGCGCCGGCGGGACTCGCGATGGCTCCGGCCGTGACGGGAATCGTCACGGCGGTCCAGAAGATCAACCTGTTCTTTGGTGTCAGCATCAGTGGCTACCGCGGCACGGCGATTTCGCGGAGGATCTCTTCCACGACTTCGCCGACGCTCAGTCCTTCGATTTCGAATTCCGGGCGCAGAATCAGGCGGTGGCCGAGCACGGGCAGGGCCATTTCCTTTATGTCATCCGGCGTGACATAGTCGCGACCGTCGAGTGCGGCGGCGACACGGCAGGAGACGATCAGGCCCTGCGTGGCGCGGGGACCGGCTCCAACCAGCACCGCGCTGTGTCGGCGGGTGGCGCGTACGATGTCGACGACGTAGCCGAGCAGCTCGTCACGAAACGTGATCGACTCGACGGCATCGCGCATGTCGAGCAGGGCGTCCAGGGCGACGACGGCCTGGACGGCATCGCTCTCGAGCAGGCGTTCGGGCGCGTCCTTTCCGAGCATACGGCCGGCAAGATCGACTTCCTGGTCGCGTTCGGGACAATCCATCGGGATCTTGAACAGGAAGCGGTCCTTCTGCGCTTCGGGCAGGGGGTAGGTTCCCTCGTATTCGATTGGGTTCTGAGTGGCGAAGACCGTGAAAGCGGGCGAGAGGATGTGCGTTTCGCGGTCGATCGTAACCCGTCGCTCCTGCATGGCCTGCAGTAGAGCGGACTGCGTTTTCGCGGGCGCGCGGTTGATCTCGTCCGCGAGCAGGAAGGCCGTGAAAACGGGGCCTTCGACCAGGTCGAACTCCTGCGTCTGCATGTTGAACACGCTGGTTCCGGTGATGTCGGCCGGCATGAGATCGGGCGTAAACTGAATGCGTTGGGTGTCGCATCCCAGGACGCGGCCGAGCGTGCGCACGAGCAGCGTTTTGGCCACGCCGGGAACGCCTTCGATCAGGGCGTGATTGCCGGTGCAAATCGTGATGAGCGCCATTTTGACAACGTCTTCGTTGCCGATGATGACTTTGCCGACTTCTTCCCGGATACGCGTCAGCGTGTGAGTCAGGTGCATTGTGCTCATGTCGTCTCCTTCTCGTCTTCTATCTCTGTGGTCAGATGCTTGTTCTTCAAGAACGTACTGATGTTGTTGTAGGCCTCAATCAGCTTCGCATGGTGTCCAACATCGGGGAGATGGGCGCCAATGTCACTGACCCTGGACCGCCGGGGATCGTCAGGCCTGATGTTGGTCGTCTTGAGCCACTCCTGGACACATTTGAGCATGACGGCGCTCGGCGAGAGGTTCGTGCGCAGGAGGTTCGTCAGGGCGGCGGAGGAGTCTTTGCCTTCTGCCAGCCTGGCCGACCCCTTGCGGGCGTCCGAGGTTGGCGGAACCAGGTACGTGTTGGTTTGCCATACGAAGAGAACGATGACGGCGACAAGCGGCACAGCCAGCCAGAAGAGGCCGTGCCGGCGCATGAGTTCCGAGACATTCTTAGTGCGGCTGATGTGGTGATGGTGCTCGTCGACAATCACCCTGGTCTTGTTTCCGACCAGCCACGCGAGCAGGGCAGGGAGCCGGTCTTCGCGCATGGCTTCGTTGGATACGAAGAAACTGGGCGCCGAGAAGACGATACTGCCTTCGCCGAATGACCTCTGGATCACAACCGGGTGTCCGTCGCGTTCGTAGACCGTGCTCCAATCCGACACGAGATTGGTGAAAATGACCGAGGTGTGGCAGGGAATAGTCTGAGGCAGCGGACCGTTGGTGAAAGCGTGTATGCGCGCGACCGCGTTGGTGTCGAACACGGGAACGTCGTCGATCTTGAAAGAGAACCATCTGCCGAGGGTGGTGAAACCGCCCATCCTCCTGGGGCAAATCCCTTCGGTGTCGGGCGGGCAGCAGTTGGTGTCCGCGCACGGCCCGTACCGCTTGTCTTCCTCTTCGTCATCCTGCTTGTCTTTGCTGCGTGACTTCGCGCGTTTGCGCATGCGTACGCGTCGCTTCTGTTCCTGCTTCCGGTTCTTCTGCCACTCTTTGCGTTCGTTCGGATCGTAGTTGCGCGGCAACATAACGACTACCAGGCGTCCTCCTTTCCTGAGAAAGCGCCCGAAAAGGCGATAGAGCGTACGCGGCACTACCTCCTGGTGAGTGGTCGGATCACCCAGAAACAGGAGGGCGGTGTCTTCTGGAGAGGGCGGGTCGGTATCGAGAAGGTCACGGAGCGACAGGTAGTTGCGCTCAACGGTGAGTCCGTCGCATGCGGCGAGGCTCTCGTAGAGCACGCGAGTGCCGAGAGGATCCGACCGCAACGAAGAATAGGGCGGAAAAATGTCTCCGCTTTGGAAGCGAATCATGAAAAGACGGCCCACGCCAATAACGAGCATCACGGCCAGAGCTACGGCGCCGATAGTGGGCAAGCGCTTCATGCCGCACCCCCCGTGTCGTCTGCCGCCGGGGCGTCGCCGACGATCGCTTCGTTGTGGCTGAGAAAGGTCTGAACCAGCACTTCGGTGGCCTCGCTGGTGCCGTACCAGACGTCTTCGAGGAGTCGCATGTTGGCGCGAAACGCTTCGAGCAGGGAGGGGCGGTCGTGGGCACGGCGCATCAGTTCGCGCAGATACTCGCGGTTCGACTTGTAGACCGCGACCGTGACCAGCTCGCGATGCGCGAGGTGCGCCAGCGCGCCGAGGAAAAGGGCCCGGATAGCCAACCGCCGTTCGCCTCGTCCGAGCAGCTCGCGGGCCAGTTCCAGCCACTCGTTTGGCGGTAGTTGACTGGCCGTGACGGCTTCGTCATGCAGGTCGGGGACCTCGTCGGGGGCGAAGGCCGTGGCAGGCATGGCCCGGTAGCGGCGGCGTTTCCAGGTACGGTATGCGAGAATGCCCAACGTGCAGGCGGCCACGGCGAGGAGCAGGAACAGTAGCGCCTTGATGCCCTTGGTCCAATCGAAGTCGTAGCTTGAGTCGTGGTCTTCCACTTCAAAGAAGCCGCGTAGCCACTCCATGAACGACCGCAGCCAGTCGCGCACCTGCTTCATCATGCGTTCCAGCCAGTCCGAGAAGCTGGTCCAGAACGCTGATGCGGCGACGTCGTCAGGATTCTGATTGCGGGGCATCCGCCAGGCAAACTCAGGTCGAGTGAGCGTTTTCGTGATTTCGCGGTCGAGCTCTTCAGCGTCGACGGAGGCGGGGGCGGCGTTGGTATGCCGGGGGAGGGCGCCCCGTGAGGACAGCCCCGGGCTTTCGCTGTGTGCCGTCGTTGGTGAGCTGTTCGTTGTCCCCGTCTCCAGCGGGCGTGTTTTGGCGAGCCTTGAGGAGAACTGGAGCCGGCCGTCTCGGCCGGTCACGCAACGGCGGAGGACCGCCGTCTCCAGGTCGAATGGGCGTGGTCCTTGCAGGCAGATACTCCTCTCGGACGCGGTCGAGTCGCCGGGAGAACCGGCGAACCAGAGAGAAACCAATATCAGGGCGAGAGGTTTCATCCGTTCCACTCCGCGATCAGGTCATTGCCCGTCACCTGCGACTCTCCGTAGAAGCAGCGGATGGCGTAAGCGGTTTTGACGAGCGGGTCGAGGCAGAGAAAAGTCAGGCCAAAGACCGTCATCAGAAATGTCGAGTTGAAGATCCCGTGGAAACCGCCGGTGGAGAAGACCGACTCGATCCCGAACAACTGGCGGGCAAGATAGGGTAGTGCGACGATGGCGATGGCAATGTTGCCGGCCACGGCGCCGCTGAACGGGCAGAACGGGACCAGGAAGTTGAAGATGAGCAGAAGCGAGACGACGAACCAGGCGGCGTTCTGCGCCGACTGCAGCTCGGGATAGCCTGACATGGCGATGCGCATCGTGCCGAACACAAGCAGCATGGCCGTGCCCAGTATCCAGGGCGACACGAGCCACACCACGACCCAGCTCTGGCGCGGCCAGCGAACGGCTTCGCGGGTGGCGGTGCGGACGAGGTCGCGCAGGCCGGTGTTCGAGCCGTCACCGTACACCGTGGCGTTCTGGAAAAAGCCGTAGACAAGGTTGAGAGGAAACAGCAGGACGGTTGTGACGGGCAACAACCAGAGACCGTGAGCCTGTATGGCGAGTTGCGTGCTCGCCATGCGCAGGAAGCGCGCCGGTGTCCACGGTATTCGCGGCAGGCCTGCGAATCGCGTCCGAATGGACGAGGCAAAGACCGTCTGGCAGCACTTCATCCACAGGAACAGGACCGCCATGCCGAGGGAGGCGGGAACGCAGCGTTCGCGCGCAAAGGCGCTGTAGCTCATGTCGGTCCAGAAGAAGAGTGCTCCGAGCACGAACGGGATGGCGCCGGCGTAGTACACTACAAGTAGAGCAAGCGGCGCCGTGCGCAGCTGGTGAAAAGCCTCCCCCAGAAGTGTCAGCCCGCCCCGGTCGTCCGCTTTGCGTTTGCGCTTCTTCATCTCAGAGGTTGCTCCAGGGGACATCGCGCCAGAGTGCGCCGTCGTGGAACGCAGACGGCAACATGAGAAGGAGTTGTCCGACGTAGTAGAAAGCAGCCCAGACGATAACGAAGGCAACTGCGCAGTGTCCGACCAGGGATGCGGCAGCACGCCAGTGTCTCTCCTTCTTCCGTGGCGTCTGCAGCGTGTTGAGGCAGGCCGAGCAGAGGACCCGCCCCTCGTGTTCGGTCACACACTCGCGGCAGAAGTGGCGTTTGCACTGCGGACAGCGGGCGACGGCTTCCCGGGAGAGGTGGTTGAAACAGCGTTGTTCGGTCAAGGTGCTCACGACGCGGGCGCCTCCTCGCTGTCTGCGCCGCGGCGTCGTTGTCGCCCAAAATCGTTCAGGAGCAGGTGTCCGAATATGCCCAGCGCGGCCGAACAGACGGCGGCGAAGACCAGAGTGCCCAATAGCAGCGGCGACTCGAAGGGCGACACCGTGGCTGCATCGACCATGTTGCTCCAGGTGAGACCGTAGTCCAAGTTCTCGATACCGACGAAAGTGACGAATACAACCGCGGCTGCTGCGTGTATGCTTAGGTAGGCGGGGGTGAGCCAGGCCAACACCTGGATCCGAGCCCAGAGATCGCTGCCGATTTGCGTAGCCGCGGACCAGACCAGCGAAGCGACGATGGCGCTCCAGACGACAAATGCGACCGCCAGCATGTGTGGGCCCGGGACAACAAACCGGAAATAGCAGGCGCACACGTTCAGCAGGAGCGCCGCAAAGAGGAAGCGATGACTGGAGCTCCTGTACACACGCGGCGGTCGTTTGCGGAGTGTTGCCCGGCGTGCGGCCGCGGGCGTCGCCGCCATCGGCGAGCGGGAGGAAGTCGCCTGGTTTGGGGCGGCTTCGGCGGTGTGATCCGCGTCCGGCGGCAATCCCTGGGCCGTGTTCAGGATGGGGCGCAGCTCGGCGATGACACGCGTTGCTTTGGCCGTGCGGTCGAGGGGGTAGATACGTTCGCGCTGCACGGCAGTGAGAATGTAGGTCGCACAGGTGGGGCCCCTGCGCCAGTTGACTCCCAAGCAGACGCCCGCGATCAGCGCTGCAGCCGCGGACACTCCCAACACGGCGGGATGCCAGGACACGAGGAATCCGATCGGCAGCAGGACCATCCAGAAGAAGACGGCGGAACCGTGCAACACGGCGGCCACGCGGTCCGCATTGGTTTCCTGCACGACGATGGCCTGGATGTCGGCAAAGAAGAAACGTCTGTAGCTTTCGCTGAAACCGTAGCACTTGACGTAGAGGAGGTGGTTCTCGTCATGCCAGAGCGAGTAGCGGGTAGAATTGAGATCGCCGAACTGTCCGCCGGTCTTCCTGGCGAGAAGTTTGTAGTTGGCGTTCATGGCAGAGGAGCACTCATCCTTTCAGGGCGAAGAACAGTATGGTCAGCCAGCCGGCTATCTGGAGGAGCGCGATCAGAAGGGCGGCGACCGACCTGCCGCGGCGACGCGGGGTGACGCCTGGCTTGGCCCGCCAGTAGCGCAACACGACGACGATTGTGGCCGGCGCCGTCAGTACGGTCGGCCACACCAGGAGCACCGGCAGGATGGCAAGTCCGAGGGCAAGGTCGTCGTACAACGTTGCTCGTTTTCTGGTGATGTCGAGAGTGTTCTTGCGTCTGCCGTTTTCGAGGCAGCCGGAGCACAGGTGCCTGTCGTGAAACTGGATGTCGCACAGCGAGCAGAGGTAGCGGCCGCAGCTGTCGCAGACGGTCGCGGCGCGCTTGTTCGGGTGATAGAAGCAACTCGCCTCCGAATCCGTCAAAACCTGCTCGCCGGCAATCCCCTTGCGCAGAGGCTGCGTAAGGGCCGGAAAGAGGTAGACGGTGCTCGGTGTGCCGCAGCCACGGCAGGAGTCCGGCTTGCCCGACGCGAACTGCTCCGGCAGCCACGGTTGCGCGCAACGCGGACACTCCATCGGGCTTGCGTCGCCTGCTGCCATGCGTTCTCCCGGGTGGTTCGCCGTCTCAGGCCGCAAGTGACGCCCGTCCGCGCGTATCTTCGTAGAAAGCGGCAAAGCTGGCCGCGATGTAGGGGCCGAGCCATATGAAGCCGATGAAAAGAGTGAGCATGCACAGCAGGGTCCACCCGAAGAAGCGCAGATTCAGACAGAAGAGTTTCCATTTCATACCACGCATCATGAGGCGGCTTTGCTTGATGGCGTCAAAGATGCCGATGCCCGGCGTGTCGGCCAGAATGTACATGGGCCACATGTACATGTAACTGACGATCACGCTGACGACGATGCCGGGAGTGAAGAGGATTACCGCGAACGGTATGAGCTCCTCGTTGTCGGTAGCCCCGGCGACTATCATCATGATAATGCCGGGCAGCATGGCCAACAGGGACCAGGCACCGACGATCAGGCTCCTGAAGAAGTAAACCCCGATCGAGGCGCCGTAACGGTTGAAACCTCCGAAAAGGAGGCCGATGTCGGCCGTCTGAGATCGAACGAGGGTGATGAAGAAAACGGCCAGCCCGAGCTCCAGGGGAGGCATGAGCAGGAGCTGGGCGACGTTGCCGGCAAACGGGATGACGGAACCGACCAGCGAGCCGGCGATTGCGATCGCGAACGAAATGCCCCAGAAGGCCATGCATGTGCCGATGGTAATGCCCCATTTTCCGCTCAGGCGGTTGCGTGCGCGCTCCATGAGCTCCGCGTTGGGCGTCTCGCCCGTGCCGCCGCTAATCGGCGCGTCGGCGCCTTCCTGGATGCGTTGGAAGAAGACCGGTTTGCACCCTGCACAGACGTAGACGTTCTCGTAGGCGATCATATCGTCCGTCGCGAATGCGCGACGGCACTCGACGCAGGTAGACGTTCCCGGAGCGTCGCCGCTCGCCTGGTACGCCGCGGGTGCGGAAGCAGCGCCTGCCGCGGGGGGCGGCGCATCCGGCGTCTTGCCCAGCGGCGCCCACTCCGACATGCCCTCGTGCCAGACCAGCGTATCGCTCGCGATCGTACCGTTGGCGATGAGCTGCCGGAAATCGTCTTCAGAAAACGGACCGACCTGTTCGCCGCCCTTAGCGTGCCACCAGTTCATCAGCAATCCCTCGTTTTTGGGCCCACAAAACACAGGTCCACAATGAACTCGTAGTATAGGAGGGTGGAACCGTGAATACCAGCTTTCTGACCAGAAACTTGACTCGTCGCGGCGGTCCGTAGAACCGTTCTCCCTTGGCCCGCCGCAGCCTGGCGAATGAGGCAGGACGGTTCCAAACCACGCGGGATCCACCACCCCGCCTAGTTGAGCTCGGCGGAAGCAACGTAACATCGCTTCGTCTCGACCGAATGATTGACGATTAGCGACTGACGATTGTCGATTTCTGAAGTCGTGTTGTCGGATTCTCGAAGAAGTCGGTTGGTGTCGGACGCT
>CAZKRK010000058.1:0-28240 GCA_964555035.1 uncultured Victivallales bacterium | reverse complement strand
GTTCAATTGACGGGCGTTTCGCAAACGTAGACCCTTTTCGGATGGGGTCTAGTTAGCGCCAGGCGGTCAAGGCAGACGCACCTAGTACGGCTCGACAACCAGACCCGAGATCCGACGGTAGTGTTCCGCGTCTTTCGTGAGCAGGGGGAGTCCGCGCATCTTGGCCGTGACTCCGATCAGCAGGTCCATGGTAGGGATAGGAGTACCCTCCTTGCGAAGGGCGACCTCAGACTCCGCGTAGGCGACGGCGAAACTCTCATCCGGATAGACCACGGCCAGATTCTCCACCAGTTGCTCGACACCTCGGAGTTCCTGCTCCGGATTGGTGGACAGACGTGCCCCCGCTTGCAGTTCGCAGAGAACGAAAACCGAAGCAAACAAGGGCGTGTCTCCGAGCTGCCGGAGTTTCTCGGTCGCGGCACCCGCGCCTTGCCGTGCTTCGCGGAGGAGGTCGATGCAGAATGTCGTTTCCACGAACACCGCCGCTAATCCCCCGTACTGATGACCGCGGATTCGGCGGGGAAATCGCCGCGCGACTCGACCACGTCGGTCATGTGGTCAAGCGCCTCAGCACTGACGGTGCAATTGGGCAGTGACTCCAAAAGGGCGCGGGCGGTGTGTGCGGGGCGAAGTCTGCGTTTGATTACTTTGCTGAACGATTCTTTTCCACGTTTTTCCGCGAGCAGGAGCGAGTATGCTGCCAAGTCAATCGTGATCGTTTTGACTGCCATCCTATAGCCTCCAGCTAATACACACACGTACAGTGCACTTATTCGCCCTGCATGTCAAGATTGAATCGCCTGGGGGAGGGTCGACTGCCGAACGGCTTGACGACGTTGCCGCACCCCCTTACGCTGTCGTAACTGAAAGGGAACGCAGTCGGCATGATATACCGAAGTCGATCACTGGTTCTGCCTGTGGCTCTGATGCTGGTCGCCTGGCCCGTGCGTGGGCCAACGGCTGAAGCGGGCGAGACTCTCGATGTCAGAACAGTCACCGCGGACGGGTTGTTCGAGACCCTCGACCCCTTCTACAAGCAGCACACCGTCGTCGAGGGTCTGCTCATCACGAGCTCGGAGAAGGTTTCCAGGTTTGCGTTGAGCGAAACGGCCTACCTTGTGCAGAAGCTGCTTGCCAAGCGGCCCGAAGTACTCGCGAAGCTTGTTGAGAAGAAGCAGTATGTCACCGTCATGGCCTACAACGAGATGCAGACAGATCTGCCGGAGTGCCGCAAGCTGTCGCCGTGGTACGACAAGCGGGCTCGCGGCCTGGGAGGCAGACCCATAAGCTGCGGCGAGGAGAACCTGCTTTGCTTCAAGGGCGATCCCTATCGGGGTGAGAGCATCTTGATCCACGAGTTTGCGCATGGAATCCATGGCGTGCTGGCGGGGCTGGACAAGGAGTTCAACACGCGGCTCAAGGCGCTGTTCGAGGAGTCCAAGGTCACGGGGCGCTTCCGTGGCTATGGCATGGGCTCGTTTGGCGAGTTCTGGGCCGAGGCTGTCCAGTCGTGGTTCGAATGCAATCGCGGCGGAGGGTTGGCCGTGCAGGGAGCGGAGGCAAAGCGGTGGACGGAGATCGGCACGCGTCGGCAGTTGCTTGAGCACATGCCCAGAATGGCGAAGCTGATCGACGAGTCGTTTGGCAGCAATCCGTGGGTCTATGTGCCTGTGTCGGAGCGGTTGGACGAGTCCCATCTGCGGGGCTACGATTCGGAAGAGGCCCCGGCTTTCCGCTGGCCGCCTGAGGTCATCGAGACGTCCAATCGGATCGAGGCCGAGCGGTCGGCAAAACGTAAGGAGAAGATGAAGAACAAAACCGTAAAGCGGGGCAAGGGCAGTGGGCCACGCCGGTTGCTTGAGCCGTTTTCGCTGGGCGATGTCGTGTTGAACCGGGATGAAGAGGGGCGGTACACCCCGTTCATGAAGAACCGCGACAAGTTCGTCTTCACGCTGGCGAGGACCGATCCGGACCGCTTTCTCTACATGTTCCGGGATGCGTTCGGTCGTGAGCAGCCCGAGGGCGTGAAGCCTCTGGGAGGGTGGGACAGTCAGAAGACGAAGCTGCGCGGCCACGCGACGGGGCACTACCTGTTGGCCATCGCGCAGGCGTACGCCGGTACCACGTACGACGAGGTGCTGCGGACCAATTTCCTGCAGAAGATGAACTACCTGATCGAGACACTGCACGACCTCTCCCGGGAGTCGGGCAAGCCCACGCGGGAGGGCGGTCCTTTTAACGAGGAACCGACAGCCGTTCCTCCGGGGCCGGGGAGGACGGACTACGACTCGAACCTGACTGCGGAGGGGATCAGGACCGACTACTGGAACTGGGGCAGGGGGTTCATCAGTGCGTACCCGCCCGACCAGTTCATCATGTTGGAGAAAGGCGCCACGTACGGGGGAAAGGACAACCAGGTCTGGGCCCCGTACTACACCCTTCACAAGATCCTTGCCGGTCTGCTCGACTGCTACGAGGTCGGCGGGAACGAGAAGGCTCTCGTGGTCGCGAGGGACATGGCCCTTTGGGTGTACGCGCGTCTGAAAGTTGTTCCGGCAGCGACGCGCACCAAGATGTGGAACCTCTACATTGCCGGGGAGTATGGCGGGATGAACGAAGTCCTGGCCCGCTTGTTCCGACTCACGGAAGATCGGCGCTTCCTTGATTGCGCAGTCCTGTTCGACAACACCGACTTCTTCTTCGGCGACGCCGAGGACGGCCACGGGTTGGCCGGTAACGTGGATACCCTCGGCGGCAAGCACGCCAACCAGCACATTCCGCAAATCACGGGCGCGCTGGAGACGTACGCAGCCACGCGGGACGACCGGTACTATCGCGTGGCGCGGAACTTCTTTGACATTTGCACCCAGGGTTACATGTACAGCATCGGTGGCGTCGCTGGCGCCCGCAAACCCAAGAACAGCGAGTGTTTCACGGCGGAAGCGAACACCCTCTTTACGAACGGCTTCAATCCCCACGGGCAGAACGAGACCTGCGCTACCTACAACCTGCTGAAGTTGAGCCGGAAGCTCTTCATGTTCGAGCCCGACGGCAAGTACATGGACTACTACGAGCGAGCCCTCTACAACCACATTTTGGCCTCCGTGGCCAAAGACAACCCAGGCAACACCTACCATGTCCCACTCAACCCGGGAGCGAAGAAGGGGTTCGGCAACGCCGGGATGAACGGGTTCAGTTGCTGCAACGGCACTGCGCTGGAGAGCAATACGAAGTTGCAGGACTCGATCTACTTCCGGAGCGTGTGCGGCCGCGCGTTGTACGTCAACCTGTTCGTGCCATCTACCCTGGCGTGGGAGGAGCGCGACGTTGAAGTGAAGCAGGAGACGGCATTTCCGTATTCCGACCGGACGCGTCTCACCGTTTCGGGCAAAGGCACCTTCGAGATCATGCTGCGTGTACCCGGGTGGGCGGAGCATGGGTTTATCGTGAAGGTCAACGGCGAGGAGCAGAAGAAGGACGCTGCTCCGGGTACCTACATCTGTCTCTGTCGGATGTGGAAGGACGGCGACACTATTGAGGTGCGCATGCCGTTCGCTTTCCGCCTCGAACGCCTCACGGACCAACCCAATATCGCCAGCATCTTCTACGGACCGGTCCTGCTTGCGGTGGAGGAAACCGAAGCCTTGGAGGTGTGGCGCGAGGTGGGTCTCAACGCCGCGAATCTCGACAAGTCGATCACCGGTGATCCCAAGTCCCTGCGGTTCGAGCTTGGCGACGTCAGGCTCAAGCCTTTCCACGAAACCCATGGCCGTCACTCGGTCTATCTGAGCGTGACGCAGGAGTAGCGGATCTCCGTAGAATGGCGCTTCTGTGCCGTTCTGGCGGAGGCATAGGGACGCACTCAAGCGACAGGCCCGCGACCACGTCGCGGACGGGCACACTTCGCAAAGTGTGCCCCAATGTGGAATGCATGGGCACACTTCTCAAAGTGTGCCACTATGCGACGCGTGGAGGCCCCATTTCGCGTGCCTGCCGGGTGATGCGTGGGGTTCGGTCCATGCGTCGTGGACCCTGGCGGTGACGGATTTCGCGACGTCGTGTGCGGCTCCTGGTAGCTCTCGGCGTAAGCAACGGTGCATCTGCGATTTGCCTCGCCCCCACCGCCGGGCTTATCCTGACTATCGTGAACAAAGAGTGACTATGCACCTTGCGGAGACGCCACTGGAGACGGCGGTCCTCCGCCGTTACGAGCAAATGTGAGTGCACTTGGCGGAACAAACGAGTACTTCGTTCACTTCTGTTTCCGTTTGTGCTCAATTCTTGCTCGTAACGGCGGAGGACCGCCGTCTCCAGGGGTGTTTCGGCGAGGCAGATGATGACTCTTGTGTATGAAGGTCATGGCTTGTCCCGGCGGGGGCCACTCTGCAAGTGCAACAAATCGCAGATGCACCCGCTCCTTTAGGGTTGAACGCCTAGCGCTTGAGTGTTGCGGCCGAATGTGTGAGGCTCCCGACATGAAAAGACATGATACAATGGCTGTCGCTTTTGGGGTGGTGCTGATGACGGTTGGATTCTGCGCGGGCGGAAATCCGGCGTTCAGTGATCCGGCCCGGCAGTCTCCGGTGCCGGCCGATGCGAAGGGCTATCCGAGTCGCGCCGCCGACCTGGATGCGTTGCCGGGGTTTAAGGACCCACCGCCGGGATACGGTGAGGTGCCTTTCTGGTGGTGGACGGGGGAGAGGCTGAATGCGGACCGGTTGGTTGCGCAGCTCAGGGAGCTGCACAAGAAGGGGATCAGCGGCGTCCAGGTCAACTACTCCCACTATGATACCCCCGGTTGGCTGAGCGAGATGGATCCGCCCCATCTCTTCACAGAGGAATGGTGGGAGGTCTACTCCCGCGTATCGGAAGAGTGCGGGAAGCTGGGCATGGGGATCGGGCTGAGCACCTACACGATCGACTGGCCGCGTGGAGCGACGAACCTCTTCTATCGGCTTTTCTACCGCAATCCGGAGCTGAATGCGATCCAGCTCGAGACCGGGGAGCGACAGCGGTTGCGCGGTGGCGAGACGAAGACGCTCCCGTACACGGACGATCAGTTTGCCGCTCGGGCCTACGCGATAGAGGACGGCAAGATCCTGCGCGGCGGCGTTGATCTCACGCCTTTGGCGAAAAACGGGAAGATCTCGTGGACCGCGCCGCAAGGCGAATGGGAGATCTGGACATTTCGGTCTGCGCGCAAGGCCGGTTCGCTTAACCCGCTGATGGAGGGGGTGGGGGACACGGTGATTCGCGGTTTCTTCCAGGAGTTCCAGAACCGCAACCCCGGCAAGTCTCCCAAGGGGCTGAACTACTTCTTCAATGACGAGCTGCACATCGGTGTGGACAAATTCGCGTGGAATCCGGATTTCCCGGAGGAGTTTCGGCGCCGCAAGGGGTACGACCTGCTGGAGGTGCTGCCGGCGATGTGGAGGGACATGGGCGACATCACGCCGAAAGTGCGCATGGACTACGCCGACGTGCGTATGAGCCTGATGGAGGAACGTTACTTCGAGCCCATCTACACCTGGCACGCCTCACGCGGGATGATTTTCGCGTGCGACAGCGGCGGGCGCGGTCGGCGTCCCAACGAGTTCGGCGACTACTTTCGCGCCACGCGCTGGTATTCAGGGCCGGGACACGACACCCCGGGGAGCAGGGCGGACTTGATCAAGGGAAAGGTATCCTCCTCCGTTGCCAATCTCTACTGCCGCCCGCGTGTCTGGCTGGAAGCCTATCACAGTCTCGGGTGGGGCGCCACGCCGGAGCAGCTCATGTTCGCTACGCGCGAGAACTACCTCTACGGCTGCACGCTCCTCAACCTGCACGGGCTCTATTATTCAACCTACGGCTCGCACTGGGAGTGGGCGCCGCCCTGCTATCACTTCCGCATGCCCTACTGGGCGCACATGGACGTGTTTCTCGGCTATTTCGACCGACTGTCGTACCTGATGAGCCAGGGGCATCACGTGTGCGACGTGGCCGTGGTTTATCCGGTGGCGCCGTACGAGGCCGAGATGAACGGAAAGCAGGCCTGCGGCACTGCCTTTGACATGGCGTCGCGACTGATGGCCGCCGGCATCAACTTCGATTTCATCGATAACGATTCGCTGGCACGTGCCGAGGTCGAGAAGGGCCGGTTGATTGTGCGGGCCGCCGGCGCGTCCTATCAAGCGCTGGTCTTTCCCAATATGCAGGCCGTGCGCTGGGAGAGTATCGAGAAGGCTGCGGCGTTTGCGAAGGCGGGGGGCAAGGTTGTTGTGGTCGGAGCTCTGCCGTCCGTCTCCGATCGCGCGGGGCGGAACGATTCGCAACTGGTCGCGTTGAACGAGCAGGCGTTCCCGCCTGCGCGTTGTCTTGCGCAGACACCGCAGGCCGTGGAGCTGATTCGCAACGCATTCGTACAGGATGTGCGCGGTGTCGGGCGTAGCGTGCGCGCGCTGCACCGCAAGGTCGGGCCGCGTGACGTGTATCTCGTCATGGATGCCGAACCCGGTACGGTGGTTGAGTTTCGCGCCCGGGGCGCGGCCGAGCTGTGGGATCCCTGGACGGGGGATGTGCGCCCCCTGCGTGTGGTTGAGCGCACGAAGACGGGGGTGCGGCTCGAGCTGCCGTTGGACAGCTACGAAGCGCAGGTGGTGGTGTTCACTCCCGGAAAGAAGCACGAGGCTCCTCCGCAACCCGACCAACGCCCCATGCGCCAGGAGGTTCTGTCCAACGAGTGGAGCGTCAGCTTTGTGCCGACCATGGACAACTCGTATGGGGATTTCCGCATGCCGGTCACGCCGGCAAACACGCGCATCGGGGTCGAGGCGCGCCGTTTTGCCTGGGCGCGAGAGACAACGGGGCTGGCGAAGACCGCGATGCTCCCGGAGACGGACGATCGCGGGTGGGAGAGAAAGCTCCACGGCTACGGCCCGCGGTTCTACGTGCTCGGGCCGGTTGCCGGGGATGTCGATGTGAAGCGGCTTGACTCCGAGTTTGCCCGCCTGGAGCGAGTCGACCCGGGCGTTCCCGTGAAGGTCGGCGGTAAGTCCCTTTCGTGGGAGGTCTACGACTTCTCGTGGCGCTACGGCAGGGAAGGTGACCTGGGGCACCAGGGCTATCACGGTCTCAAGCGCACCGTGACCGACGACTTCATCTGCCTGGGCAAGAGAACGCGGGTGTTGAACGAGACACGCTACACCGATCTGGAGGGCGGCGGGCGCTACTACCTGTGGACGTCGGCAACCACGCCCGAAGCAACGTCTGCGACAATCCACGTGAGTCGGCAGGCACCGGCGGACAAGAGTCACACGTCGAAGGTGATCACTCCGGCGGCGGTGTTTGTCAACGGTGAGTGCGTGAACGATCTGGCCGGGTCGGTGTCGCTCAACGCCGGAGCCAATCCCGTTCTGGTTCGTTACGACCACGCGGGTCGCGGGCATTTCGTCATGCGCCGGCGGGAGCAGCCCGCGCCTCCGACGCGGGAACCGCTGGCCATGCGGTGGCACAACGATCCGGGCGTGATTCGTTTTGATGCGTATGCGGGCAAAGGGACGGCGGAGTGGTTCCGTTTCCTTTCGGCCCCGGGCACCAAGGCGATTCGCGTGAAGGCCGCGGGCGAGTCAAGGGCCTGGATTGACGGTGAGCCGATGCGGCACGAGGGTGGGGGCCGGTTCGTGGCCGTCAGACCGCTGGAGCGTTCCGCGGTAGTCGCTCTGCGCGTGGCGCCGCGAACGGGCTACAGCGGCGGAGCGGTGATTCCCGAACCGGTGATTATTGAGACGGGCCGCGGTGTCATGGGGCTTGGTGATTGGTCTCAGATGGGAATTCTCAACAACTATTCCGGCGGTGTGCGCTATGAGACGACCGTGACGCTTGCGAGAGACCGGGTTGCCGGTAAAGTCGAGCTCGACCTGGGCCGGGTTGTGGCTACGGCCGAGGTCCGCGTCAATGGCAAGGTTGCCGGTGTTCGCGTTGCTCCGCCGTGGCGCGTGGACGTCAGCGGTCTCCTGAGGGCGGGCGGGAATTCCGTTGAAGTGCTGGTGTACAACACGCTCGCCAACCACTACCAGACGATCCCCTCACGCTATCGCGGCAAGCCGACGTCGGGGCTGTTCGGACCGGTGCGGTTGTTGTCGCGTGATTGGAAGACTGGCGAGTTGCATGCCGCGCACACGAAGAGGGAGCCGCGGCGGACGTCGATGCCGGTGCGGGCATCACCTCGAACGGTTGCGACGGTTGAGGGTGTCCGTATCGCGGGTGCGACGGGTCGGTTGAAGGACTTCGACCGACACCCTGCTGCCGGCGACAACCTGATGCGCCGGTCGGGTCTGGGTAGCGAGGGATTCAACGTGTATCGCGAGATCGCCGTTCTTGGGGAGGCTGTTCCGTAGGTCCGATTCACCGTCCGAGATCGTGCTTGTGTTCTGCCATGAGTGATGCAATAATGTGAATCGTAATGAGTCGCCAAAGTGCATCAAGAGGCAGGACTATGAAAACGTTGACTTTGAGAGGGATTGAGGGGGAGCTGGAAGCGGCGCTTCAGTCCGAAGCGGAGCGCTTGGGGACGAGTTTGAATGTCACGGTGATCGGGGTTCTGCGCAGAGCTTTCGGTCTGACGAAGCGCAAGTATCACAGGGACTATCACGATCTTGACCACCTTGCGGGAACGTGGACGGACAAGGAGCTGACCGAGTTTGAGAACAACACGAGTGCGTTTTCACAGATAGACGAGGATATGTGGTCGTGAAGAAGGTTGTGATCGATACGAACGTGTACGGCGCTTTCAAGGCTGGAGAGCCGGACGTCGTCAAGTGGTTCGCCCTGCCTGAGAGCATTCTGGTCTGCACGATGGTTCTTGGAGAGCTGCTTGCTGGGTTCAAGCGTGGGGCCAGGGAGCGTATCAACAGAGATGAGCTCGAGGTCTTTCTCGATACGCCGAGGGTTAGCGTTGTGACTGCGGATGAAGAGACCGCGGAGTTCTACTCTCAGGTATTCAAGGCACTCAGAACGAAAGGCCGCCCAATTCCCGCAAACGACATGTGGATAGCGGCATCAGCGCTTCAACACGGTGCTGCGGTCTGCAGTATTGACTCCCACTTCAGCCACATTGACGGTCTTGTCTTTTGCAGTCCCCGTTAGGTAGAGGGTGTCCTAGAAGCCCGAGAACTCCTGACAGTACGGGGACCTGGGAACTGTCAAAGGTCTTATGAAAAGTATGAAACGAAGATCGTCGATCTCTGACCATGCTTGAAAGGTCGGAATCCGCGTCAGAACGGGAGATTAGGGCGAAAGATTAAGGCGAAAGATTAGGGTTGAGAAGTATGGAGCGTTACTTCCCTCATGAACGGCTTGATGTCTATGGTGTTGCTTTGAGGTTCGCAGCTCTTGCGGACGGACTGCTCGCCACATGGACATCTTCCTGGGCAGTGCATGGTCAGTTTGACAGGGCCGTTGAGAGCGTTGTGACCAACTTGGCCAGGGCCGCGCGCCTTCGCACCACCGACGCTGGGGTTTACAGCACTGAGTGTTCGCTAGGTTCTGTTCTACTGACGACAAGCCTGACACTGAATATCGCGGAGGGTAACGGACGGTTCTCGAAGGTTGATCACCGTAAGTTCCTTGGCACTGCGGAGGACGCAGGAACCAAGCTTGCCGCCTACCTGGATCTGCTTGCACCTGCGTCGCTGGTAGACACTGAACGAATCAAGTGTTACCTGCGTGAAGTCATGGCTATGCTGTCTGGGCTGAGAGGGTATCTGGATGAATAGCGCAAGAGGAGAGACGAATCGCCTGCCCCCTAATCTTTCGCCTTAATCTTTCGCCTTAATCTCTGGTTGCGGGGGTCGTGGCGGGTAAAGAAAAAGAGGGGAGAAGACCGACACATGGCTAACATCCTGCCAGAAAGAGAATTAGACAAGAAAGCGTGCTGTCAGCTTTGACAGTACGATTCTCCGCGAGAGGAGAAGCTGAATGAGAATCGTCGGCATCATCCTGGGGAGCGTGTTGATGGCCGTAGCTGGCCGCTGCCCAGCATCTGAGGGGCCGGTCGCCGGTTTCATAGCCTACGGCGGTGAATGGAACGTCACGGACGGCGTTCTGTCTGCAGGTGCGGGGGCGGGGCCGAAGCTCGTCCTGGACGACCGCGCTTTTTCCGAGGGTGAGGTCGGCGTCGAGCTGCTTCTGCCTGATCGCAGCGGCGGCAACGCCGGACTGATTGTAAAAGTCAGTGACGCCGGCGTGGGCGCGGACCGATTCAACGGCTACGAGGTTTCTCTCGACGCGCGGCATCAGTTCCTGCGTCTCGGCCGTCACCGGCAGAATTTCAGACTCATCAGGGACACGCCCTGCAAGGTGCCCGTGAACGCGTGGATCGCCCTGGTCGTCCGTATGGGGGAGAGCTCGCTCGAAGTAGTCGTGAACGGCAAGACTATCATTGCACACGACGACGGGGAGCATTCGCTCCCGGCCGGTACGGTCGGGATCAGGCCGTGGCAGAGAGCGGCGCAGTTCCGAAACCTGTGGGTCCGGCGGGAGCGGAAGGAAGGGATGGCCATTCCTTTTGCGAGCGGTTCTGTACGACGAGGCGATTCGGAGGCGGGTGGGGGAACCTTGCCCGAAACGCTGTCAACGGAGGGGTTGCCGCCGGTTGCGTTGATTACACGCCATCCCCTGGGGCGTCCGAACGCGATAAGCTGCGACATATGGCAGGCGAAACCGCGCTCACCCGGCTGCAGTATCAGGGTCTTCGAACCTGGCCGACCAGATGTGCCCGCAAGGACAGTATTCAATGATCCCGGCGGCTGCATCTACGATATGAACGTCTCTTACGACGCCCGGACACTCTTCTTCTCCTACCGCGGGCGAGGCGAGAAGTACTGGCACATTTGGCGCATCGGCGTGGATGGGACGAGGCTGCAACAGCTTACGGACGGCCCGTACTACGATGTCGGTCCCTGCCTGATGCCGAATGGGAAGCTGGTTTTCGTGTCGACGCGGCGTTTTGGGTATACCGTGTGCCAACCGGGGCCGTCATCCAATCTTCACATCATGGAGGCCGACGGGAGCAACATCCGCTGCGTCAGTATGAACACGCTTTCCGACTTCAGCCCGCAGATGCTGCCGGACGGACGGGTGCTTTTCACTCGATGGGAGTACATCGATCGCGACCTCACGTACCGCCAGAGCCTGTGGACGCAGAACCCGGACGGGACGGCTTATCGGCTCTTCTTTGGAAACACCATTCGGGATGTCGGTACCTTCTGGCAGGCGCGTCCTATACCGGGGTCGAGCGAAAGGCTTGTCGCCACGTTTGCGCCTCACCATCACTGGCCTCACGGCGCTATCGGGTTGATAGACCGGCGGTACGGCGTGGAAGGGGCGAAGGGAGAGGGTTTTGTCTACGTAACGAAGGAGTTTTCCCACATCGGCGATCACGGCAACGAGTGGTCGTATCGCGACCCCTTCCCGCTGGATGGAGAGAGATTGCTCTGCTCGTACGGCGGCGCGAAGCCGCATCGTTCCCGCACCTACCTGCTGGATATTCACGGCAGGAAGCGCATGATCTACGCAGACTCTTCCATGGGATGCTACTTTCCGATTCCGTTGAAGCCCGTCGCGGCGCCTCCCAACTTGCCGTCCCGCCCATCGGTAGCGGATTGGGCGGCGCCGACTTCGAGCGTGGACAATGCCATGGGCACGTTTCTGGTTGCTGACGCGTACCGCGGAATTGAGGGAACCATCGAGCGCGGCAGAGCGAAGCACCTTCGCGTCATGGAACAGGTACGGAAGACCGAGGATCTTCACGGACGAGCGTATGACGAGTCTCCGGTTATGGGGTACGGCACGTATTACGCAAAACGCTGCTGGGGTACCGTGCCGCTTGAGGCCGACGGTTCAGCCTGCTTCCAGGCGCCGGCCTTGCGTGAGCTGTACTTCCAACTGCTCGACGTCGAGGGACGCGAGCTGCAGCGCATGACCTCCGGCGTTCAGGTCATGCCGGGCGAGACCGTTGGCTGTGTCGGCTGTCACGAGCCGCGGGATTCGGCTGCTCCTGCCGAGGGCGAGGTTCCGCTTGCAGCCCGTAATCCGCCGCGTCGACTGCAGCCGCCGGGCTGGGGCAATGATGGGATCGTCGACTTTGCCAAGCTCGTCCAACCCGTGCTCGACAAGTACTGCGTGAAGTGCCATAGCGGCGCCAATCCCAAGGCGGGTTACGATTTCAGCGGTGACAGGACACGCCTCTTCAGCATGGCTTACGACAACCTTCTCGGGCGGAGCCGTTCCTACCGTCAGCACAATATGCTGACCGGCGAAATGTTGCGGAGCGAGAGGGCCAAAGGCAAGCCGCTGGTGCACTTCTACTGGCTGCTCAAAACGCCGTCGGCAGTCAATCGGCCGCTCTGGGCCGGGAGTCACGCGAGTCGTCTGACGGAAATCATCGAGTCGGACCACTGCAAGAAGATCATTCCGCGCGAAGAGCGTCAGCGCGTATACATATGGATTGATGCCAATGTGCCGTACTACGGCACCTACGCGAATAGCCGGCCCAGGTCCGCCGGGAAGCGTGACCTTTGCACGCATCCGGCGACCGATCCTCGCATTTCGGACTGGTTCGCGCGGGACTTTTCGGACGTGTACGGGCGTCGCTGTCAGAGCTGCCACGGAGGACTGCCGCACCCCAACGACAAGGGCGGGATATGGAGCGGCAAGCTGGCCTGGATCAACTTCACCAATCCAGGCCACAGTCCCGCTCTGACAGCGCATCTGCCGAAAGAGCGTGGCGGGCGTGGAATCCCGGGCACGAAGGATGGTGAGCGGGTCTCCGTCTTCGATGACAAGGACGATCCGGATTACATCAAGATGCTGAAAGCGATCGAGGCCGGACGGAGCCTCGCGCTGGACGCTCCCAGGGCCGACATGCCCGGTTTTGCCGGCCACCGGCCCGAGCCGTGACGCAGGTTGGGGATGCGAGCAAACGTACTCCCTCTCATGCTCTCCGCCATAGATTTCGCCGAGAGCAGGGGAGAGAGAAGGTGACGAGAGGGACCGGACCTGCGGGCGTGTCTCTCTCAAGACCTCCCTCTCCCCAGTCACGCGGGACGGCCCGGGAGGACCGTCCTACTTCCCAAGCAGCTTTTTCATGGCTTCGCCGAGGCCGTTGCCGACGAGGAAGTAGCTCTCGGCGTTACCGAACCAGTGGTGGCCGTGGCCGACGTTTGGCGACATTTGGGCGGAACGGGCGAAGGCCGTTGTCTCGACGAAGATGGCGTTCTTGATCCTTTCGGTACCGGCTTTCTGGGCCAGCCGGAACTCAGACATTCTTCCGCTGCTTTTTGGGCCACCGTTCCCGAGCTCGCCGACGACCACGGGCAGGTTCGGGACCTTGAATTCGCGGCGGATGTCCTTTACCAGGTTCACCAGGTTGTCTGCGTACTCAGGGATGGCGGGTTTCGTACACATGTCGTTCCAGCCCTGTTGCCAGACGAATCCGGCAATTTCATGCCCCTGCAGTTCCCCGAGGGCTGCGCGGATCTCTTCGATCATCTGCGTGTAGTAAGGTCCCACCGTGCCTCCGGAGCTTGGCGGGCGGAAGTCCTTGTAGAGACTCTTGCCGCCCCAGGCCGTCTTGATCAGAAGTACCGGTTCCTCGTAGGCGTCGCCTATCATGTGGCCGAACTGGAGCTCCGGGCCAATGTGACTGCTGCCGCCGTAGCCCGTGTACCCGACGGTCAGGTTGCCCTTGCGAACCTTGCCTTTGGCTTTGAACGAGATCGTCACATCGTCGCGGACCGCCCACTTGCCGTTGGCATCCCTGAGGTGTTTCATGATCGGCGCGCTCCTGGAGTGTTTCATCGACCATTCCAGGTTGCCTTTGCCGCCGTTGTAGTACTTCTCGTGGTCCATGGAGACTACGCCCTGTCCTTCCATGTTCGACTGGCCGGCCAGGATGAAGACCTTGACGGTGTTGGTCGCCGCTTCTGCGTTCGACGTTGGGCAACCGGCCAACATCAAGCCGGTTACGGTTGCAGCGATTGCCGAGATGTGTCTGGTGGTCATGGTGCGCTTCCTCTCAGGTGTTTCTGCGTTTCGATTGGTGACTGCCGATTGATGGTCTCCTGATTCGGCGAAATCGGGATCTGAACTACCGACCTCATGAAGGGCGTCGTTGATCCAGCTGTAGGAGACTACCCGCGGATGGTTGGAATAGGCAAGCGCAACAGGAGAACGGCTCTCCAGAGTCGTTCAGAACGGGTCCGGAGACCCGTTCTCCGAAGCTCCCGTTCTGAGGATTGGGATGTCGACTTCAAGCTTCACGCGCCGAAGCGGACGACGGTTGAGGCGCGCGTCCGGAGCGGCAAAGTGGTGGAGCTCAGAGTTGAGCCGTCCGACCGCGAAGAAGACGTTGTCATCATGGGCAGGAGGTCGAAGTAGGCGTGGGGATGGTCCCTGCGGTCCGGGCCGCATGCTGACTGCGAGGGGCAGGACGGTGAAGTCCAACGGTCGCGTCGGTGGTGTGTCCGCGAGAACGGGACCGGGCGGCAAGAAGGGCTATCAGGCCGGAAAGAGGGGCTGCCGCAGTTGGGGAACGGGCGCACTCTTGCCCTTGGGCCGAGAGCGGAGACGATCTGTCATTCCGAGGGCCACCACGGGCGGAACCCGCTGGCTCGTGGGCAAGACATGCGCAGGGTTGCGGGGAGAAATAATGGTAGAAAGATGGGATGGTAGAAAGATGATACATTCAGTTCTTGGATCTTCCTGCCTCCCCATTTTTCTACCTACACATCTTTCTACCGTAACGACACTTGGTACGCGGCGCGTGGAGGAGCGATTGAGTAGAAAGACCAGGTAGGTAGATTAAGTATGCCTATCGACTCCTAATCTATCTACCTAGTCTTTCTCCTTAATCTCCCTCCCCAATCTTGCGCCGACCCCCTTTGCAGGCAGGGCCCAGCTATTCAGAAGCCATCACTTCGACCAGGTGGCGGCCCGTGTTGGCGGAGTTGCCGGTCTGCGTGACCCTGATGTAGCGTGTCTGTCTGGGGCTGAAGTTGCAGGCGTAGCCCTCGGCGGTTGATGGCGCCGTGTTGTTCCGCCGATCCGCGACCGTCTCCCACGTTTTGCCGTCGAGCGACGCTTCTACGGTGAAGCCGTAGTGGCGGTCGTCGCCATAGTAGCAGATTACCACGACGCGACTGACCTGCGTGGGTTTCTCGAGATCCACCTGCCACCAGGGCGGGTGGCCGCTACGGACGTCCATTGCCCAGTAGCTGCCGGTATCGTTCGCGCACCCGTCGTTGGCGAGCCGCGGCGGGTACTGCGTCAGAAACGTTGCGCAGGTCGCGGGCTTAGCGGTGGTCAGGCTGGCGGCGTCCGGTTTGAACTCGCTGCCATCGGGAGTCAGCGTGCCCTTGAGGCACATGGATCGGACCGTCGGGTTATCGTGGAGCTTCGGCTCGCGGCCGGGGAGGTGATGGCCGGTGACGGCGTGCCAGTACCGCCTGTCGATTTCATAGGGGTCCAGGGGATCTTTGTCCCGGTCGAACGACTCCGGGAGGATTCCGTGGCGTTTCATTTCGCGAACGTATTCGGGCGGCGCCTTCCAGCCGGGCGTGTCCCAGCGCGGATCCGAATCGTGCAGGGCCTTGGCGTCCCGGATTGCGGCGAGCAGCGCCTGGTAGTCGGGATCGTCCTTGGACTCGAAGACTGTCACGACACTGCCGCCGGTGTTGCCGCAGGATCCATACCCGCCGCCCTCGGCGGCCAACGGCGCGAGGAGCTGCACTGACTTCTCGGGGTGGGTCAAATTGTAGAGAATGTGCTGCTGGAAGCGCCAGACTGCGCGGTTGTCCTTCTGCTTGATCTTCCACGCGCGTTGCGGCTGGATCAGCTTGGTTCCCTGCCCCCAGTCTGCCGGGTGTTTGGGGACATTGCGGTTCCCAGTATGGCAAGAGGCACAGCGGCGTTGAATGACTTCCGAGGCGCGTTTTACCTTCTCGCTTTTCAGTATTCGGGTGTCGATCGCCGTGAAGTGCGAGGCCTCGTATCCCGTGCTGCCGATCATGCCCTGGATCAGGGCGGCGTAGGTGCCGACGTACGGGGCGCCGCAGTGGATCCAGTGCCGGACGATGCGGAGCTCGTGTTCGTTCAGCTTTACTTCGTAGTGTTCGCCCCGGAGCATGTTCATGATCGGACTGGCGGCGTCCCCGAGTCCGTAGGGCGGGTAGTTGCTCTTGGGCAGGTTGCGCCCGTCCGAGAACTGGTAGGTGGCGCTCAGGGTGTAGTAGCTGTGCGAATAGACAGGGCCGTGGTCGCCGGTGAGGAGGATCCCTGCGTCGCGTCGCCCAGGTCTGTGGCACCTCACGCAGTGCTTGTCGAGAATCGGTTGGATGTCGCGCGGGTAGTCGACAACATCCGGGGCGCCCGGCACGGGGGAGATCCGACTGGGCGGACGCGCCGTTGCCAGAAGGCGCCCCGTATCGACCGTGTCCGCGGCCATCTGTCTCTCTTCGTGGCAGCCGACACAGCTCGCGACCTCTCCGGGCACGACGGAGAGAAAGCTCTGCATGCGTTTGACGGCCTTCCCTTCGCAATCGAGCGCGATCAGGATGAGTGCTCGGTTGGCCGGCACCTCGAAGTGGGCAGACCCGTCCGCTTCGACCGGGACCGTGCCGAGAATGCGTTCCAGCGTGAACGTGCCGCCGTAGCTTGTGGGCTCCATGCTGCCGGTGTAGTTGATCGGTTTTGGAAGCGACTCCAGGATGAGCAGTTTCTTGATCTGTCCTTTCTTCACGCCGCCCATGTTGCGGCCGACGGTTGCGTCGGCGAGGATCAGGGTCCCGGTAGTCCGTGACAGGTCGATTCGGGGAGGCACGATTCGTTCGCGCCCGCGCGGAATCAGCGGTCGAGGTTCGTTGAGTTCCAGGCCGCGATGGGCATAGAGGGTGGTCATTTCGCCCGAGCCGGAAAGATGGACCAACGCCTTGCCGTGTGCCGCCAGGAAATCGTTTTCCGACAGCGCCCACGGATCGCGCAGCCCGCGGGTCTTGTTGAGCACGCGCATCGCGTGGGGGGCGTCCGGTCCAAAGCGGTCGGTTACCGTGCAAACCGTCCCCGCGTGCTCGGCGCGGCCGTGTCCGGGCGAGTGGATGAACACGATTCGTTGCGAGCCCGGGATGGGTTGCGGGTCGATGAAGACGCCGCCAGGGCGCATGTTGCCGTAGTAGACCATCTGTCCCGTTCCGTCGGGATTGACGCTCCACAAGTGGTGATAGTGAACCTGGCTGCGGTCAACGTATTCCCAGCGTTGGAAGACAACTCTGCCGTCGTGCAGTACGCACGGCGTGTTGTCGTGTTCGATGTTGGCGGAGACCTGACGGATGTTCGCGCCGTTGCGATCGCACTTGTACAACGTGGCGACCTGCGTGACCCAGCAATTGACGAAGCGCCGGGCGCGGCCGCTGACGAACACGATCGAGTCATCCGGCAGCCAGCATGGCTCGATGTCGTCGTAGATGCCCGACGTGAGTTGGCGCAGCCCGCTGCCGTCGGACTGGATTTCATACAAGTGAAAGACGCCGGTGCCGCCCTTGCGATAGCTGAAGAGGATGGTCTTGCCGTCATAGTGCACGGCCGGATCGCGGAAGGTCCCGGCATCGTCCTCGATCAGGATCGTGGTTCTGCCGGAGAGGAGATCGAGCTTGCGGAGCGAGCCGCCGGAGGCATAGGCCTTCTTGCGCGGATCGCGTGCGTAGTAGCCGAGATTCGCATACCAGTGCCCGTCGCCGACCTTCCCGCGGCCATTGTGGGCGCGTTCGGCGAAGACGATTTGGCGGACGCCGTACCGGTCCGCCAAACGGCGGCACAGGGTTTCCGGGGCGGCGTGAGTGTTGCCCGGGAGAAGGAGTAGCGCAACGGCGCCGCAGATCCCGAACAGGGGGGCGCTCGTCAGGAAGCTCGTCCCGGGGACGTTCATCGATGGCGGATTCCCTCTGGGATTCGGAACGCGTCCCTCGCTCTGCTACGGGGCCTGGAACTCGCCGCTTTTGAACTCGCCGTCGTAGCGACTGCCGTCGGGGTATGAGAGTACGCCGCGGCCGTGCATGTCATTGGCCTTGAACTCGCCCTTGTAGGTTGTGCCGTCGGCAAAAGTGAGCGTGCCCTGTCCGGAGAACTGCCCGCGTTTGAACTCGCCTTCGTACCGGTCGCCGTTGGCGAATGCCTTTACCCCTTTGCCGGTGGGCATGTGGCCGTCGAACTGCCCCGTGTAGGTGTCGCCGTTGGACCACGTGTAGGTTCCGTTGTAATGGTGGTTGTTCTTGAACTCGCCCTCGTACTTGTCGCCGTTGGCATAGACGCGAACGCCCGGCCCGAACGCCAGGCCGTCCTTGCAGCTGGCTTCGATGGTGAACATTCCCTTGATGTCCTGGAAGGCCGGTCCATTGGCGTGATCGTCTACAAAGGTCCCCGTGTAGACACAGATCGTGTCCTGGAATTTGCGGGTCAGCACGCCCTTTCCGTGACGTTTGGCCGCCTTGAAATCGCCCTCGTAGGTGGCGCCATCGGCATACGTCAACAGCCCCTTGCCGTCCATCGCCCCGTTCTTGAACTCGCCCTCGTAGCGATTCCCGTCAGGAAAGACCATGACGCCTTTGCCCGTCATTCCGGCGGGACCCTCGTAACGCGTTCCGTCGTCAAAGACAACTACCTGCTTCGGCGTGGTTGCGCACCCGGAGAAGACAAGAACCAGGCCGGCGAGGAGAAACGATGCTGACTTCATTGTTGGAGACCTCCTTGTTTGCGGACAGAATGTATCCCAGGTCGTGCGACGTTACAAGAAAGAGGTGGCAGCTGACAGCATCGCGGGGGGAACGTAGGTCCGATTTGCAATCGGACCCAACTCGTGCCGGTTGTTTGAGATGACTGGGGGGGGGAGGCCCACATCGGGGCGGCTTTGGGTCCGATTGCAAATCGGACCTACGTGCTCCGCAAACCTGCGGCCGACGAACGTGAATCGAACAGGGGATTCCCCATCTGCTTCAACATTGCTTCTGTTCGATATTCGTGCTCGCCGCACGCCCTACCGCCCTTGCCGACTGAAATCCGACCAGGCCTTCTTCAGGTTCTGCATGCTTGCCGTCCCTTCCCGAACCAGCACCCTGTATCGCAGTTTCAGTGTTGCTCCAGGCTTCAGAACGTAGTCCTCCTTGCAGGTGAGCGCCGGGTTCAGGTACGGGTAGTTGTTCCGTGTCTGCCACCAGGAGGGATGCCGGGGATTGGTCGGATGATCGAGGATTGCGATGTAGGCATCGCGGCCGTTCTGTGCCTTGCCGGCAAACGCGACCCACGGCAAGCGCTTGTTGTTGCTCCCGTTTTCGCGCCCTTCGGCATCCAGGAACGTCCAGGCCGGATGGGTCTTCTTTGTGTTGTTGCTGAACTCCGCGGCACCCCGGTAAGCGAACCCACCGTAGGAGTTCTTGTTGAAGACGACGTCCTTCTCGCCCGGATTGGTGAAGGTGGCTTCCCAGTCGATTGTGTAGCCTCGCGTCTCTTCCGGCGCACTGATGTCGATAGCACGTTTCTCCCGCACCAGCGGAGCCTGGTCCTTGAGGTGGTAATCGAGTGCCAACTCAATTCGGGCCGAACCGTCCGGTTGGTGCGAGATGTCTACCCTGACCGGGTCGGCGCCGGAGTGGTTCTTCTCCCAGAAGTTGATCTTGTCGATGTACTTCCAGGACCACCAAAGGCCGCGATGCCACACGTGGTCGGCGTTGAGGTATCCTTTCGGCATGGGAACCGGCCGGGTCAGCTCCGAGCCGTCCAGCAAGCCGAATCGCAGGCAGGGCTTTCCGGTCTTGCGATCATGGAGATGCTGCCAGACCAGCTTCCCGTTGTTCCGCAGGGTGAGTGACGTGTCGGTCTGTTTCCAGGTGAGGTCGCGTCCAGATTCGGCCGACGCGGACCCGGCTAGACACAGCACGGATAACAACGTGTTTGGGATATGATTCTTCATGAAGCGGATCATCCCCGAAGTAGAAGGATTGTCAACTGTTTGTGTCCGGGCATGTTCACCGAGCCTCACTACTAACCCAGGGGTCTCTCCTCTGGCAAGTCATTCACTCCACATGGTCAGGCGCGGGGCGGATACCCGCGCTACGGACGGTGAATCCCCACGTCTCGCCTTCGATCGTTTTGCCTTCGCGGATTGCGTCGACTCGCCAGTAGTACGTTTGCCCGGGTTTCAGTGTGCCGGGGTCGAAGATGTTTGCGTCACCCTCGAACGTCTTGTGGAACCCCGGATCGCGTGATGTGCCGAAGTACACCCTGTGGCGTTCCGCCTTGTATCCACCCAGCCACATGAGATCACAGTCGGGCCTGGCCGTCACGGTTTTGTCCGGGGGAATCGGTGCTGACGCACTCGGAGATTTGAACCCCGGAATCCAGTAGTGCGTGGCGCCGTGTTCGTAGGCGCCGATGTCCGGTGCGTCACCGCGCCACTGTGCCGAACCGGTGATCGGCACCTCTTTCCAGGGCACGTCGCCGCGGGTAATCCGGTGTCCGCCGTCAATGAGCTTCGAGCTCGGCCTGGGGCGAAAGTCAAGGTTCGCGGGATCGCGCAGCACGGTCTCGGCGGGCTGGTGGCAGTTCTTCTTTCGGATTGCGAGAAGCGGTGACCGTCTTCCCTTCCTGCTCGTGCCATCATCGAAGCTCGCGCCTTGCCCGCCAACTGCAACCGGATGCGTCTCCGGCACACGCGTCTCTTCGAGCCAATATGCGTCCAAGGTCTCCGGTCCGCCGCTCTTGAAGGTCTTCCTGACCGCGGGCTTGTCCCAGTCATGTGTTCCCGCCGATAGCGTTGGGACGATGTTGTTCGCCACCAGGGTCCGCTCGTTCTTGCTGGCCCAGCGCTTCATGTTGAACAACGCGATGCCGCCATCCCCGAGGAGGATGTTGTTGTGGACCAGGTGATCGTCCCCCTTCACGGCGAAACCGCCCGGCGTGTTCCAGGCCACGTTGTAGCTCATCTCGCCGAACGCATTCGCGTAGCTCGGGAAGCTGTAGGCGTCGAAGCGGTACGAACGTTTGGGATGGTCATGAGACCAGTTGTAGCGATAGATGACCTTCTCCCGGCCACCCATCTGAAGGGCTGCGCCGTCGTACTGCAGCCCGCCGAATCGCATGATGTTGTTCAGTTCGTAAACGGAATCGATCCCACCGCCCTTAATACCCACCGATGCACCCACGTCGCCGATCGTTACGCGGCGAACGAGGAGCGGATTGTCAAAACTGGCGGAGCGGGAATCGTTGCCCAGCGTCGTCATTTGCGTCTGACGGATGAGTACGTTGTCAACCGTCAGCCCGGGACTGCGTCCCTTGAAGGCATTGCCATCCAGGTACTCGAATCGGCAGTTCACGAGGGCGTTGTCGTACAGCTTGTCGCCACCCCTCCGACCGCGTGCGTTCTGAATCTCAGTCGTGACCGGCATGTCATAGTTGCCGAGGACGAACTTGTTGTAAGCCGAGAAACGGAAGGCGCAGTCCTCAACCCGACTGTGCGTGCAGTCTCTCAGCCGCACGGCGGTTCCGATGAACTCACAGCCCTTCAGATGAACGCCGACCGAGCTGGAAATCGTGATCGCATGGTCGCGACGTTTCCCGCGTGCTTTTCCCGGTTGCGGTCTTTTCCCGCCAGGTGCGATGAAGTAGAGCGTTTTGCTTGGGTGGTGGTAGAACCACTCTTGGGGGATGTCGAGGGCGGGCAGTCCCATGAGGAAGTAATGCACGCCGCCGTGGCAGCTCCGCTTGAACAAACCCACATTGTTCCAGCCAACACGGTTGATTACATACCCCACGGCCTCCTTCCGCAGACTGCCGCTGCCCTCGAACAACGTGTCGAATCCGAAGTCGTTCCTCCCGGCCGCATGTTCCGTCACCCGCGTGCCAAAGCTGGCCCAGAAACAGCTCAGCAACACTGATGCCCCTGTGAAGTCGAGCCCAGTCTCGGCCAATGTCTCTTCGCGGTGTTTGAGCTGACCGCGGTCGTAGTGAATCCACTTGGATGCTTCGTCGAGCGTGTTCTCTGTGGTCAGACTGTCATGAATCACACCCGGCGCGCTTCCCGGCCCGGCCTTCCGCAGCACCATGTAACGGTCCAGCCGCCACGGATCGTCCCAGCGGGCATCAGGCCACCGCGCGTCACTCATGAGACGGCCGTCATAGATCAAGGCGCAGATGTCGGCCTCGAGCGTCATGGCATACAGGGCGTGGTTGCCGATGCGCTTCCACTGTGCGGGCTGGATTAGCCGACCCTCGGCCGTGTCCGGCGTCACCCGCTTCCAGTTTCGTTTCAACTCGTCCGTGCCGTCGAAAACAACCTGGGCTCCCGGTGCGGCGGCAATGGTCACCGGAGCCGTTTTCGTGCCCTGCAGTCCGTCGACTCTCTCCGGCTCCGCATAGCGCCCTTCAAGCAGCAGTATGCTGTCGCCCGCCCTGGCCTTCCTGGCCGCCTGGGCGATGGTGTTGAAGGGGTGGGCCATGCTGCCGTCGCCACCCTTCTCCGCTTCCGACGAGACGTAGACACCGGCCGCAGGTAAACGAGTGATTACCGACAGAAAGCAGGCTGCGAAAAGGAGCTGTTTTGACCTTTCTCTCATTCAGTCGCGGATTTCAACTATATTGGAACCATGGTCCGATTGCAAATCGGACCTACTTTTCCACGTAAAGGTAGTACGCACCAATGGTCTCTCCGTCTTCACACGTAAACCACGTCTGCAAGCGGCTTTTTCCCTTCTTGAGAGGGACAGTGACAACGGCGGCTTTGTCTGTTTCGCCAACGACAACCGTCTTGTCGACTCCCTGAACCGTCAGCTGGGCTTTGACCACGTTGAACACGCGTCCCTGCGGACGGGTGGCCTGGTGACTCGGTGACTGGGTGACGCCCGAATGAAAGGCTCGCACGGCGTCACAGAGTCACCGGGTCATCGGTCCGTCTCCCGATCCACCTTCTCCCGCTCGCGCTCGATCAGGCGGCGGAGATTGTCGGGCAGGCGGACTCGTTTCTGAAAGTAGGTGCTCTCCTCGAAACGGAGGTTGTTGCGTTTGAACGGGGGACGGTCGACATCGCGGCTGAGGTCGCAGTCGAAGCGGGCCAGGATGGATTCGTTGCTTGCCCCGCCGCCGTCGGGATTGATGTGGCACAGCCCCCACGTGAAACCGCGGCCATCGCCGGTGTCGGCAAACGCGTCGGGCACGAACGCTCCCGGCGCGACGGGTGGAACTTGAAGAATCGACACGATCTCGAAGTTCTCGCCGTCGGGCGCGTATTGAATCGTGTTCTTTTCCGGTCCGTCCAACGAAATCAGTGCCGCAACGCCGTCCTTCCACGGCCACATGCAGGTCTCGTGGCCGGAGTTGATGACCGGGTTCAGTTTGGACGCCCGGAACGGGCCGAGGGGATTGTCCGCAAAGGAGACACCCTGCATGCGCAGAACGTACTCGGGTCCGCGTTCGATCGGGGCGCCCTTGTAGTAGATGAGGATCCTGCCCTTGTGCACGACGGGGCACGGATCGTTGATCTTGATGTTGTTCCATGATCCCTTCGGACCGGGGTGAACGACCGGCCTGGGATGGTGGGTCCACGGACCGTAGGGCGAATCGGCGTAAGCCACGCGCACGGGGCAGTAGACCTGCCCGCCGACCATGGGGCTGTACGCCTGGAAGTAGAGGTAGTACTTGCCTTTCCACACCAGAATGCCCGGCGTACAGATCGAACGGAACCCGCGCTCCGGTTTGGGCGGACGCGCCACCGCGAGGCCCTCCTCCTTCCAGGTGAATCCGTCGCGACTGGTGGCATGCCAGATGTCGGCCAGGTCCCAGTCCGTGCCGGGCACCGTGTCCGTGGCGTTCTTCAGGCCGGCGGGCGGCGCCGCGCTGCGGCGACAGGTGTACCAGACGTGGTAGACACCGTCGACCCGGATCACCTTGGTTGGGTCCCGACGCGAGACGTTGGGTTCGCGCGAGAAGCCCTCGAGCGGCGTGTACTTGAAGTTGCTGTACAGCTCGTTGCCGCGGTCCTCGTGCGGATTCCAGTCGTCGTAGAGCCGCTGCATGGCCGCACTCAACCGGCGGTCCGCAGGTTTCTCCATCGGAACAAGGGCGGGGAAGGACGCGGGAGCCGAGCCCCGTTCGGACACCTCCGGCGTATCGGCCGTGGCGGTGAGCGAAACAAGCAGCAGTCCCGCGAAAAACGCCCGGCAGTTTGTCAGCGCATTGCGGCTCATACGGATCTTCTCCCGTAGCACGGAAATCTGTTCCGCGCATCCCCGGGCGCGGGTCAGATACCCGTGCTACTTCTTCGGCAGGTGGATCTTCAAACAGTAGGCAAAGTCACACGGCTTCTTCTGCGGGAAGCTGACCCGCAGGCCATCGGGATGGTGCTCCCACTTGACGTCGCCCTTGTGTCCCAGCAGCTCGACCGATTTGACCCCGCCGATGCGATGGTTGGCGGGGGCGAGGAATTGCATCTCGACGGTGCGTTTGCCTGGCCACTTGAGCACGAATGCGTAGAGGTATTCGCCCTTGGTCGTGTAGCGGATGTCCTTGAACGTGAAGGGGGACTCGATCGTCTTGTGCGGCATCTCGGTCTTGCCTTCGCCGTACAGGTACCAGGGGCGAGTGGCGTAGATGCCCTCGCCATTCACGGCGAACCATTTGCCGACGTCCTCCAGGATGCCGGTTGCGGTTTCGTCAAGCGTCCCGTCCGCCTTGATGGGGATGTTGAGGAGCATGTTGCCGTTCTTGCTGACGATGTCGACGATCTTGTCGACCACGGCATCGGCCGTGGTGTAGGGGGTATTCTCGTTGTAGCCCCAGGAACCGATGGAGTCGTCCGTCTGCCATGGATCGTCCAGGATGTGACTGGCCTTGCCGCGCTCATAGTCGAGCGTCGTCATGCCCTCGGCATACAGTCCCTGCCACGGCCGTTCCTTGACGCACATGGCGCCCTCGGGTCGGCTGTTGTAGAAGTGAGCAATCACGTCCATACCGGTCCGGCCGCCGTCGCTGCCGCGGAACGGCACGGCACAGTCGAAGTAGAGGTGGTCCGGCTGGTAGTCGTCGATCAACTGCTTGACGCGGCGTGCCCAGTGATCCCGCCACGACTTGGGCGGATCGAACGGTGCGCGGGGGTGTGTGGTCTGGCCGTCATTCGGAGGGTACAGTCCCTTGGCCTTGCCCTGCGCGCCGTCGTAGGGCACGCCCTTCTTCGGGCCCTCCGTGTCCGCCTGGTTGGCAACGTTCAGCCAGCTATAGCTCCGCGACAGATGCGTTGTGACTCCGAACCGCAGGCCGGCCTTCAACGTCGCCTTGCGCCACAGGCCGATCAGGTCCTTTTCCGGGCCCATGTTGGCCGCATTCCACTTGTGGTGCTTGGAATTCCACAGGTCGAAGTTGTCATGATGCACGGCGCAGGGCGTGAAGTACTTCGCCCCGGCCCGCTTGAATAGCGCCAGGAGCGCATCGGGATCGAAGTTCTCCGCCTTCCACATCGGAATGAAATCCTTGTACCCGTGCTCGGAAGGGTGGCCGTAGTGCTGGACGTGGTGTTTGTACTCCGGCCTTCCTTCTTCGTAGAGTTTGCGGGCATACCACTCGCCCTGTTCGGCCACGGAATACGCGCCCCAGTGCAGGTAGATGCCGAACTTCGCGTCCCGGAACCATTCCGGACATTCGTACTGCTGAAGGAATTCGACGGTGGGCTTGAATCTCTGTTCGGCGGCGTTGGCCGTGCCGGTCAGTGTCGCCACGCCCAGAACCGTTACCGCGATGGTCGTTCTCATGTTCTCTCCTCTGTGTCCGGTGCGTACTGTCAAAACTGACAGCACTCTTTCTTGTCTAATTTTCTTTCCTGTAGGGGGTTAGCAGCGTATCTGCTTTCTCCCCCGTTTTCCTCGCCGTATACGTGCCCGACGACCGGAGATTAGGGCGAAAGATTAAGGCGAAAGATTAGGGTTCAAGAGCAAGAACCTTAATCTTTTGCCTTAATCTTTCGCCTTAATCTTCCCCTTCGTGTGCACCGCCAGATATTCACAGCTCGGCAATCCTGCTTGCCGTCTTCATGCGATTCTTGACACTACCGTCCGGTGGTGACCTGGTCATCCCATCCGTATCCCGGTCCACCTGTTCGCGCTCGCGTTCGATGCGCTTGCGCAGGTAGTCGGGGAGTTTCACACGCTCCTGGAAATACGTCTGCTCGTTGAACCTCAGGTTGTTGTTCTTGAAAGCCGGTCGGCTGACGTCCTGTGACAGGTCGCAGTCGAAACGGGCCAGGATGGAGTACCTGCTCGGGCCGCCGCCATCCGGGTTGATGTGGCAGAGCCCCCAGGTGAATCCGCGGCCGTTGCCGTTGCCCGCGAAAGCGTCGGGCACGAACGGCCCCGGCGCGATGGGCGGCACCTGCAAGATTGACATCATCCGGAAATTCACTCCATCCGGCGCGAATTGCACGGTGTTTTTCTCCGGGCCATCCAGGCTGACGATCGCGGCGATCCCGCCCTCCCACGGCCAGAGGCACGTCTCGTGCCCGGAGTTCAGCACCGGGTTAAGCGGCGACTTCTTGAACGGTCCCAGCGGGTGGTCCGCGATCGCGAGGCCCTGTGCGCGAACGAGCGTTCCGTCGCGCCCTCCCTTGCCGGGCGACCCCTTGTAATAGAGGTAGATCTTTCCCTTGTAGACCAGGGGGAATGGGTCGTGAATCGCATTGCTGTCCCATTCGCCCTGATTGCCGAAATCCACTACCGCGCGACCGAGCGGCCGCCACGGCCCGTCGGGCGAGTCGGCTTCGGCCACGGTCGCCGCGGCCCGGTCGCCCTTCAGCCCAGGGGTCCCGTTGAAGCCTTGGTAGTAGAGATAAAACCTGCCGCCCCAGGCCAGGACGTCGGGCGTCGACACCGACCGCCAGCCGTAGCCGGGCTTCGGCAGGCGCTTCACCGCCGCGCCTTTCTCCTCCCAGGTGAATCCGTCCTTACTCGTGGCGTACCAGATCTCACCCAGATCCCAGTCGAACGAGGGGATGGTTTTGGTCGCCTTTTTCGGCCCCGACGGCGGCACCGCTGTCTGCCGCCGCGTGTACCACACGTAGTAGGTGCCGTTTATCTTCAGCACCTTGGAAGGGTCCCGCCGGGAGGTGTTGCCCTCGTACGAGAAACCTTCCAGCCGCGAGTACTTGAAATTGCTGTAGAGCTCGTTGCCGCGGTCTTCGTGCGGATGCCACTCATCGTAGAGCCGCCGCATGGCGGCACTCAACGGACGGTCCGTCGGCTTCTCCATCGGAATGAGGGACGGAAACGCCTTTTCACGCGCAGTGCACACAGCACTTCCCAGGAGAAGCAAGAGGCAGATTGTCCTCTCTAGGTCCATCACGTCACCAACCGAACTTGAACACGGTCGTTTTGCCTCCTCCCGGGGACGGTGTTTCCGTGTCGTCCGCGTGTCTTCGGAAGCCCTATGGCTCTCTTTTGAAATGAGAAAACCGCGGCGCTACCATACACTACTACAAGCACGGGCTGAGCAGGGCGCAACGCGAACGCGCCCTGGAAACGACACGGAAGCTCAAGCTCACTGCCTCACGGCCTTGACGGTGTTCCTGAATTCGAACCGGAAGGGCGGGTTCTCGGGGAACTTGATCTTGCCTTTGTCCACCATGAATCTGAAGACGATATGCTTCCCATGGAACACCTTGGGGTCGCCACCCGCGAAGTTCTTCGAGAAGTCAGAGCGGAGGCTTTGCCCCGTTTGTGGTTCCCCGCCGATCGTGTAGCGGAAGTACTCCTTCCCGTCGGGTTGCAGGACAACGTATTGAAGCGTCGCATCAGGATCGACATCCGGCATAGACCAGTGAAAGGTCCAGAAGGAGAACCCCGAGGGCGCCGGTTCAGCCGTCTTGAAGGTCGCCTGGTCGGCTACCTCCGCGCAATGTGCTGAGACCGAGAACAGGGACACGACGAGGATTACCGGTAACTTGCGCATTGGATTTCTCCCTTTCCGTGGGACGTCGCAATCCACCGCGACATCCCCGCTTTGGTTGAATTGAGTATGTCATGCCGATTGGCTTTTGCGCGAGGCAAAAAGGCCAAGAAAGGGCGGGAGTCGTCGATTGCCGGTTGCGTCAGGAGTGGGGCGCATCTGCGATTCATTGCACCTGCTGGGGGCCACCGCCGGCCTTGTGCCGGTGGAGCCATGATTGGTTGGAGGCCACTGG
>CAZKRK010000057.1:0-28266 GCA_964555035.1 uncultured Victivallales bacterium | reverse complement strand
AAGCGGAGAGGCGGAATAAAGGCAAGAAACGGTGAGGTGGGGACGGGTTGTTGGAAAACGTAGGTCCGTTTTGCAATCGGTCCCAACGCCGCCCAGATGTGACGTCCCCCCCCCCCTCGGCGCTCTGAAACAATCGGCGTGATTTGGGTCCGATTGCAAATCGGACCTACTTCTGCCACAATCCCACATCTCACACGCCACCTGCGAAAGGACGAAAGGACGATGCGCAACATGAACCAGCATGCTATCGGGTTGTTCCTGGCGGCGATGGTTGCGTCTGTATGCGGGCTGATCTGCCGTTCGGACGGTGCGCCGCGGCGGAACCTGTTGCTGATCGTAGGTGACGACATCGGGATAGACAGCCTGGCTCTGTTCAATGATGATGCCGGCGCCACTTTCCCGCCCACCCCGACGCTCGACGGACTGGCGGAGAGGGGCGTCACGTTCACAAAGGCGTATGCCTGTCCCACCTGTTCGCCGACGCGCGCGGCGATGCTGACCGGTCGGTATAGCTACCGCACGGGCGTTTTCAGCCCTAGCTCAAACCAATTGCACGCGGACGAATACACGCTGCCCGAAGTCCTTGCCGACAACCCCCAGCTGGGTTACCGGGTGGCCAGCGTCGGGAAGTGGCATCTCGGCAGCGGCAACGCCGGACCAAATGTCATCGGCGGCTGGCCGCATTTCTCGGGCGTGTTGGGTGGAGCGGTGAAGGACTACCGACGTTGGACCAAGGTCGTGAACGGCGTGTCGACAAACCTCACCAAGACCTATGCCACACGCGAAAACGTGAGGGACGCCGGCAACTGGATCGCCGACCAGGGAACCAACAGGTGGTTCATGTGGGCGGGCTTCAACGCGGCCCACACGCCGTTGCACAGACCGCCAAACAGCATGCACAGCTACGACTACCTGTCCGGCGCCGAGGACGATATCGCCACCAATGCGCGTCCGTACTTCGAGGCCATGGTCGAGGCCATGGATTTCCAGGTGGGTAGTTTGATCGGCAACGTCGACACCAGTGACACCACGATAGTCTTCATCGGCGACAACGGTACGGCCGGTGACGTGATTCAGCCTCCGTACGATATTGGTGGGCGCGCGAAAGGATCCCTGTACGAAGGCGGGACGCGTGTGCCGATGATCATCGCCGGGCCGGACGTGGTCAATGGAGGGCGCACCAACGACGCGGTCGTCCATTGTGTCGACCTGTTTGCGACTATCATCGAGTTGGCGGGCGGAACCGTGCCCGCGGGGGCAGGGGAGGATTCCCGCTCGTTGGCGCCGATCCTTGAAGACGCCGCTTTCAATCCTGCGGAAGACTGCATCCTGGTAGAATCGGACGACCTGCCTGGTGCGGCGGACTTCGGGCGCGCGATCCGCAACGCCACCTACAAGCTGATCCGTATCGAGGGACGAACTGATCGGTTCTACGACATGAATGCCGACCCGCTGGAGAGTTCGAACCTGCTGGGCGGGACACTGACGCCGACGGAACAGGCCGCCTACGACCTGTTGAGCGCGAAGCTCGATTCCTGGACGAACGCATTGCCTGCATCCACGGTGTCGGGCTATTCGATCGTGGATACCGGACAGCACAACTGCTACGACGACCAGGGAGGCTACACCGTTGCCGCCCCGGCTCCCGGACAGGCCTTTGCCGGACAGGACGGACAGTTCGCGGGACGGCAGCCGCACTACCGGGACAACGGCGAAGGCACAATAAGCGATCTGAAGACCGGCTTGATGTGGCAAAAGACGCCCGATCTCGTGAACAAGTCGAGCTGGATGCATGCTCTCACCAACGCAGCGAACCAGGCCACCGGGGGGTACGCCGACTGGCGTCTGCCCTCGATCAAGGAGCTGTATTCCCTGATTGACTTCACGGGCGACACGGGGTCATCGGAGAAGGACGCCGTGCCCTACATCGATACCCGCCACTTTGACTTCGTCTACGGCGACACGAACACGGAACGTTACATCGACGCACAGTACTGGACGTCCACCGAATACGTGCATACTACCATGAACGGCGACGAGACCGTTTTCGGCGTCAATTTCGCGGATGGCCGCATCAAGGGGTACCCGAAGACAAAACCCGGGGGAGGAGGGGGCGACAACCTGGCCTTCGTGCGGTATGTGCGCGGCAATCCTCAATACGGCATCAATAGCTTTATCGACAACGGTGACGGCACGGTTACCGACACGGCCACGGGCCTGATGTGGCAGCAGGGCGACAGTGCGACCACGCAGAACTGGGAGCAGGCGCTGGCCTATGCCGAGGGACTGGAGCTGGCGGGGTACCGGGACTGGCGGCTGCCCAACGCCAAGGAGCTGCAGAGCATCGTGGACTACACGCGCGCGCCCATGACCACCGGTTCGGCAGCGATCGACACCAACTTCTTCCGTGTGACCGCGACTGAGTCCTACTACTGGACATCCACCACGCATCTCGACGGCGCGCCGGACACGCGCGGCGACTATGCGGTGTACCTCTGTTTCGGCCGGGCGTTGGGCTACATGGAGCGACCGCCAGGCTCCGGAAGCTACGTTCTCCTGGATGTACACGGCGCGGGGGCGCAGCGCAGCGACCCGAAGGTTGGCAATCCGGCCGACTATCCTCACGGGCACGGCCCGCAAGGAGACGTGATCCGTATCTACAACTTTGTCCGTTGCGTGCGCGGTGGCGCCGAGGAGTCGCTCGTGCTGGACGCGGACGCCGACGGCCTGACCGACACGTACGAGTACGACTACACGGGGAGCACGACAGGTATGATCGCGTCAGCGGACGACGACAACGATGGCTTCATCAATCGCAATGAGAACAGGGCCGGCACGATTCCGACCGACGACACGTCCTACCTGGCGATTACGGGCATTGAACAATCCCCCCCTACCGGCATTGTGATCCGCTGGTCGAGCGAATTGGGGAGAACCTACCTGATCGAGCGCTCGACGAACCTCTTGACCGGCGGTTTCCGCGCGGTAACAGCGAGTGGGATTGAGGCGACGCCGCCGGAGAATGCCTATTTGCATGAATCCGCCGAACCACGGAGCAACCTTTACTTCCGGATCGAGCTGGAGTAGCCGAGCTCACACCAGCCCTTCGTACACAGAAATGACGTTCTGTACAATGACTCGATGCGATGCCAGTATCGGACACTTGAACAAACTACCTGGAGGGAGGCTCACGATGACGACACGTGCACACGGGGCATTTCGAAGAATGACGGCAGCTCTGACACTGCTGATGCTCGCGGTCTGTTGCGGCGGGCCGGCAAGTGAGGCGGCGGATTCTCCTCGCCCAAACGTTCTCTTTGTGGCGGTCGACGATCTGCGGCCGGAGTTGGCCTGCTACGGTACCCGCGGGCAGCCGGTCAGGGCAAAGACGCCGCGCCTGGATGGGCTTGCGGAGTCCGGCGTGCGGTTCGCGCACGCGTATTGCAACCAGGCGGTGTGCGGCGCTTCGCGCGTGTCACTCATGACGGGGCTCTATCCCGAGTACACCAACGAGCGTACCTATCACGTTACCGACTGGAGGAAGCGATGGGCGGACGTGGTGACCATGAACCAGCACTTCAAGGCCAACGGGTATACTACGGTTGGCCTCGGGAAGATCTACCACGGGACCGGTGGTCCGGGCGTCGATCCCGAGAACTGGACGGAGTGGATCAAGGTCGGCGGCAAAGGCTACGCGGATCCGGCAAGCTGGAAGCAGAAGCGGATCAGGGACCCTCTCCCAGGTTCAAAAAAGGCATCCGTGAGAGGACCCTCAACCGAGGCGGCCGACGTGGCGGACGATGTCTATGCCGACGGCATGCGCGCCGCGGAGGGTGTGCGTCAGATCAAGAAGCTGGCCGCTGCCGGCAAGCCGTTTTTTCTTGCCGTGGGCTTTACCAAGCCGCACCTCCCGTTCAACGCGCCCACCAGGTACTGGGACCTCTACAAGCGTGAGGATTTCGCCTTGCCCGAGAACCTCGGCGTGCCCCCCGGCTATCCTGAGTGGGCACGCAACCGGATGGCCGGCGAGCTGCGCTCTTATGCGGACATCCCACGCAAGGGAACACCGGCCGATTTCCCGGAGGAACTCAATCAACGCCTTCTGCACGGTTACCATGCGTGTGTCAGCTATGTCGATCGCAACGTCGGCGTGCTGCTGGATGCGCTCGAAAGCGCAGGCGCGGCGGACAACACCATCGTGGTGTTCTGGGCAGACCACGGTTGGAAGCTGGGAGATCACTCGTCATGGTGCAAGCACACCAACTTCGAGTGCGACACGCGCGTCCCGCTGATCGTCCGGCATCCGAAGATGGCCACGGGCGAGTGCAAGGCCATGGTCGAGCTCATCGACCTCTATCCTACCCTCTGCGAACTGTGCGGGCTTGGATTGCCGAAGCACCTCCAGGGCAGGTCGCTCGTCCCGGTTCTCAAGAACCCCGCCGCCAGGCATCGTGACTATGCGTACTCCTCCTACCCGCATCGCGCTTCCAACCTGAAGAAACAGGTTGTGGGGCACTCCATCCGCAACCGCAGCTACCGCTACACGGAGTGGTGGGAAAAGGGCACCGACAAAGTCGTGGCACGCGTAGCCACCAACATCAACGCCGATCCGGGCGAGACCACCAACCTGCTCCCCGAGAAGGAAGCCCTGGCGAAACTCCTTTCGGCCGATCTGAAGAAATGCGTCCTGGCGGCACGCGAAAGCGGTTTGAGAAAGTGATTTACTCTGTTGCGGAGGAGTAGAAAAGAGAGAAAGAGAGCGAGTAGGGGACGGATTGAAGTTTCCGGCTGGTTCCGCCCCAAGGCGCTGTGGTGTGTTGGACAATTCGGCATGGAAACTGCAAATCCGCCCCGTCATCCCGAGGGCGGAGCGGAGTCGGGGGATCTCGGGGATTGGCAACCGCGCCGGGCGTGCTTGGCAGTTCTCGAGATCCCTCGACTCCGCTCCGCTTCGCTCGGGATGACAGGGCGGGGTTTGGAGTTCCCGGCTAGTGGGGTAGGTTCATGACAAAGAGACCAAACGTTGTTTTCGTTCTGACGGATGACCAGGGGTATGGGGAGATTGGCGCCCATGGGAATCCGGACATCAGGACGCCTCATCTTGATGCGCTGCATGCGGAGTCCGTCCGTTTTACCGATTTCCATGTGGGGACGACCTGCGCTCCCACGCGGTCGGGATTGCTCACGGGGCACAACTGCAACAGTACCGGCGTCTGGCACACGATCGGCGGGCGTTCCCTGTTGCGGGAAGACGAGTGGACCCTGGCAGACGCGCTGAAGGGCGCCGGTTATCGGACGGGCCACTTCGGCAAGTGGCACCTGGGCGATGCCCAGCCGTTCCTTCCGCATCGGCGCGGGTTCGAGCTCTCGGTCTATCACGGTGGCGGCGGCATCGGCAACGCGCCGGACGCTTGGGGCAACGACTACTTCGACGACACCTATTCGGTAAATGGGGAGCGCAGGCAGTTCGAAGGCTACTGCACGGACGTGTTCTTCCGTGAGGGCATGAAGTTCATCGAAGAGCACAAGGACGAGCCCTTCTTTTGCTACATAGCTACCAATGCCCCGCACGGCCCGTTCAATGTCGAGGAGGAGTACACGAATCTATACACGGGAATCGCCCCCACCGTGGATCGGGCCCGTTTCTACGGCATGGTGACCAATATCGACGAGAACGTGGGCAAACTGCGGGCAAAGCTGGATGAGCTGGGCCTCTCGGAGAACACGATCGTTGTGTTCATGACCGACAATGGGTCGGGCGGTGGCGTCACGAGCGATGACGACGGTCACGTTGAAGAAGGCCCCTGCAATTTCAATGCAGGGATGCGGGGTTACAAGGGATGGCCGTACGAGGGTGGGCATCGCGTTCCGTTCTTCCTGCACTATTCGGCAGGCGGCGCCGACGGCGGGCGCGACATTGGCGAACTGACATCCTACACCGATTTCATGCCCACGATCCTGGACCTTTGCGGCGTGGAGGTCCTTGCCGGGCGGACGTTTCACGGCCAGAGCCTGGTTCCGTTGATCAGGGGCGACGGCAGCGGCAATTGGAACGAGCGCGCGTTGGTCGCGGACACCCAGCGCGTTGCCCGCCCCATCAAATGGCGATTGAGCTCGGTGATGAAGCGGAAGTGGCGGTTGTTGAACGGATGCGAGTTGTACGATCTCGCAGCCGATCCGCGACAGAAGAAAGACATTGCGGCCGAGCATCCGGACGTCGTGCGGGAGCTGCGCGGAGACTACGACGCGTGGTGGGAGATGGTTTCCGAGCAGAACGATCGCGACATTCCGTTTGCGTTGGGTGAAACGGATGAGACGGTGGTCCTCACCACGCATGACCTTCGCAACGAAGGGATGAGTACAGCCTGGCATCAAACGCATGTCCGCAAGGCTTTGGCGGTGGGCGGCCATTGGGAGGTGGACGTTCGGAGCCCGGGCCGCTACACGATTGAGCTGTGCCGTTGGCCCAAGGAGGCCGGTCACGCGCTCGGGGCGGGGATCGACGGAGACGATGTGCCCTGGCGGCGGGATGTGATCGACCCCCGACACGAGAGGCTGTATTCGGGCGGGGAAGCCGTGCCGATACGATGGGCCCGGCTTGAGATTTCGGGGAAGACACTGCACCGGGAAGTCGACCCGGGCGCGAAGGGCGTTACGTTCGAAGTGGACCTGCCGGAGGGCGGAACCCATCTGGTCGCCGCGTTGCATGACAAGCGCGAGCAGACGATGGCACCCTACTACATCTACATCGACAAGATGTCGTGATCGGGCTTGTCTTCCGGCGGGCATTCTGGCAGTTTCCGTCGAACTGATAGCCTGGCGTTTGTGCCTGAAGAACTGGAGAGCAGTGTGATGAAGAACGTGTCCCTTGCTGTTGTCGCCACGATGTCGGTCGTTTCTGCCGGATGCAGGACGACTACTGAGTCACCCGTCACGAAGCCGGTCATTTCGCAGACGGTGGCGTGTTTTCATCGTCCGGAGAGCGGCACGTTCAGTCTGGACGGCAAGCACCTCTTTGTCCCGAACTGTGCCAGCGGATTGTACGGCAAGGACAAGAACTTTGCCCTGCAGGCCGGAAAGGGCGCTATCAGCAGGTTGGCGGTCTCCGATTGCGGTGAGCTCAAGATGCTCGAGCCGCGGTTTGTCTCCGGCCTCAACTCGCCCCTGGGCATCACGACCCTGAAGAAAGCAACGTCTCTCTTCCCGGCCGGGACGCTGTTCGTCAACACGGGCATCTACATCCTGTGCGACGACAATGGCGCGTACATCTCAGACCCCAAAGTCATCGGAACGGGAGTGACGATCATCGATCCGAAGACGGGCAAGACGCTGGGCAAGATCGATCTGACGCCCGGTAGTGCCGTGACCAAGGCAATTGGCGACACGTTCCCGTTGCCCAACGGCATGACCTTCGACGCGGAGGGCAACCTCTACGTGACCGATACCGGCGAAGCCTGCGGCGTTAAGAACACGGTCATGCCTGCAAAGAGCAGCGGGGGCGTGCTGCGGATAGATCACGAGGCCATCGACAGCTTCGCGCAGAACAAGCAGCACGACGGCATTCACTTCATCCCGATTCAGACGCCCAACGGGGTCGCGTACAACCCGCACACGGATTCGATCCTGGCGATCACGTGCCGGTCCGGGGAAGGGGAGGCCAAGGACGTCATCTATTCGATTCCGGCCAAGGCTTTCAAAGAAACCAACGAGGCCAAGCCGCTGGCATCCGGGCTCGGGAGCATGGACGGTGCGGTTGTCACGTCCGCCGGCTCCATTATCGTGTCCGTCATGAACACGCAGTCGCTCTGGAAGGTCTCGAAAGACGGCACGAAGGAAGAGATCGCCTTTGACCCCGAGGTGAAGTTCCTGGGGCCGTCCGACATCAAACTCAAGGAACTCGAGGACGGGACCTCCATCCTGATCCTTCCCGAACAGGACCACCTCAACCCGGACCTGTGGAAGCAACGCGTGCGCGTGGTGAAGATTCCTGAGGGGTACTGAGCCGGCGGCCTTCGGCGCGATACGCCTGAAGGGGCGATTGGTCAGGGTCTTTCATCCTAGAAAGAGCAGTTGGACTACCTCTACGGGGAGATTAGGGCGAAAGATTAGGGCAAAGGATTAAGGAAAGAGGGAGGCCCACCCTAATCTTTTGCCCTAATCCGCACCCAGCGGGTGCGAGCTTCGTGCTAAAAGCGAATACGCATAAACAACTGTTGTTCAATGCGTTGCGAGTCATGGCGTCAACTGCGGAGCAGTTGAACTGCCGGATATAGGTCAAGTCGCGATCCTTGATCTGGACAGGCGGGGATGCCTGTCCTACGTTATCGCATCGTGCATGCTCACCGGCTACATACTCTTCTTCGCGCCGGCCTTACGCTCTTTCTGGCGGCAGTTGCCGGCACCGCCGATCTCTTTGCACAGGGAGAACGCTTTGTTGCGTACTATGGCGACGGTTCGACGCTGTCGGGGCCCACGCTCCACAATTCGTACAAGTGGTCTTTTTCGACCAATGTCTCGGCGATAGGGACGGAGCCCATTTCGCGGGGCGCGATTCCCGTGCGTTGCATTCGCGACACCCGGCTTCGCGCAAGCCTGGTTGGCCCCTATGTCCTGTTTGCCAACGGGGACATCCTGCCCGGCCGTGTGGCGGGAGTGGCGCCCGCTGATTTGCGGGCCGGCCTGCCGCAGAGGATGATCGTCAATCTCACCCCGCCGTTAACGGGCTGCAAGGTGAGTTCCTCGGAAGTGGAAGTGCGCATCGACCGCGTTGCGCGTGTGGTGTCTGACCATGGTCGTAAACGTGCTGTTCGGCCGGGGACGCTCTGGTTGAATGACGGCCGGGTCGTCGAATTCAAAGCTATCCGATGGAGTGAGGGAGGCTTCAAGGCTCTCACCGACACGGACATCGTCAAGGCGACCTACGCGGAGCTTCAGGAGTACCATGCGCGCGCCGTCGACCCGGCTGCCGCGATCCTGGAGGACTCCTCCACGCCCTGCCCGGAGCCGGACAGCCCGCTAATACGGTTCCGGGTGTCCAACGGCGGGGCGCTCACCGGTCGCGAGGCGCTGTTGATCGAGGCCGGCTGGTCGCAGATTGCCGTCAAGCCTTCGTGGGCTTTCAGTGGCGTGCGCTTCGGCCCGGACGACGTCGTCAGCCGGGGCTATCGCTCTCCCTTCGAGGTGCCGCTCTCCCTGCTGCGCGCCGAGCTGCTGGACGAGCACAGTTTCACGGGGTTCCTGTGGCCGTGGCAACTCAACGCCAGCGTGAGGGGAGGCGAGTTGTGTTCCGGAGGCGTGGCAGGAGCGCTCGGCGTCGGCACACACGCCTTCAACGCGCTTGCGTTTGATCTTCCTCCCGGCGCCAGGTCGTTTGCCACCTGGGTCGGGCTCGACCAGGCCGTAGGCGCCGGGGGCTGCGTGCGTTGCAGTGTGTTTGCCGACAACCGCGACGGGAAGCCCCTGTGGCAGAGCTGCTACCTGCGCGGTTCGGAGCCTCCCGTCAGGGTCGACCTGGCGGACATCGGGAAGTTCAAGCGGCTTATACTGGTGACGGACTTCGGTCACGAAGGACGTCCAAAAGGTGCTGACCCGCTGGACATCCGGGACGAGGTGAACTGGATCGATCCAACGGTGCGGCTTGCGGAGCTTCCCGAGCCCGAGACGCGGACGCATGAACCGGACGTGTTCGCCCAGATTGCGCAATGGGACGCGCCCGCCGGTTTTCTTGAAGACCACACGATCGTGCCTGTCTGGCGGTGGGGGGCTCCGCGATGCACGGATGGGGTCTACGTGGAACTGCCGAAAACGGTGCGGCTGAAGCGCCGGCTTAACGTGTCCCTCACCAATTCCTGGCTCCAGATCAGCGTTGCCCGCGGCAGGGTGGGGGGGGACGGACTCAGGAGCGGCCATACCCTCACCGTCCTGGCCGACGGGAGACGCCAGGAGCCGATCAACACCCATCGTCCGTGTACCAGCACCAACCTGCTTTCCGGTCATGTCAGGAGGAGGCAGTGGGGACTGGGTGAATTTGTCGGCAGGGACGTGAGTCTCGAAGTCGTCATCAGTCCGGAACACCCGGACAGGACTCGCAAACTGCCGGGGCTGGTGCTCGTGGACCTCTATCTCGGACCGGTGGTCGACGGGCTGCCCGGAGCCGGCAAGGACGTTATTCATCCCGACGTCCCCATTGCCTCTTTGAACCCGCGCAAGGCCACGCTCGCCCTTGCCGATGCCAGGCTGCAGTCCGGGAAGCTGAGCAACGGACAGCCCCTCAGTATCTGCAAATACGCGTTCAAGGAGGGCTACGGCATACCCGCCGGGAGCGAGCTCGTCTACGGACTGGACCCTTCCTGGAGACGTTTCGTTGCCGTACTCGGAATGAACAGGGAGGTCGCCATTCCGCGGGAGGAGGGGCGCGAGTTTTCGTACGAAGTTGGGCCGTTCCGCATTCTGCTCGACGGCGAACCTCACTGGCAGAGCTCGCGGCCGGAGACTTTCGGCCTCTGGGACAGGGCCTTGCAGATCGATGTCGAGATTCCCGCGGGACACAGGGCCATCGCCTTGCAGGTCCCAACGGGGCACTGCTACGCTGTGTGGGCCTGCTGCGGATTCATGAAGGAATGAGCATGTTTTACGGGTGTCAGAGAAGCGCGTTCCTGGCGGCATGCCTCCTCGGTGTGCTGGCCTCGTCCCCTGCCGCCTTGTGCGACGGGTGCGACGCGGCCACCGCGGTCGCGCCCGCGTGGCGGTTGTACGATGACCCCACGATTCGCGGCGACCGCCGCTGGTTTGCGGATTTCGAGGAGTACGCCCGCTTGATCCGGGAGTACGATGGCAAGAAGACCTCCCGCAATCCGCAGTACGTGACGCTGCGCGGCGCGTATTCCATCCCCGCCCCGAACGAGTCCGGACGCGTGGTGCGGTTGCGCCTGAACCAGAGCAACTTGAGGAGCACGCGGCTGACATTCCGTTCGGGCGCCGAGCACTACCAGATCGCCCAGGACCGCCGTAACCATCGCTCCCTGGTTGCGGGAAGGGTCATGGTGCCGGTGGACCCGAGGGATTCGAAGGACGGAAAGTCCCTGCCGGTTCACCGCGTGACGGACGACGGGGGCCTGTGGTGCGCGTTGGGGGACGGCCTCATGGACCTGCGCTACCAGGAGGGGCGGTTTATCGTCGCAAGGGGGCCGCGCGTGCTGATGTCCTTTCCGGTCGAACCCGCCCCGACGGAAATGGTGCTCGCGGGAGACGCCCGGCTCGACCTCTTTCAGGTAGTGGAGCTTCCCCCCCTGGAGCTGGAGGAGGACACGCTGCATACGCCGCCGGCAGACCTGCGGCCGGCCGCGCTCATGCCCTGGCGACTGGATCGTGAATACTACGGCCGTGAGACGGAGGACGCGGCCCGCTTGATTCGCCACGACGACGGATCGGTTGAGCTGCATTCGACGAACACGCCCGTCTATAGGACGGCGGGGGCCGCGTTCGGAAGCGAGTCGCCGATGATCGTTACGTTGAAGATCCACTCCGCTTCGGCCGGCGCCGGCATTTCACTTCCCACTCCGAACAGGTCGTGGTTGAAGTTCTACATCGGAAAGCTGGACGGGAAGAACGTCATCTGCGGCGAGCCCTACGAGTTCCGGGAACTGAAGTCCTCGAATAGCGATCTCTACCTGTTTTCCAGTCCCTTCTTCTGCCGTGCTGCCTATGGTCTCGACTTTCTGCAGATTGACTTCAGCGATGACGGCAGAACCTGGACGATGTATAGCAGGCAATCGTCACTGAGGCACCGCGACACGTCGCCTCTTCGGATCGAAATGGCGTTGGGGGGGACCAGGCGCCGTAAGACCAACGTCCCCGGTCCCGAGCAGTGGATTCGGCTCAGCGCGGTGGATGTTCGCACCTTCAGGTTGCTCGGAGGTTTCGCCGGTGCAGGGACACTGGGCGGATTGACGCAGGACGCTTCGAGCCATGGCTGGAGAGTGGCCTGCAACCTGGCGTTGATCAACGGGTGGGGACCGGCCGGGCTGCGTCAGAAAGCGGTGACTGACCTCCTCGATACCGCCGTTGATACGGGCGTGGCTCCCGGACGCGTGCTCCAGTCCATTCGTGCGCTGGTGCCGTTCTTGCTGCCCCAGCAGATGCACGGGAACACTTTTTCGACTCAGCTCGCCCTTCACCTCGATCGGCTCGCGAGTCGCATGTTGACCGACCGGGAACTGGATGCCGCGTCGGACTGGCTTGAGTTGTGGTACGAACTCAACACCGGCGAAGCCAAACGGTCCCGAGGGGACCGGGAGACGACCACGCCGCCGTTGATCAGGGACTACCTCTACGGGCTCCGTCACAAGAAGGAATGGGAGGAGTTGCGGCTGCGGGCGCTCGAGTACATGTTCTTTTCCCGTCCCGATTCGAAGAACCTGTTTGCGGCGTGGATGCTCGACCAGGCTTTCCAGCATCTCGGCGACGCTTCGCTTGAAGAGGGTCTGGCTCGGAAGCAGTACTGGCTGCATCCTCTCAGGATCATGACCGACCGCCAGACGGCAAACCTCCTCAACGAACTTGCGGTTGCGACGGCCAACGATGAAGTTGAACGCGCTTGCCGCATCCTGATCCAGGACTACGACAAGGATGCGCTCTCCGTGTCGCAGGATGACGACGACCTCTACAAGCCGGCCCAGGAGCTTCTACGCCGTACCGTCCGTTCGGAATTGGAGCTCCGGAACACCCTTGTCGAGCAGTTCGGCCGGATTGGTCTCGTTCGCGTCAATCGGGCTATGGAACAGGGCACTTTCGATCGGCTTGAGCAGATTGTCGTTCAGTTCCACGGTACCGAGGCCGCCCGCAAGGCCCTGGCGATCCTGGCTGATCGCAGCCTGTCTATCGGGCATTTTGTCAAGGCGGCCGGCCAATATGACGAGTTGATTCCTTCCCTGTCCGGCGTCGACAGGACCTGTGCGGTTGCCAAGCGCAATCTCGCCCTGGCCATGAGCGGAAGACGGCCGACCGAGGCCGTTGCGGAGACCGTATCGCTGCCGGGTGGCAGCTTTGCGCCCGATCGGTACCGCGAACTCATCGAGTCCGTGCTCGTCGATGAAGCGGAAGAGACCGGCAATGCGCCCCGTACGCCGTGGGGCCCGTGGCCGGCCAACGGAACGCCGGACTTGCGCCACCTCATGAACCTGCCGTTCTTTGCCTCGTCCCCGATCGCCGCCAGGCAAGAAGACAAGTACCTCCTGCTCCAGCAGGGCGGCGCGTTGTGCGTGATTGACATGGACCGGCAGAAGACCGTCTGGTCTTTCGGCAGCGTGGAAGAGAAGACCGAGTCGTTCTCCTTCCGGCCGCTAGTTCTCGAAGACCGCGTCGTGGCCGCGTTCCCGGGGGAGAAGGGAGAGTCCATACTCAAGTGCTTCCAGCTTAGCGACGGCAGTGTCCTGTGGGAACACAAGCTCGACGATCCGCTTGCGGCCGAGCCTTTTGAGCGAGGTCGTGCCCTGTTTCTGCTGACACACTCCCGTGACGAACACCTCGTCCTGCAGCGGATCGATCCGGCGTGCGGGAAGCCCGAGTTCTCCCAGTTCCTGCTTCGGCATCGCCACCAGGAGCGTAGGAGAGACGTCGTGCGGGGCATCGCCGTTGACGATCGGGTAATCGTGTCCGCGGCCGGCATGCTGATCTGCTGCGACGATTGGGGGCGGATCCGCTGGGTCCGGCGGATCGCTTTCGTTCCGCCTGAAGCGGATCCAGCGCTGTCCGAATTCGCTCACGGCGACGATTTGCTGGAGCAAGACGGTCGCATCGTCGTTTGCAGCCCGGGCGCGCCGGATCTCGTTTGCGTCGATGCCGAAACCGGCAGTCTGGTGTGGACCAGGTTTCAGCCGCAGCGACGGCGCCTGCTCGGCCTGTCGGGGGACGCGGTACTGGTGCGTAACGTCTGTTCGATCGAGGCAGTCGCCGCCGTTGACGGCGCAACGAAGTGGAGCTCGCCGGCCGAGCCTGAAGCAATCTGCCTGTATCCGGGCACTTCCGGCAAGCTGCTCGGCATCCGGCTCGATGTGGCCGGGACGGGGGACAAGCCCGACCCCAGCGCCGTACGCCGCGCCGCACTGTTCTCGGCAGCGGACGGGACCGAAGCCGGGTCCTGGGATCTGCCCCATGACGTCCTGCCGCGGTCCGATCTCGCTGCAGCGTTTGCACATGGCCGGAAAGTGTTGCTGTTGACCGCTGACTGCGAAAAGAAGCGCGCCCACAAGGAACCATCCGCGCAACTGAGCGTGTTGGAATGACCGGGGGTCGCGCGACGGCTGAATCAAAAGGTGCCATTGAAGGGAGGTCGGCCGCAGCGTTACCTCAGACATGAGAGCGCAGAATCCTCATCCCGATCCTCATCGCTTATGTCCAATTCGCTCTTCAGTTCGTCGCCGGCGAGTTTCGCGATGCATTGCCTGGCCTTGACGGGATCGGTCTTTGCCTGGATGAGCCCGCAATCCAGGCAGACACGTGCATCATGCTCGACGGACAGGTACGAAGGTGTGTTGAGGGTGAAACGTGTCACCAGTCCCGATGGGCGAAAAACGGGCCGGCGTCCGTCTTCACAACTGCGGAGTTCTCCTGTGATTATACGCGTGCCTTGGCAGTCTGGGCATGTTCCCGGTGTGGCCATTGTCTCTCGTGGCCGGTTCCTGGTGTCCAATTCTGTGCGATCGCCGCGCTACCACTACGCGCGGCTTTCGTGAAGCGTGGATTCTGTCGCTTCCCCCCAATGGGAGCTCCCCGAGTGCGCCTTGCTGCCCACAGCTCTCCTTTTTTCTGTTGAATCTTTGCCGGGCCGGTGCTAACTGTACGCTTTCCGCATGGGAGGCATGCTTCAAGTGCCTTTATCGTCATGCAGAGGCATCCGCGGTTTCCGGGGGGAGGAGCACGGCTCTTGTTGTCCAGGCGTCCAACGCGAGGATGGTTTGCTGTTTTGTGTGTGGCGTGCGTGTGTCTGCACGGCATGCATGCTCACGCCGATGGTGAGTGGGAAATAACCCCCGCGTCCGAGAAGGCGGCTGACCGTGGGTTGGAGTGGCTGGCAAAGAACCAGGGCAGTGCCGGCAACTGGGGCTGCCACCACCTGGGGCTGGTCTCGATGGGTGCGTTGGCCTTTATGTCGGCCGGACATATGCCGGACCGCGGCAAGTACGGCAGCAATGTGCGCCGCGCCCTGGAATTCGTCGTCATCAACGCCAAGCCTTCCGGGCTGCTCAACATCTCCACGCAGAACCGCGACATGTACAACCACGGTCTCTCCGTGTTCGTGCTCTCGCAAGCCTACGGCATGGCCCGTGACCGCCGCATCGGCAGCGCCCTGGACAAGGGAATCAGGTTGATCCTGGACGTGCAGTGCGAGGACGGCGGCTGGGCCTACGAAGCCATCCGCAAATCGCGCGGGCACGACCTGTCGTTGACGGTCATGCAGGCCAAGGCCATGCGTGCGGCCATGGATATGGGCCTGGAGATTCCGCCCGACCGCGTTGAGATGGCCATCCAGTACATTGTCGATAGGTACAGGAACTACGGCAGCTCGGACGGGCTGCGCTACGGCAATGACCCGCTGTCGGGGTGCCCCGGTGCGTTCACGTACAACGGCGGCAAGTCCAGCACGGCCATGGCGGCCGCGGGCGCCGTCTGCCTGCAGGAGTTCGGGAAGTACGACGATTTCCGTATCCAGCGCAGCATGAATCGCGTGGTTGAAGACATCGACGAGCGCATTGGCGACAAGCTGAATCAGGGCCAGATACCGTTCGACGCCTATGCCATGACCTACGTGGCGCAGGCCCTCTACCAGGTTGGAGGAAAGCGGTGGCGCGAGGGCTATCCGAAGATCCGCGACGCGATCGTCAAGATGCAGTGTACGGAATCGGGTCGGGAGGCCTTCGGGTCTTGGGGGGCCAATGGGCATATCGGCGGAAAGGAGGGGCAGCTCTATGGGACCTCCGTCGCCGTGTTCTCGCTGTCCATTCCGAATCGTTTCCTGCCCATCCTGCAGAAAGGTGAATCCAAGTCCGCCGGCGCAGCGCGGCGAGTCAGTAGATGAGTTTCATTACCGGCACATTTCTGATCGCGCTTGTTGCGGCTCTCGGGCCGACGATTATCCATCTCTTGAATCGTCGGCGTTTCCGCACCATCGAATGGGCCGCAATGGACTTCCTGGAGGTCGCCGTCCGCCGCAGCAAGCGTGCCGTGGAGATTCGCGACCTGCTGCTGCTCTTGCTGCGGACGCTGACGATTGTGTTGTTCGTTCTGGCGCTGGCGCAGCCGTTCTGGTCCGGCGGGGACGCAAAGCTCTACGGGGGTGAACCGGTCCATGCCGTGGTCGTGGTCGACAACAGCCTGTCGATGGCATACAGACCCATGGACAAGAGCCTGCTGGAGCTGGCCGGGAAGAGGGCAGGGGAGTTCATCGAAGGACTGCCTGAAGGTTCGCGGATTTCGGTCATTGCGCTTTGCGGCGGAGACGTCGCCCACCCGCGGACATCCTACGCGTCGGCCGAGGACGCGCTGGAAGCGTTGGGCCGGATCGAGGTTGCCGATCGCGGCAGCCGGGCGGGCGATGCCGCCGAAAAGGCCAAACGCGCCTGCCGGGGAATCGGCGACATGCTGACGACGCGCGTGGTCATATTCAGTGACATGCAGCGCTCAAGCTGGTCGGAGACGGACCTTGAGCGGTACTTCGAGGGGCTGGACAACGTGCAGGTTGTGCCTGTCGGTCCGCCGGCACGCGGCAACACGTGGATTGCGGAGTTCCGACTGCTCGACAACATTGCCGATGTCGAGTCCCCGGCTGTGTTCAGCGCCACGGTGCGCTACGAGGGAGAGGCGCCGCGGGACGGGGTGCGCGTCAGCCTGGAGGTTGGCGACGACGTGGTCGAGGACCGCACGGTCAACCTGTTTCCCGGCCAGCACCTGCGCCTTCTGTTCCGGCACCGCTTCGACATCGCCGGCACGTCGGCGGAACCGCTGTTCGTTCCCGTTCATGTGCGCATCTCGGCCGACGAGCTGCCGGAAGACAACTTCCGCTCGCTGGTCGTTCCCGTGGTGGCCAGGCTGCCGGTGGTGTTCGTGGACCAGCACGGCGAGCGCGAGCTGCCGCGTATCAGCCGCTACGGCGAAACCTATCCTCTCAGGCGCCTGCTGGCGGCGAAGACCGTCAATGACCTGATGGGGCGCCGACTGATCTCCGCCCGGCATCTGACGATGGATGAGCTTTCGGCCGAGTACCTGAACGATGCCCGCCTGGTGGCGATCGCCGGCGTGCGGTCTCCTCCCGCTGACGCGGTGGACATGCTGCGTCAGTACGTTCAGAAAGGCGGGCAGCTCTTCATTGCGGCCGGTGCGCTCTTCGATCCCGTTGCGTGGACCGACGAGGCATGGCGCGACGGCAACGGCATTCTGCCCGCGCCGTTGAACGACGTAGCCGTCGGCAAGCTTCCGCCGCCGGGCGTGGTCAAGTGGCCCGCGTTCCGCCTCGACGTTAACACACTCAACGACGAGGTCTTTGACCTTGAGCTCACTGAAAGCGAACGCGGGGAGATCATGTCGGCCCCGTTTTTCTACAAGGCCGTGGGCGTGGACGTGGAGGCCATGGACGCATTCGAGACGGCCCAGCGCGAGCGGATGGACGAATACCGGAACAGCCTGGCCGAGTACATGGAGAACGAGAAGAAGTGGGCCCGGCTTGCACGCTCCGGCAGGCTCTCCGAGACGGAGGCGCGGCGACGGGAAGAGGGGCGTGCCCGGTTCGAGCAGGTGGCGCAGGGCGGGCTGGCCGGCGTTCCCGCCAGGCGCGTGATCGAGCTGAGTGCCGACCAGCTCGCGGCCCTGACGCGTCCCACTGTCATGGCACGCTACGACAACGGCGAGGTGTTCGCGTTGCGCCGCAACATCGGCAAGGGCAGCGTCGTGACGATGACGAGCGGCTGCTATCCCGAATGGAACAACGTGGCGGCAGGGCCGTCGGTGCTGATCCTGGACAGCATGTTGCGCAGTCTCCTGGCCCGCGCTTTGCCGGAAAGGAACCTGCTGCCGCTCAACGAGGTTGTCCTTCCGGTGTCGGCGCGTGACCAGGAAGCGGAGTTTCACGTCTACGCGCCGGGCAGGGAAGAACCACGCTTGCTGCGCGCGGATCCCATCACCGGAACGACGTTCGGCGTGAGGCTGACGGACGTGGGGCGTCGCGGCGTCTATCGTGTTTCGCGCCTGGCCGATTCCGGCGGCAACGGTTCGCCGCAATGGTCCATGCTGCTGGCCGTCAACGGTCCGGCCGCGGAGAGTGAGCTCGCCGGCATCGCGCGGAGCGATTTCAATACCCGTATCAAGGTGGACGGGATGCGCTGGGTTGGTCCCAAGCAGCCCATTACGCTTGAAGGCGCTTCGATTCGCGGCCGCAATCTGTGGAAGATTCTGATGGTCCTCGTAATCGGCTGTCTCGTCACCGAGATGGTGATGCTGAGGGAACAGGAAGGCGGAAAGAAGACCAGATGATCCGACTACTGGGCAAGTTGTTCTTGATTGAGGATCTCTCCTCCATCGAGGGCTGGAAGATCACGTTGGGTGCTCCCTGGGCCCAGCGTTATCCCGTACTCCTGATATTCGGAGTGATTGGAGTTGCCGCGGCGGGGATCGTCTACTACGTGCGCTACCAGCACGTGGGGCGGCACTATGGCCGGAACCTGATGGCGGCGTTTCGGTCCATACTGTTGGTCATGCTCCTTCTGATTCTGGCCGAGCCCATGATCTCGCTGACCGTCAGCGAGCATCCGCGCCCGCTTGTGCTGGCGCTGTTCGACTGCAGCGGCAGCATGGGTATTCGTGACCGTCTGCCCGGGGAGACGGTGCAGGAGCTTCAGGCGGCGATGGACCCGGAGACACGACCGGAGTCACTTAACGAGCAGAGTCGTCTGGACCTGGTGCAGCACGTGCTGGCCGGACCGGCCGGGGACGCCCTCGCTGAAGTGGCGAAGCACAACCGCGTCCGGGCCTACGTGATGGACCGGGCCGACCACGTGCGCGAAATCGATGTCTCGGCTCGGGATGGCGGCGACGAGGTTGACGCGGCGCGCATCGCCGGGCAACTGACGGCCGAAGGACCGGTCACCGCGCTCGGAAGCGCATTCGATTGCCTGAACCGGCGTCACAAGAGCCCTCTGCTCGCGGGCGTGGTGGTTTTCAGCGACTTCGACAAGAACGCCGGCCGCGATCCCGTGGCCGCGGCAAGGGAGTTGGGTGCGCCGGTGTTCAGCGTGGGTGTCGGACCGCGCCAGGTCGTGGACCTGTCGGTCGACCTGCAGGCGCCGCTGGTCCTGAAGCGGGACGAGAAGGCCAGCGTGACCGTGCTCCTGCGGCAGACCGGACTCACCGGGCGCTCGGCACACGTGTCGCTGACGGCCCGGAAGCAGGGGATGGCCTCCGGTCTTGATGTCCAGGGCGCGGCGGTTGCGGTTTCTCCGGCGCAGGTTGTGCCCCTGAAGAGCTCCCAGGTGACCTGCCAGATCCCGTTCCTGCCCACGGCAAGCGGGCGCTACGTGTTGGAAGTCAAGGTTGACCCGTTCCCCGAGGAAGTGCTTGAAGACAACAACTGCGCCGATCGTGAGGTCGCCGTGCGCGACGAGTCCCTGAAGCTCTACTTCGTGGAGTACGAACCAACGTGGGAATGGCGTTTCGTCAAGGAGGTCTTTCATCGTGATCCCCTGATCGGGAGAAGAGGATTTCGGACTTTTCTGCGGTCGGCCGACTTCAAGGTTCGCAGGGACAACGATCTTTTTGTCGAGACGCTCGTCCGGCCGCGCGCCGAGTTCTTTGCCAACGACGTCATCCTGCTTTCCGACGTCCCTGGGGAAATGCTCTCGCGGCGGTTCCAGGAGATGCTCGAGGAATACGTGAAGCAATTTGGCGGCGGGCTCGTGGTCATCGCCGGTCCGCGGTACGGTATTGGCGAACTGAAGAACACCCTGATTGCCGACATGCTGCCGGTGGTCGTGGATCCGACCTCGAAACCCAAGATCAAGGACTTCCGTCTGCAGTTGACCCCGGGTGCGGCGGACGAGGATTTCATGAACCTGGGCAGGGACGAGCATGAAAACCGGGTCGCGTGGGCCAACCTCGGTCGCCTGCCGTGGTTCCAGCCCGTGCTGCGCCGGCATCCTCTCGCGACCGCCCTGGCCACGCATCCCTCCGAACGCTGCGTTGATGACAGGGAGCGCCAGCCGATCATAGCCACGCGGTCGTGCGGGAAGGGTGAGGTGGTCTACCTTGGTTTCAACGAGATGTGGCGTCTGCGCCGCAAGTACGGCGAGAAGTACTACCGCAGGTTCTGGGGGCAGTTGATCTACCGCCTCGGTTTGAGTCGCGCGTTGGGGTCCCAGAAGCGGTTTGACGTGAGCGTCGAACGCCCCATTTACCAGTCGGGCGACCGGGTGAGGGTCCTGGTTGAGGCGTACGACTTGAACTTCGATCCGCTTGACGTTCCCCAGCTCTCGGCGCGCCTCGTCGCCGCCGATACGCTCGCGGGGGACGCGCCTGCCGAGACCGCTCTGTCGATTCCCCTGGCGCGTGGCGATTTTGTGTACGAGACGACCTTCCCGGTGTACACCGCCGGCAGGCACCGCTTGCTGGTGCGTGACCCGGCCACCGGCGACGAGATCGAGGCCGCTTTCAAAGTCGCCTCGGTTTCGATCGAACGGCGCAGCGCAGCGCGTGACTTCGAGCTGCAGAAGAATCTCGCGGCGGAAACCGGAGGACGGCACGGCGAATTGCACGAAGTTCCCGAGATGCTGAAGGACGTTCCGTCGGTGCGCGTCAGGGAAACGTCCGTGCATCGTTTGGCCCTCTGGAACACCTGGGTCGTCCTGATCGCGGCTGTTGCGCTTATGCTCATCGAATGGTTAACCCGCAAACTGATGAATCTGCGATGAAAGACCGTGGTACGCTGTCCCCCCTGTACAGGGGTTTGAAACGAGTGAAGCGGTTCCGTCGAACCGTCCGCATCGGCTCGGCGACATCGATGTTCATGGCGGCGCCGCTCTGGGCCCTGCTCGTGGCCATGCTCCTCGATGTCGCCACGGACATGGGCAAGCTCGAACGCGGCGTTACGTTTCTCATCGTCGTGGGAGTCACCGTCTGGAGTTTCCGGCGTTTCATTCTGCCCGTGCTCGGGCTGGCGGAGAGCGAGCTGGAGGCGGCCATGCTGGTGGAGGGGAAACACGGTTTGAGTACCGATTTCGTGGCGGCCATGCAATTCTCTGAAACAGGGCGGCCCCAGTTTGGGTCGGACGAGCTCAGAAAGGCCACCATCGAGCGGGCCGTCGGCCTGGCATTGAAGATGGACTATCTTGCGGGGTTCTCCCGTCGTGAGCTGCACCACCGCCTGTTGGTGTTCGCCGTGTCAGGCCTGATTTTCGTGGGCGCAATGGCTGCGTTTCCCGGCCATGCCGCGGCATTTCTGAACCGTTTCTTCCTGGGCAACGCGCACTATCCCACGCGGACCCTGATAGAAGAGATCGCATCGCCGGGCAACGTGGCCGCGTTCGGTCTCCCCATTACCTTCAAGGTTCGCGCGGGCGGCGAGCTGCCGGAGAGGGGGAGGGTCAAAGTCCGCACGACGTCGAGCGGCCTGTCGACAGAGGTGGAGTTGTTGCCCGGCGAGGACGATCGGACGTTCTACTCGGGGCAGCTTCCTCGCGCGTCGGACGATTTCTCCTACCAGGTGTTCCTGGGGGATGCGTACACCGAGCCGCGCTCAGTGCGCCTGATACCGCTGGCGGTCGTGGCGGTGGATTTTGACATTAAGACGCCGGAGTACGCGGCAGTCGAATTCGCGTCGACGCCCAAGCGGCGCGGGGCCTGGGTTGCGCTGGAGGGATCGCGTGTCGTGCCGATCGTCACGGCATCGAACAAGACGCTTCGGTCGGCGCGCTTCAGGATTGATGAGCAGGAGTACCCCATGGCGCGCGAGGGGGAGAGCTTTGTCTTGAGGGGCGAAAGCAGTCCCCTCCGCAAAGTGGAGGCCACTGCCCGGTGGGAGGTTCAGGTGACGGATGAGGACGGCCTGGGGTTGGAGCGTCCCGTCGCCGGAGTGTTGCAGGTTCGCGCAGACCAGCCGCCCAACATTGCCATTGCCACGGCAACCCGCATTGTCTGGCCGGAAGCCGAACCCAGAATCCACTACAAGGCACTGGACGACTATGCGCTCGACCGGGTGGTGGCCACGTTGAGCGTGCAGAGTATGGACGCGGGAAGTGCGGACTCCCAGCCGGAAGCGAAACTCGACATCGCCGCGGCGACAAACCACGCCAAGGCGATCGAGGGTACGTTCGCCCTGAACGTCAAGAAACTCGGCGTCACGAAGGGCGACCGGGTCTACATTACGTTTGAAGCGCTCGACTATCGCGGGGATTTCTCCGGTTTGTCGATGCGAAGCGAACCGATGGTGCTGGAAGTGTCAGACCGTGAGGGAGTGCTCGAAGCCCTCCGTGAGCAGGACGAAGAGATTGAAAGAAAGCTCGATCGGATTATCGATGCGCAGTTGGGGATTTAAGGGGGCGGGAGACAACGTCATGAAACAATTGGATTCCCGGTGGCTTGGACCCCGCGGCGTTTACCTGGCACTGGTCCTGTGCCTGGTTCCCGCGGCGGGTTCGGGGAAGCAGGTGAACCGCGAGATCCTGAGACAGAAGAGCAGGCAGTCCCGGGCTCGGCAGCTGACAGTTGACATGGTCGATTCCGTGCTGGCCTCGCACATGCAGCAGCTCAAGGACAACAACCTGACCGAGGTGCCCCTCTATGCCGATCTCCAGGAGATGCGCGACCGGCTGGGTACGCTTGCCGACGAGGAGATGCCGGAAGCCGTTGATGTGCTGGCCGAGGCCCTCGACGCCGCGCCCGCCGAACGCAAGGTGTTGATTGGGCAGGCCAGGACATTGATGAAGAAGGTGCTGTCAAGACTCCTGCTCGAACGCGACCTGTTGCGGCGCCGCCGTATGCGGGTGGCCCTGACCGTCCAGCTGCGTGAGTTGGTCGTGAAGCAGGAGACAACCCGTGTGGCGACACTCAAACTGGCCGGCGACGACGAGAACGCGATCCTTGCCGTGGCCAACTCTCAGTCCGAGATGGATACGCTCTTCGAGAGCTACGAGGGCATGCTTGAGGAGGTCTCGAAGTGGACCGGTGAGTTGGGTTCCATTGCTGCCGAGGCCAGACGTGTTCTGCGTGACAGCGGTATTGCCGCAACGCTTGTGCGGATTGGCCAGGAGATTCTGGGTACGCGTTTCGCCGAAGCCGGCACACTCCAGCAGGAAGTCATCGACTCCCTGGAACAGCTCTACACCAGAATCCGCCAGCTCGAGGACCCCGCCAGCATCGACAGGGACACAGTCAAGGCGGTGAAACAGCTTCTTGCCGAACAGGAAGCGCTGAAAGAGAAGACACGCGCGTCCGACCTGGGGAACGAGGAAGTCCTGGAAGCGTTGCTGGAAGAGCAATCGCTCATGGTGCGGAAACTGCGTCGGCTGAGTAGCATCATTGCGGTCACGGACCGCCTCGACACGCTGAGCCGCCTGGCGGAAGATCACGCCGAGCAAGCGCGCGAGTCGATCTTCGGTGAAGCCAAGAGCGCCGCCCTCGATCGCCAGGGGCGGGTGGTCGGTGCGCTGGCTGAGGTGCTTGTCGAGCTGGAAAACTGGGCCGGGCGCCTGGACAAGTTTCTCACCGCGGAGCAGTACTACAAGCTTGCCGAACTCCTCAGCGGGCTCCGCGACGACGTGGCGGCCGCCCTTGAAGAACACAACAAGGTCGCCGGGAGCATCACGTCTTCGCCCGAGAAGGCCGCCGAAGCGGAAATGGCCATCGCAGAAGACCTCAAGGCAATGTCGCGACGTGTGGGCGTGCCGCAGTTTGTTGCGTTGAGGATCCGGTCGGCAGAGGACGCGGCCAAACAGGTTGCCGTGGCCTTGAACAAGAAGGAGTCCGATCTGGAGAAGAAGCTTTCCGCGGCTGAGCGCGCCGTGCGCCATGCCGTGGGCGAAGTGTCGGAAACTCGCGACCAGGCACGCCGGAACGCGATGGCGATCGAGCTGGGTGAGCTCAACCGGGGCGCGGAGTCGCTGCTGCGCGGCTCCGTTACAGCCCGGCGCACGGCACTGGTGCTCCAGGGCGATGGTTCGAGCGACCTTATCCTGTACCAGGCACAGGAGGTTTTGGAGAAAATCAGGTCCATTTCCGCGTTGGTATCCGAAGGAGTCAAGGCAACTGCACTTCAGGCAGTCGAGAAGCTCGCCGCGCTGGGCAAGCCCAGACCGACGGATGCGTCCCTCAAGCCCGGCGCGTTCGCGGAAGCCGCGCGTGAACTCGACGAAGCTGCCACGATTCTACGCACGGAGATGGTCGACGTGGCGACCGAGCTGGAGAAGGCGGTGCGCGCTGAGCTGGCCGAGCTTGTGACAATCGAGAAACCGCTGCAGAAGGCGGCCACGGCTGCTGCTCCGCCCTCCGTTGAACACGTGGCCGGGCTGGCCGAGAAGACGCTCCTGCAGTTTCCGGAAGTAGGGGCTGCTCTCTATGACGCCGCCGATTTGGGCGCGGCGGAGGAAGCAGCCGAGAGAGAGACCATCCTCGGCAGGCATGTGAACCGCGCCCGGGTCCTGGCGGAGATAAAGCGTGAAGAGCTCGAGGAGATGCTGGACCTGGCCCAGCGCATGGCCATGCTGGCGCAGCAGCAGCTCGAAGCCGCGGCTGCGATCGCGGAGATAGAGCAGGAACGACTCGAGGAGATGGGTGTCGGGTCTTCCGACAGCACAACGGAGCCCGCGGATACGTCGCAGCAGGAAACGGGCACGGACCCAGCCGGTGAACCGCCCGCTCAGACGACCACCGGCGCTGCTGCGCAACCGTCCGCGAGCCCCGAGCTCGTGGCCGCCGCCCTTGCCCAGGCCGAGGCGGCAGTCGGCATCGGAGAGGCCGTAGAGGACCTGACCGGCGAGATGCAGATAGCGAACGTTCCGATTGCCGAGGCCGTACAGATCGCAGGAACCCTCTCTGCACCCACAACCGGCGGCGAAGAGATGGGTGGCGGAGAGCAATCCGGCGGCGGTCAGGAGGATAGCGGAGGCCAGCAGTCCGGCGGGGGGCAGCAATCGGGTGGCGGTCAGCAGTCCGGTGGAGGGCAGGAGTCGGGCGGTGGAGAGCAATCCGGTGGAGGCCAGGAGTCGGGCGGCGGCGAGCAGTCGGGCGGTGGCGAGCAGTCCGGCGGCGAAGGCCAGGGCCAAGGCGAAGGCATGGGTGAAGGTCAAGGCCAGGGCCAGGGAGAAGGCCAGGGAGAAGGTCAGGGCCAAGGTCAAGGCCAAGGTCAGGGCGAAGGTCAAGGCGAAGGCCAGGGCCAAGGTCAGGGCGAAGGTCAGGGCCAGGGCCAAGGACAAGGCCAAGGTCAGGGACAAGGCGGGGGCGAAGGCGTGGGCTATGTTCCCGATGGCATGGAACTGGCGGCCCTGTTGGGAGCCGGCGAAGGCATGGGGGAAGGCGAAGGCATGGGCGAGGGCCAGGGCCAAGGTCAAGGCCAAGGCCAGGGCCAAGGTGAAGGACAAGGCATGGGCCAGGGTCAAGGTCAGGGCCAAGGTATGGGCCAAGGCCAAGGTCAGGGCCAAGGTATGGGCCAAGGCCAAGGTCAGGGTCAGGGCCAGGGACAAGGTCAAGGCCAGGGCCAGGGGGAGGGTATGGGCCAGGGCCAGGGCGCAATGGCCAGTGCCAAGCGCGGTCCCGGAGTCGGGACGACCGCGGACAACGCGCCACTCCAGGAAGGCGATGCAAGCTACCTGGAAATCGCTCCCGACGGTGACGCCCGCAGCAGCGAAACGCGTCACGGCGACGCTCATCCGGATGCCATCAAGCGCGGCCGGGACATCTGGAGCACATCATTGCCTCGCGGCATACGGGAGTCTATGAGATCCGGAACGAGAACGCGGATTCCCAAGGCCTATGAAGACCGGCTTAGAGAGTATTTTGAGAGTCTGGAATAGAGAGACACAGAACTCCAACACGGGAGGAGTTGAGAGATGACCGAAAACAGTGGGGATGTAGCCGCGGTAGAAAGCTGGGGTCGAACTTACGAGAAGTTGACGGCCGAACTGGCGAAAACCGTCGTGGGGCAGAAGGCAGTGATTGAGCAGATGGTTGTGGCGATGCTGGCCCGGGGCCATGCCCTGCTCGAGGGCGTTCCGGGTGTCGCCAAGACCCTGATGGTTCTCTCCATGGCCAAGGCGATGAACCTGACTTTCAACCGCGTTCAGTTTACGCCGGACCTTATGCCGTCGGACATCACGGGCACGGACGTGCTCCAGGAGGATCCGGCCACGCACGAGCACGTCTACAAGTTCGTACGGGGGCCGATTTTCGCCAACATAGTGTTGGCCGACGAGATCAATCGGACGCCTCCGAAGACGCAGGCGGCGATGCTCGAGGCCATGCAGGAGCGCATGGTTTCGGCGGGAGGCGAGAACTACCGGTTGCCGAACCCGTTCTTCGTGCTGGCAACCCAGAACCCGCTGGGCCAGGAGGGGACCTATCCTCTCCCCGAGGCGCAGCGGGACCGTTTTCTGCTGCACATCAGGGTTGACTATCCTTCCGGTCTCGAGGAATGGGAGATTGCCGAGAAGGTCACTACCGGCGGGCTGGGTGAGGTGACGCAGGTGCTTGAGGGCAGTGAGATTCTTGAAGGGCAGGAGCTGGTTCAGCGTCTGCCGGTGTCAGACCAGGTGGTCGGCTACGCTATGTCGCTGGTTCGCGCTTCCCGTCCCGGGACGAGCCCGTGGGACCGGACCGCCTCGGGGGGCGATGCGCCGGAATCCATCACCAAGTGGATCAACTGGGGCGCCGGTCCGCGGGGCGTACTGACGCTGATAAGCTGTGCCAAGGCGCGCGCCCTGATTCACGGGCGGTACCACGCTTCGGTGGAGGACATCAACTGGGTGATCGCACCATCGCTGCGCCATCGCATCGGGCCCAACTACGCGGCGCTGGCCGCCGGGATCACGAGCGAGTCGATTGTCGATATGTTGCTGAAGGAAGTTCCCGCAAACGAAGAATATGCCGCTCCGGTGGTGTGAGAGGAGCATGGAAATGGCTGAAAGGCAGGCAGAACGAAACGGCGACATCGCCGCGGTAGAGAAGTGGGGTCAAACCTACAAGGACCTTATCGACGAGATGTCGAAAGTGATCGTGGGGCAGCGGGAGGTGATCGAACAGATGGTCACGGTCATCCTGGCCCGGGGCCATGCCCTGCTCGAAGGTGTTCCCGGTGTGGCCAAGACGCTGATGGTACACTCACTGGCGGAGGCGATGAACCTGTCGTTTCACCGCATACAGTTCACGCCGGACCTGATGCCTTCGGACATCACCGGCACCGATGTGCTTCAGGAAGATGCCGCGACCAGGGAGCTCGGCTACAAGTTCCTCAAGGGGCCTATCTTCGCCAACATCGTCTTGGCTGACGAAATCAACAGGACTCCGCCGAAGACTCAGGCCTCCATGCTGGAAGCCATGGAGGAGCGTGTGATTTCGGCGGGCGGAAAGGACTACGCCTTGCCCAACCCGTTCTTCGTGCTGGCAACTCAGAATCCGTTGGAACAGGAGGGCACCTACCCTCTGCCGCAAGTCCAGTTGGACAGGTTCATGATGTACATCCGGGTGAACTACCCATCGGTTCCCGAGGAGTGGGACATCGCCCGCAGAGTGACCGGCGGCAAGCTCGGCGACATCAAGCCGTTGCTCGAGGCAGACCAGCTCCTGGCGGGGCAGCAGCTCGTTCTGCGCATGCCGGCGTCGGAACAGGTTGTCGGCTATGCCTGGTCCCTGGTTCGGGCTTCCCGCCCCGGAGAGAACGCGTGGAGCCGGAAGGCGGGTGAGGCGCCGGAGGCTATCGCGAAGTGGATCAACTGGGGCTCGGGGCCAAGGGGAGTCCTAACGTTGATTAGCTGTGCCAAGGCCCGCGCACTGCTGCACGGCCGCTACGAGGCCACGGTGGAGGACGTGAACTGGGTCGCCAGACCTTCCCTGCGCCATCGGGTCAGCCCGAACTATGCGGCCGCGAGCTCGGGCATAAGCAGCGAGACCATCGTTGGAATGTTGTTGGAGGAGTTCCCGCCGGACAGGGGATATACCAAGCCGGCGGCGTGAGGGGGGAGTGGTGGAGTGATGGAGTAGTGGGATGGGGGAGAGTGGGGCGTGAATGGCGCTGTTTCG